>NZ_RHQP01000002.1:45071-222967 GCF_003935465.1 Pseudomonas sp. o96-267
GCGGTGCTCCCCGCGCCGTTCGGTGTTGCCCCCCCCTGGGGCTCCCCCGTGTTGACTCCCCCCGTTTTTCTGGCCCCGCCCCCCCCCCCCCCCCCCGCGCGCCCCCCCGCCCCCCCCCCCCCCCCCCCCCCGCTCCCACATTCGTCAGATGACTTGCGTATGAACATCGATCTAAAAGAAATGACCCAGCTTGCGGCCGCCTTCCGCGACCTGTTCAAGGGCTACCACATCTCGCGCAGCGAGCCAGAGTGCTACGCCCAGT
Organism: Pseudomonas sp. o96-267; assembly: GCF_003935465.1. Lineage (NCBI taxonomy): Bacteria > Pseudomonadati > Pseudomonadota > Gammaproteobacteria > Pseudomonadales > Pseudomonadaceae > Pseudomonas > Pseudomonas sp. o96-267. The sequence continues at coordinate 45,334 of NZ_RHQP01000002.1, forward strand.
TGTCCAGCATGCAGGATCAGTATCGTGCACTGTTCCGCGCCCTCGGCTTCGAGCTGGTGTGCGACCCGCGCGGCTTCTACTACTTCGTGCCCGAGCAGGTCGCCCCGCAGGTTAACAAGACCGCCCAACGCCTGGCGCTGTTCACCTTCATCCTCGTCGAGCACCTGGCCGACCAGGGCCGCGACCCGCTCTCCGTACTCGACGGCGGCAGCATCGGCCGTGACGAGCTGCCGGCGCTGCTGGAGAAGTACCGCGACCTGTTCCTGCAGGCCGAGGTGACCACCTTCGAGGAGCTGGAAGACAAGATCATCCGCCGTCTCGTGCAGCTTGGTTTCGCCGAGGACAGCAACGGCGTGTACCGCTTCCTGCCGCCGATGCATCGTTTCCTCGACGTCTGCCTGTCGGTGCAACACGACCGCGACCTGGCTGCCAGCCTGCACAGCAGCGACCTGCCGTTGCCGGCGCCGGTGTTGCTGGACGATGACGGCGACGCCGATCCGCTCGAAGCAGTGGACGCTGAAGAATCCGAGGAAGATGCCCTGGCCCGCGCCATGGCCGAAGAACGCGCCGCACAGGAGATGGACGCATGAGCCAGGAACGCTACGGCATCCGCCGCTTCGCCCTGTTGAACACCGCCGGCTACAGCCTCGGCCTGTTCCCGCTGGAAAACCCGCTGTCGGTCTACGGCGCCAACAACCTGGGCAAATCCGCCTCGATCAACGCCCTGCAGTTCCCGATCCTGGCGCGCATGTCGGACATGAGCTTCGGCAAGTACAGCCTGGAAGCCTCGCGCAAGTTCTACTTTGCCTCGGACACCAGCTACATCCTCGTCGAAGTTGCCCTGCCCCACGGCCCGCATGTGATCGGTGTGGCCGGTCGCGGCCCGGGCGGCGGCGTCGGCCACCAGTTCTTCGCCTACGCCGGTGAGCTGGATCTGGAGCATTACCAGAGCAACGGCACCTGCCTGCGTCAGCGCGAGCTGTTCAAGAACCTCGGCCAGGCCGGCATCACCGCCTACGAGCTGAAGCCCGACGAACTGCGGCGCCTGCTGGTCGGCGGTCACACCAGCATCCCGCTGGATCTGACCCTGATCCCGCTGCGCTCGACCAGCGAGCAGAGCCTGAAGACCTTCCGCGCTCTGTTTATCAACCTCCTCCATATGAGGGAGATCACCGCGGCGAAATTGAAGCAGTTGTTCCTCGATGCCTTCGAGCACAGCCTGCGCTCGGGCAGCGTCGACTATATCGCCGCCACCGAGGAAGCCTTCCGCGACGTGCGCCGCATGGAGCAGGACTACCAGGCCCTGGTGACTGCCGGCCCGCAGATCGAGGCACTGGCGGCCGGCGTTGGCCAGCGCGAACTGCTGCGCGGCAAGCTGCATCGCCTTTCGCCGCTGCTCGACAACCTGCTCGGCACCTGGCACGACTATGCCGATGCACGCAAGGAAGAGCTGGTGATCCAGGCCGAACACTACCGCAACGAGCAGGACGGTCTGCAGAACGAACAGCGTGGCGGCACCAGTGAGCTGATGCGCCTGGAGCGTGAGATCAGCGAAATCCAGCGCTGGCTGGGTGAGCTGTCGGTACTGAGGAACCGCTTCGCCCTGGTGGAAAACGCCAAGGTGCTGGAAGAACAATTGCTCGCCGCCAAGGATGCCCACGACGAACTGGCCGGCGCCCTGGCACAGTCGCGGCAGTTCTCCAGCGAAGACCTGGACGAGCGCCTGCGCGATCTGGGAAAACGCCTCAAGTCGGTCAAGCAGCAGCTCGACCACGCCGACAACAACAGCTACTCGCGCCTGCGTGAGGAGTTCAGCCAGGCCGACGTCGACCGCCTGATGCGCCTGTTCAACGGCCAGCTGTTCAGCCTGCCGCTCGGCGAGAAAGGCATCAAGGCCGACGGCGACGACTGGGTCAAGGCCGTCGAAGCCGTGCTGGATCGCTTCAAGGGCGACACCTTCGCCGTGCCGGGCCTGTCCATCGACCTCAGCCATATCGAACCGCCCGCCCTGCAGGCCCTGGCCGACCGCGCCGCCCTGCGCGACCAGAAGGATCGTCTGGAACGCGAGCTCAAGCAGCTCAAGACCCAGCAGTCGGTCGCCGCCGACCGCGCCGCCAGCAAGGCCCAGGCTGAGACGCTGTACCAGGCCGTGCTCGATGCACAGAAAGCCCTGGAAGACTTCCGCAAGAGCCAGACCCTGGCCGCCGAGGAACCGCAGAAGCTGGAGCGCCTGGCCGAACTGGAAGGCGCGCAGGACGAACTCAAGCGTGCCAGCGATGCCTTCGCCGAGCGCGTGCAGCAACTCTCCGCCAAGCTGCAACTGGTCGGCCGTCAACTGGCCGACCTGGAAGCCAAGGAGCGCACCCTGGAAGACGCCCTGCGCCGTCGCCAGTTGCTGCCAGCCGACCTGCCCTTCGGCACACCGTTCATGGACCCGGTGGACGACTCGCTGGACAACCTGCTGCCGCTGCTCAACGACTACCAGGACACCTGGCAGGCGCTGCAGCGCATCGACGGCCAGATCGAAGCGCTCTACGCCCAGGTACGCCTGAAGGGCGTTGCCAAGTTCGACAGCGAGGACGACGTCGAGCGTCGCCTGCAACTGCTGGTCAACGCCTATGCTCACCGCCAGGACGAAGCCCTGACCCTGGCCAAGGCGCGCCGTGCGGCGGTCACCGATATCGCCCGTACCCTGCGCAATATCCGCAGCGACTACGACAACCTCGAGCACCAACTGGCGCTGTTCAACCGCGAGATCAACAAGCGCCAGGTCTCCAACCTGCAAAGCTTCCGCATCGTCCTGGCACCGAACAAGGAAGCCCTGCGCCATATCGATCAGATCATCCACAGCGCTGGCCAGTACGAAGAGGGCGAGACCCTGTCGGTGTTCGACCTGTCGCAATCAGCCGATCAGGATGCGAAGAACGAAGAGGCCAAGGACTATCTGTCACGCTTGGTCGCCGCCAACGGCAACCAGCTGGGCCTGAAGGATCTGTTCGAACTGGCTTTCGAGATCACCAAGGTGCATGGCCAGCCGATCATCCACACGGACATCGATGGTGCCGCCTCCAACGGCACCACCATGACCATCAAGGCGCTGACCAATATGTACCTGTTGCTGCACCTGATGGATCGTGAGCAGGCCGGACGCGTGCGTCTGCCCTACTACCTCGACGAGGCGGCGGACATCGACGAGCGTAACCAGCAGGCCCTGATCGAAACCAGCCTGCAGCTCGGCTTCGTGCCGATCCTTGCCTCGGTGAAACCGCAGGTCTCGGCCCACGTGGCCATCGACCTGGAAGGCGGCAGCGGCCCCAACGGCATCTATATCGACGAGGCGGACTGGAAGTTCATCAAGCCACGCGAAAGTGCCAAAGCCCAGGAGCCTGCGCAGGAGGAAACTGCCGAGCTGGCCTGACCCATCGCGGCTGAAGCCGCTCCTACGACCCACGCACGTGTAGGAGCAGCTGGGCGGCATTCCGCTTTAGCCGCGAGCTTTTATAGCCGCAAAAATGAAAGGGGCCGCTCACTGCGGCCCCTTTCGTTTCTATGATTGTCTTATCGCTCCAACACGATCTTCGGCGCCCAATCCAGCCATCCGTCAGCAGGCTCGTCGAACAGTGCAAACGTCTGCCCCGGCAATGCCGGTCCGCCCATCTCCGGATTGTTCGGAGTAGCGAAAGCAATACCGCCCTCGATCAAGGCCTCCAGCGACTCGGTGCGCACCTTCAGCCCCTTGAACAGGCCAGCATCGACACCGATACCACTGGCATTCCAGAAGCGGCTGCCCGAACGCACCAGCGGCGCATAGCGTGGCTCGATCAACACATGGATCAAAACACGATCCGAGGTCGGTCCCAACTCGAAATCCACCACCTTGCCCACCGGCACCTCGCGGTAGCTGACGATCACCCCTGGCTTGATCGACCCCCGCCGTGGCGCGCTCAGCACCAGGCGCAAGCCTTCCTCGCGCACAGCCTGGTTCGGCGGACTGGTCAGGGCGGTGAACTCGGTACGGCGGGCGCCTTTCTGCGCCGACAACTGCACCTCCAGATACTGACCGCTGACCAGCGTACCGAGGTTAGCGGTACGAGTCAGACTCAGCTCCGGCTTCACCACCCAGAACTGCGTGCCCTCACGGGCGATCTGCTCCGCCGCCTGGGTGATACGCACATTGAGCATCACCGCCTGCAAGTCATCGGTCAGGCTAAGGTTCTCGACCTTGCCTACCTCCAGCCCCTTGTAGCGCAGCAGCGTGCCCGGCTGCAGGCCATCGCCATCGGCCACGCGTATGGTGATCTGCTGACCCAACTGCAAGGCACTGTCGCGATCAGCGTGTAAAGCGAAGCGCTGCACTTGGCGATCCGACCTCGCCGCCTGCAGGTCAGGCGTCTCGAAAGCGATACCGCCCGCCAGTAGAGTCTGCAACGACTCGCTCTTGACCTCGACACCAGACAATCCACCCTTGAGGGTGATGCCGCTGGCATTCCAGAATCGCGTGGAAGTATTGACCAGGTGTACGTAGTCCGGCTCGATATGCACGCCCAGCACGACTTGGCTGTTGTCGCGGGCCAGTTGATAACTCTGCACCGAGCCCACCTTGAGCTGCTTGTAGAGCACCGGACTACCGACCTCGATAGAACCGAGCTGATCGGTGAACAGCACCAGATGCAGTCCCGGTGCCCCCAGATCCAAAGGCGGCGCCTTGCTCCGCGCGACAAAGTTGCGTGCCGGCGGATTGCCCTTTTCTCCCGGCCGCACAGCGATGTAGTTACCTTTGACCAACGCCTCCAGGCCGGTGATACCAGCCAGCGAAATGGAGGGTTTGACCACCCAGAAATCCGAGCCCTCCACCAGGTACTCTTCGGCCAGTGGATTGATCGTCAGCTCGGCCGTGGCGCTATTGAGGTCACGGTCAACCTTCATGGCTTTCAGCGAACCGACTTGGATGCCCTTGTACATGACTGGCGTTCGGCCTTCCTGCAACCCGTCAAAATCGCTGAGTCTCACGACGATCTTGATACCTGCCTGAGCCTCGTCGTAGTCCTCATAAAGCCGAAACGGCAGGGCTGGATCGGTGGGCGGGCTGTCCTTGCGATGCTCGGGTGTGGCAAAGGCGATACCGCCAGCGACGATGCTGGCCAATGACTCACTACGCAGTTTGAACCCGGAGAGGTCGGCATCGACGCTGATCCCGCTGGCATTCCAGAAGCGCGTATGTTTGCGCACCAGATGCGCATAAGCGGGTTCGATGAAGACCTTCACCTCAACGGTGTTCTGATCGTCACTGAGGATGTAGCTCTTCACTCGACCAACCTGGATCTGCCGATAAAAAACCGGACTGTCACGATTGAGCGAACCAAGCCGCTCAGCCTTCAGCGTGATATGCAACCCCGGGACATCGTCCCCCATGGGGGGCTCCTGAGCCAAAGCGGTAAAGCTATAGGTCGGCTCCCCCTCAGTAGCGGGGCTGAAGGTAATGTAGTTACCGGAAACCAGTGTCTCCAGACCGCTGATACCGGCCAGACTGACGTTGGGTTTGACCAGCCAAAAGCGAGTGCCCTCACGCAGATACTGCTCAAGCTCCTTATTGACCTCCAACTGAGCGACCACGCCGCGATTCTTACCGCTCTGATCAAGACTGGTGGCCGTTACCTTCCCCACCGCCATGCCCTTGTACATCAGCTCGGTCTTACCGGCCTGTATACCCTCGCCGCTGGCGAATATAAGCTCGACCTGAATGCCAGCGTCGCTGTATGCACGCCACGCCAACCAGCCGCCAATCAGCAGTGCAATAAGTGGCAGAACCCAGATGGCTGACCAGTTCGAAGCAGGACGCGTCTTGGCCAGAGGAAGGTCAGTCATGATCGGTTTCCGTGTTATCCCAGATAAGGCGGGGGTCGAAAGTCAGTGCAGCCAACATGGTCAGGATGACCACACTGGCAAAGGCGGCGGCACCAGCTCCAGCTTCGATACTGGCCAGGCTGCCAAAATTCACTATCGCCACCAGAATGGCGATGACGAATATATCCAGCATCGACCAACGGCCAATCCACTCGATGAAGCGGTACATCAGGATCCGTTGCTTGGCAGACATCGGTTGATGGCGCTGCACCGAATACAACAACAGGGTAATGCCCACCAACTTGAAGGTCGGCACCAGAATGCTGGCGATGAACACCACGGCAGCAATCGGCAGCATACCGAAGTGAATCAACTCAAGAACGCCCCCCATAATGGTTGAGGGCTCACCTTTACCGAGGCTGTTGACCGTCATGATCGGCAGCAGGTTGGCAGGGATGTAGAGAATCGCCGACGTCAGCAGCAAAGCCCAGGTCCTGATCAGGCTGTTGGGCCGACGGACATGAATCTGCCCACCACAACGACTGCAGTACTGGTGCTTGGCCGCGGTGTCGGCTGGATTGAGTTGATGACACTCATGACAGACCAGCAATCCAGCCTCAATCGCCCGCATGGATATCCTCCCCGGACAAGGCTTCCCATATCTGATGCGGCGACATGGTGACCTCCAGCCAGACCTGCACCAGCAACAGCGCGATGAAACAGAACAGGCCAAGACCAAGACTCAGGTCAGCCATATCCATGAGTTTCACCATCGCCACCAGGATGCCCATCAGATAAACCTCGAGCATTCCCCACTCACGCATGTGATGGTAGATCCGGTAGAGCAACAATCCGTAGCTACGGCCAAAGTCGATGCGAATACTGAGCAGCACCAGCAACTGACAAAGTAGCTTGAGCAATGGCACTGCCATGCTGCATAGAAACACCACCACGGCGATGCCCTGCATACCGCTTTCATACAGCCCGATGACACCGCTCCAGACGGTGTCCTGCGAGGTCTGCCCCAGCAGGTTGAGTTGCATGATCGGCAGGAAGTTGGCCGGGACATAGAGCAGCAGAGCCGTCAGCACCAAGGCCAGGCTGCGCCGAACCACATGGTGACGGTGGCTGAACAACTCATAACCACAACGCGGGCACTCGGCGCTCTCGCCATCCTGCAACACCGGCTTGCGCATCAACAGATCGCACTCATGGCATGCGACCAACTGCTCGATCGGCAGGGATGACAAGGAAGATTCGGGCGGCGAGTCAGACATGAAAGTCCCCAGCGGAATTCGCGCATTCTACCCGAGCAAAGCCAGACGCCGACATCCCGTAGGATGCGCCATGTGCGCCGAACAAGCCGCAAATATCCAGGGCCTTGGTGCGCATGGCGCATCCTACGGGCATGTAGCACCAATGAAAAAGGCGACCTTGTGGGTCGCCTTTTTCATATCGCTTTCCGTCAGGGCCGGTGTGGGCGCGAGAGGAATTCGTGCGATTGCATTTCCAGCAGGCGGCTCAGCGTGCGCTGGAACTCGAAACTCAGGCGACCGCCGGTGTAGAGATCCTTGAGCTCCACTTCCGCGGAGATGATCAGTTTGACGTTACGGTCGTAGAACTCGTCCACCAGGTTGATGAAGCGCCGCGCCATGTCGTCCTTGGCCACGCTCATCTGCTCGACGTTGGCGAGGATCACCGCATGGAAGATCTTGCCCAGTTCGATGTAGTCATTCTGGCTGCGCGGGCCGTCGCACAGCTCACGGAATTCGAACCAGGCCACGTCTTCGCAGACCCGCACGGCGTGGATCGCGCGGTTCTCGATCATCAGCGCCTCGTTCTCCACCATGTGGGTGCAGTCCGGCAACAGGCTGCGGAAGCTGGTCAGCAGACTATCCTCGGCAGCTGGGCCGAGCGGGAAGTGGAACAGCTCAGCCTGTTCCAGCGCGCGCAGACGGTAGTCGACGCCACTGTCGACGTTGACGATGTCGGTGTGCTGCTTGAGCAGGGCGATGGCCGGCAGGAAGCGCGCGCGCTGCAGGCCGTCCTTGTACAGGCCGTCCGGCACAATGTTGGACGTGGCCACCAGGGAAACGCCGTTCTTGAACAGCTCTTCCATCAGCGTGGCGAGAATCATGGCATCGGTGATGTCGCTGACGAAGAACTCGTCGAAGCAGATCACCCGCGCCTCGTCGGCGAAACGCTTGCCGATGATGGTCAGCGGGTTTTTCTCGCCCTTGAGGGTCTTCATCTCCTCGTGCACACGCTTCATGAAGCGGTGGAAGTGCGTGCGCATCTTCTGCTCGAACGGCAGCGCATCGAAGAAGGTGTCGACCAGGTAGGTCTTGCCGCGCCCGACACCACCCCAGAAATACAGGCCCTTGACCGGCCCCTGCGGCTTCTTGCCGAACAGCTTGCCCATCAACCCGGATTTGCTCTGGTCGCGCGCAATCAGCTCGTCGTACAGACGCTGCAGATGGCGGACAGCATTTTCCTGGGCCGCATCATGGAAGAAGTCGGGCCGCTTGAGATCGGCCTGATAACGCTCTAAGGGGGTCATGATTCGTTAGCCGGGCAAGTAAAAACGGGGGCGTCACTTTAGCGACGCCCCCGTTGATTGGCAATCTTGCCGTGGGCGGCAACCGCCGCCCGGTATGAACCGGCCATCTCACTCCTGCGGCGCTAACGCCTCACGCAGACGGGCGATGGCATCTTCCAGCGCCTGACCGTCAGCGAACTCGGGGCTGCTGGCCACGCTCTCGCCATCGATCCATACCGCGAACACCTGGCCTTCGACGCGCACATCCAGAGGTTCGCCGGATTGCAGGCGTTTATTGATCATTCCGGCCGACTTGCCATCGGCGAAGGATTTCGACAGCAGCAGTTGCTCGCCATCGGCATCCAGCAGACGGAAGCGGAAGCTGCCATCTTCATCGCGGAAGCTGACGAAGCGGGCGCTCTTGGCGGCTTTCTTCTTCTCGCCAGTAGCGACTTGCACCTGCTCGCGGAACGAACGCAGGCCCACCGCCTCGCGCAGCTCGCCAAGGAACGGCGTGGCGATCTTGCGCGCCTTGGCGGCGCCGGCAAGGAGAATATCTTCCAGGTCGGCCGGCCGAGCGATCAGCGCGTTGTAGCGCTCGCGCGCCTCGCCCAGGGTGTCTTCGAGCAGCTGGTACAGGCGATTCTTCGCCTCGCCCCAGGCCAGGCCGCCTTCCAGCTCGGCACGGAATTCGGCCTGCTGCGCGTGGCTGGCGAAGGCCTGGTACAGGGTGAACAGGTGCGAACCCTCGGCATCCTTCGGCTCGCCGGGTAGCTTGGAGTCGGTGACGATGCGCGCCACGGCGTCCTTGAGCTGCTTGGCAGTGCCGAACAGCGGGATGGTGTTGTCGTAGCTCTTGCTCATCTTGCGCCCATCGAGACCTGGCAACGTCGCCACTTCCTCCTCGATCACCACCTCGGGCAGGACGAACAGGTCCTTGCCCTTGCCAAACAGGTGATTGAAGCGCTGGCCGATGTCGCGCGCCATCTCCACGTGCTGAATCTGGTCGCGACCAACCGGCACCTTCTGCGCGTTGAACATCAGGATGTCCGCGGCCATCAGCACCGGGTAGCTGAACAGGCCCATGGTCACGCCGGCGTCCGGGTCCTCACCAGCTTCAACGTTCTTGTCCACCGAAGCCTTGTAAGCGTGGGCACGGTTGAGCAGGCCCTTGCCGGCGACGCAGGTGAGCAGCCAGCACAGCTCGGGAATCTCGGGGATGTCGGACTGGCGGTAGAAGGTCGCCTTGTCGGTATCCAGCCCAAGCGCCAGCCAGGTGGCCGCGATTTCCAGACGCGAACGCTGGATGCGCGCCGGGTCATCGCACTTGATCAGCGCGTGGTAGTCGGCGAGGAAGTAGAAGGAGTCCATCTGCGGGTCGCGACTGGCAACGATGGCCGGACGGATGGCGCCGGCATAATTGCCCAGGTGCGGCGTGCCGGTGGTGGTGATACCGGTAAGGATACGGGTGGTCATAGTAATTCGCTTGTCTTGCTGCAATGACGTGGTAGGCCTTCATTTGCCGTCACTCCCGCGAAGGCGGGAGCCTAGGTGCTGCGGCCCTCTGGGTTCCCGCCTGCGCGGGAATGACGGTTTTTTATAAACGCGGCAGAAGGATGTCCTTCAAGTCCGTCAGCTTGCCGTGAAAAAAGTGACCGCATTCTGCCACTTTCAGCAGCTCGTGGGCACGCCCGAGATTGGCCGACCAGTCGTACACGGCCTGTGGCTCGACCACCTCGTCGGCATCAGGCTGGATCACCACCAGCGGGCACTGGCTGGCCGGCGGTGCCTCGGCAGTCAGACGATGCACCGCCGGCGCCACCATGAACAACTTGCTCGGTACCTGGCCTTGCGCCTCCAGGCGCGCGCCCAGCGCTGCGGCGACGAAGCCGCCGAAGGAGAAACCCAGCAGCGTGACAGGCAGGTTCGGGTATTCCTCCTTGAGCCAGGCGGCGACGGCTTCGGCGTCGTCGACCTCGCCGGTGCCCATGTCATGGCTACCGACACTGGCGCCGACGCCGCGATAATTGAATCGCAATGTGTGATAACCACAGTCACGCCCGGTGCGCTGCAGCGTGCTCACCACCTTGTTGAGCATGGTACCGCCCTGCACCGGATTGGGATGGCAGACCAGCGCCACACCTCGGGCGTCCGGCACTTCCAGCAGAAGGGCTTCGAGTTGACCCACCGGGCCTTGAATGAAAAGAGGGATTTCGCGACTGAGCAACACTGAACTCCGTGACCCCGCAACGGGTCGACTCGTCTAGCAAACTGCCTGCGAGGTAAACGTATACAGCGCAGGTTCGAGCCGCTAACGTAAAGCAAAGCCGTTTTGAGAGGAAGGACTCGTGGAACAGACCGTTACAGCCTGGTTGATACCCGCCCTGACCCTGGTGGTCGGCATCGCCGTGGGCTTTCTGCTCGCCCGCCTGGCCCCCAATGCTGCACCGGGCCGTACGCAGCGGCAGATGGATGAAATGCAGGCACGCTTCGAGGCCTACCAGAGCGAAGTGGTGACCCACTTCAACACCACCGCCAGCCTAGTGAAGAAACTCACCCAGAGCTATCAGGACGTGCAGGAGCACCTGTCCGACGGCGCCAACCGCCTGGCCCTGGACGAGCTGACTCGTCAACGCCTGCTGGCCACCCTGAATAGCACCGAGACAGGCGAGAAGCGCGAGCGCCTGACCCCGCCGAAGAACCACGAAATGCCCAAGGACTACGCGCCGAAAAGCGACGGCCCCGGCATGCTGGATGAGAGCTACGGGCTGAAGAAGTAACCCGCCAGCCAGAAACACCGAGCCCCGCGATTGCGGGGCTTTTTATTGGGCGCGGTTGTGGGCTACGCGGGACGGTAGGAGCGAATTCATTCCCGATCATCGTAAGCCCATATCGCGAATGAATTCGCTCCTACAAAAGACACCCCACAAACGAAGAGCCCCGCTAATAAGCGGGGCTCTCCATGCAGCATCGCGAATGTTAGATCGCGCCGCCACTACGCAGCAGATCCAGCACCGCCTTGACGCCCTCGTCGACCGACTGGGACTGGGTGTCGATCACCAGATCGGCATCCAGCGGCACGTCGTAAGGGAAGCCCTCGCCTGGGATGTTGTCACCACCGGCCGCGTACAGCCCCTGCGGATCACGTTCGGCGCAAATCTGCGGCGACGCCTGCACATAAACGGTCAGCGCACGCTCACGACCGATCAGCAGCTTGGCCTGCTCACGCCCTTCTGCATCCGGGGCGACGAAGGCGGCCAGGGCAATCATCCCGGCTTCGTTGAACTGACGCGCCACATGCGCGGCACGACGCCAGTTCTCGGCGCGGCCTGCGCGATCCTGCGGCAGCCCCTTGTTGAGATCGTGGCGCAGATTCTGGCCATCGAGCACGTACACCGCGCGGCCCATGTCGAACAGCTTGCGCTCCACGGCATAAGCCAGGGTGCTCTTGCCGGCACCGGAGAGGCCCGTGAACAGCACGGTGGCCGGTTGCTGGCCGAAGCGCGAAGCACGCTCCTCGGTCGACACGTGCGCCAGACGGCCATGCTGACCACCACCATGGGCGACCGGAGCGGCGATGATCATGCCGGCACCGACGGTACCGTTGGTCAGGCGGTCGATGATGATGAAGGCACCCGTGGTGCGGTTGTATTCGTAACCATCCAGGGCGATCGGCGCATCCAGCGCCACCTTGACCCGGCCGATTTCGTTGAGTTTGAGCTCGCTGGCCGCGCCCTGCTCCAAGGTGTTCACATCGACGCGATGAACGATGCTCGGGATCGAGCCCGGCACGTAACTGGTGGCGCGTTTGATGTCGTATTTCTTGCCCGGCAGCATCGGCTCCTCGCCCATCCATACCAGCATGGCCTCGAAGCTGTCGGTGACCTGCGGACGGTTGTCGGCATGCACCAGCATGTCGCCGCGCGACACGTCGATCTCGTCTTCCAGGGTCAGAGTGATGGCCTGGCCCGGACCAGCCTGCTCCAGCTCACCCTCGAAGGTAACGATGGATTTGACCCGGCTGCTCTTGCCCGACGGCAAGGCCAGTACCTCGTCGCCCTTGCGCACGATGCCGCTGGCCAGAGTACCGGCGAAGCCACGGAAGTTCAGGTTCGGACGGTTGACGTACTGCACCGGGAAGCGCAGGTCATCGAAGTTGCGGTCGCCAGCGACTTCGACGGTCTCGAGAATTTCCATCAGCGACTGGCCGGTGTACCAGGGCGAGCGCTCGGACTTGTTGACCACGTTGTCGCCCTTGAGGGCCGACATCGGCACGAACTCGAGGGTGGTCGGACGCAGGTCGATCTTCTCGGCGAAGGCCAGGTAGTCGGCCTTGATCTGCTCGAACACGCCCTGATCGAAGTCCTTGAGGTCCATCTTGTTGACCGCGACGACGATATGCTTGATGCCCAGCAAGGATGCGATGAAGCTGTGGCGCTTGGTCTGGGTCTGCACGCCGTAACGGGCGTCGATCAGGATGATCGCCAGGTCGCACGTCGAGGCGCCGGTGGCCATGTTGCGCGTGTACTGCTCATGGCCGGGAGTGTCGGCGATGATGAACTTGCGCTTGGCGGTAGAAAAATAGCGGTAAGCCACATCGATGGTGATGCCCTGCTCGCGCTCGGCCTGCAGGCCATCGACCAGCAGTGCCAGGTCGATGTCATCGCCGGTGGTACCGACTTTCTTCGAATCCTTGGTGATGGCTTCCAGATGATCTTCGTAGATCATCTTGGAATCATGCAGCAAACGGCCGATCAGCGTGCTCTTGCCGTCGTCGACGTTGCCACAGGTAAGAAAGCGCAGCAGTTCCTTGCGCTCGTGCTGGGCCAGGTAAGCGAGAATGTCCTGACCGATCAAATCGGATTGGTGACTCATGGTGCGCGATCCTCAGAAATAGCCCTGACGTTTCTTTTCTTCCATCGACCCGGCGGCGTCGTGATCGATCACGCGGCCCTGGCGTTCGGAAGTCCGGGTCAGGAGCATCTCCTGGATGATTTCGGGCAAAGTCAGTGCCGTGGACTCCACCGCGCCGGTCAGCGGGTAGCAGCCAAGGGTACGGAAACGCACCATCTTCTTGGTGATGCGCGCCTTCTCTTCATCGGACAGGTGCTCGAGGATGCGCTCGTCGTCGATCATGATCAGCGTGCCGTTTTTCTCGATCACTTCGCGCTCGGCAGCGAAGTACAGCGGCACGATTGGAATCTGCTCCAGATAGATGTACTGCCAGATGTCCAGTTCGGTCCAGTTCGACAGCGGGAAGACGCGGATCGACTCGCCCTTCTTGACCTTGCCGTTGTAAACGTTCCACAGCTCCGGGCGCTGGTTCTTCGGGTCCCAGCGGTGCTTGCTGTCGCGGAAGGAGTACACGCGCTCTTTAGCGCGCGACTTTTCTTCGTCGCGGCGCGCGCCACCGAAGGCGGCGTCGAAACCGTACTTGTCCAGCGCCTGCTTGAGGCCTTCGGTCTTCATCACATCGGTGTGCTTGGCACTGCCGTAGGTGAAGGGGTTCATGTCCTGCGCCACACCATCGGGGTTGATGTGGGTGATCAGATCCAGGCCCATCTCGCTGACCATCTTGTCGCGAAAGCTGTACATCTCTTGGAATTTCCAGCGGGTGTCGACGTGCATCACCGGAAACGGCAGTTTGCCTGGGAAGAATGCCTTGCGGGCCAGATGCAGCATCACGGCTGAATCCTTACCGATGGAATAGAGCATCACCGGGTTATCGAATTCGGCGGCCACTTCACGAATGATGTGGATGCTTTCCGCCTCCAGCTGCTTGAGATGGGTCAATTTGTCGAGCATGGCTACTCACGGATTGCTGTTATGGGGCCGGCGGGCCGTGGACGAGCGCGCACTCTACCACAGCACCTGCTTATACTCAGGGCGCCGGTTAGATCGAAACGTTCTAGTGTTATGCCTGCCCGTCTGGATGATTCAGACGGGATTGGGGCAGTCGATGAACAGGTGCTCGAGGGCGAAACGACGTGCCAGATAATCGCCCAGTGCCTGCACGCCATAGCGCTCGGTGGCATGATGGCCCGCGGCGATGAAGCTCACGCCATTCTCGCGCGCACTGTGGAAGGTCTGCTCCGAGGCTTCGCCGGTCAAGTACAGGTCGACCCCGGCCGCCACAGCCTGGTCGATGTAGCCCTGCCCACCACCGGTGCACCAGCCGACGCGACGGATCAGCCCTTCGCCCTCCACCAGCAGCGGCTCACGCCCGAGCACCTGCTGCACGTGGCGGGCGAAATCGACGGCGCTCATGGGCTCGGTCAGCGAGCCGACGAGGCCAACGGTACGCGGGTTTTCCGGCTCCAACGGCCCTTCGACGACGATGCCCAGCTGCCGTGCGAGCTGCACGTTGTTGCCCACCTCGGGGTGCACATCCAATGGCATGTGATAGGCCAGCAGGCTGATGTCGTTGGCCAGCAGCGCTTTCAGGCGACGCTGCTTCATGCCAGTGACACAGGGGTTCTCACCCTTCCAGAAATAGCCGTGATGCACCAGCAGCACATCGGCCTCGGCCTCGATCGCAGCCTCGATCAGCGCCTGACTGGCGGTAACGCCGCTGACGATGCGGCGGACCTGCGGGCGACCCTCGACCTGCAGGCCATTGGGGCAGTAATCACTGATGCGCGACGCATTAAGAAAAGCGTCAGCTTCTTCCACTAGCGTGGTCAGGGCAATGGCCATGAAGATTCCTCACAAGCTGTTGCGGGCCGCTGCCTAATTGGCGAGCACCTCATTATAATGCGCCACCTTAAGGGCCGGATTTGGCCCCCGCAACCCTCAGGATTGTCTCGATGCCCCAGGCACTGCGTTTTCTCGGTTGGCCCCTGCTGGTTGGCGTGCTGCTCGCACTCCTGCTGATCCAGCGCTACCCGGAATGGGTGGGTTTGCCACGCCAGGAAGTGCAACTGGTGCAGGCCCCGCTCTACAGCCGCCTGCAGGAAGGCCCGGTATCCTACGCCGAAGCCGTCGACACCGCCTCGCCTGCAGTGGCCAACCTGTACACCACCAAGCTGGTGAGCAAACCAACCCATCCGCTGTTCGAAGACCCGACCTTCCGCCGCTTCTTCGGTGACAACCTGCCCCGTCAGCAGCGCATGGAATCGAGCCTGGGTTCGGCCGTGCTGATGAGCCGTGAAGGCTACCTGCTGACCAACAATCACGTGGTCAGCGGTGCCGACCAGATCGTCGTCGCCCTCAAGGATGGCCGCGAAACCCTGGCACGGGTGATCGGTAACGACCCGGAAACCGACCTCGCAGTCTTGAAGATCGACCTGCCCAATCTCCCGGCGATCACCCTCGGGCGCTCCGACAGGATTCGCATCGGCGATGTCACCCTGGCCATCGGCAACCCCTTCGGCGTAGGCCAGACCGTGACCATGGGCATCATCAGCGCCACCGGGCGCAACCAGCTGGGCCTCAACACCTACGAAGACTTCATCCAGACCGATGCGGCAATCAACCCGGGCAACTCCGGCGGTGCGTTGGTCGATGCCCACGGCAATCTGGTCGGCATCAACACCGCGATCTTCTCCAAGTCCGGCGGCTCGCAGGGCATCGGCTTCGCCATACCGGTGAAACTCGCGATGGAAGTGATGCAGGCGATCATCGAGCATGGCCAGGTGATTCGCGGCTACCTCGGCGTCGAGGTGCAACCACTGACGCCGGAACTGGCCGAGTCCTTCGGCCTCGATGGCCGCCCTGGCATTGTCGTCGCCGGGGTCTATCGCGACGGTCCGGCACAGAAAGCCGGCCTGCAGCCTGGCGACCTGATTCTCAGCATCGACGGCGAAGCGGCCAGCGACGGCCGGCGTTCGATGAACCAGGTAGCGCGCACCAAGCCTGGCGACAAGATTCGCATCGAGGTACTACGCAACGGCAAATCGCTGGAACTGAGCGCCGAGATCGGCATTCGCCCTCCCGTTAACGGCAATTGATCGGCGAGCATTTTCAAGTGGGAACTTTTCTCGATCGAAGTTATTGTAATGTTATTACATTAATCACAATCATCCGGAGACTCCCCCTTGCGTGTCACTACCGCCTTGCTTGCCGGCAGCCTGTTAACACCCTGCGCTCTTGCCACCGAATCTCCAGCCCAACTGGCTGACAGCATCATCAGCGCCCCCGGTGAACAAGCCGACGGGCCAGTGCAGGGCTACCGCGCCAAACGTTCATCCAGCGCCACCCGTACCGACACGCCAATCAGCGAGATTCCCCAGGCCATCAGCGTAGTCCCCGCCCAGGTGCTAGACGATCTCGGCAGCAGCCGTATCGACCGCGCCCTGGATTTCGCAGGCGGCGTCTCGCGGCAGAACAATTTCGGCGGCCTGACATTTCTCAACTACAGCGTGCGTGGCTTCACCACTGGTGAGCTGTATCGCAACGGCTTCGCCATCAACCGCGGCAGCTACAGCTCGCCGGACGCATCAGCCATCGAGCGTCTGGAAGTGCTCAAAGGACCGGCCGCCGCTCTCTACGGCCGCGGCGATCCCGGCGGGCTGGTCAACATCGTCACCAAGCGCCCGCAACTGGAGCCCTTCACTCAGTTCAAAGCCAGCGCCGGGCGCTGGGATCGCTACCGCAGCAGTCTCGACGTCAACACACCGCTGAACGAGGACGGCACCCTGCTTTCGCGGGTCAACCTGGCAGTCGAAGACAACGGCAGTTTTCGCGATCACGTTGGCAACCAGCGACAGATCATCAACCCGACCTTCAGTTGGCAGCTGTCGCCCGACACCCTGCTGATGATCGACAGCGAATTTTCCCGCACCGGCTCGGTGTTCGACCGTGGCATTCCCGCCGTCGACGGCAAGATGGGCGCAGTCAAGCACTCGACCTTTCTCGGCGAGCCCAACGACGGCAAGATCCGCAACGACAACCAGCTGCTGCAGGTCAGCCTCGAGCACTACCTTAACGATGCCTGGAAACTGCGCCTGGCCAGCCATTACAGCCAGGGCACGCTGGACGGCAACAGCTCCGAACCATCGCGCCTGGTTGGCGATCAGGTCACGCGCTTCTATCGCGAGCGCAGCTTCGAATGGAATGACAGCATCACCCAGGCCGAGCTGCATGGGCAGTTCGAACTGGCCGGTTGGCAACATCAGACGCTACTTGGGCTGGAATACGAGAACTATCGCAACAGCCAGAAGTACCCGCAAAGCGTTACCGGCCTGGGCTACGGCCAGGACATCTACAACCCGATCTATGGTCAGCCCAAGCCGCCTATTATCAATAGCAACGATTTCCACGAGCACACCGAAAGCTACGCCCTCAACCTGCAGGATCAAATCAGCTTCAACGAGCGCTGGAGCGGCCTACTCGGCGTGCGTCTGGAGCGTTTCGAGCAAACCGCACTGAACCGCAGTACCCGCGTCAGCAACGAGCAGAGCAAGGATGTCGCTACCCCGCGCGCCGGCGTGCTCTATCAACTGACGCCAGAGGTCGGCGTGTTCGCCAATGCCTCGATGTCGTTCAAGCCCAACACCATCGGCGCCCAGGGGCAGGTATTCAAACCGGAGAAAGGCCTCGGCTATGAAACCGGCCTCAAGCTCGACCTGCTCGACAGCCGCCTCGGCGCCACCGTGGCACTGTTCCATATCGACAAGGAAAACGTGCTGACTGCCGACCCGAACAACCCCGGCGACAGCATCGCCGCCGGCAAGGCGCGCAGCCAGGGTCTGGACCTGCAGGTCAGCGGCCAGCTCACCGATGCCCTACGTGTGATCGGCGCCTACGCCTACATCGATGCTGAGGTGACCAAGGACAACAGCATTCCCGAAGGAAGTGACCTGCTCGGCATCGCCCGCAACAGCGCCAGTTTGATGAGCGTCTACCAGTTCCAGGGTGGCTCGCTGCAGGGCTCGGAACTCGGCGCAGCAGTCAACTACGTCGGTGATCGCTCCGGGCAGACCGGCAGCGATTTCGAGCTGCCAGCTTATACCACGGTCGATCTGCTGGCGCGCTGGCAGGCCACCAAGGACCTGAACCTGGGCCTGAACCTCAACAACCTGTTCGATCGCAACTACTACGAGCGCTCGTTCAACAACGTCTGGGTAATGCCCGGCGACCCTCGCAATCTCAGCGTCAGCCTGACCCTCAACCTTTGAATCGGAGATTCACATGCGTATTCCTGCCTACCTGCTTCTCGCCGGCCTGTTCGCCAGCAGCAGCGCTCTCGCTCACGGCCTCTGGACCGAGGAGCGCCGCGGCAATATCGAAGTCGTCTACGGCCACGGTGCCGAGGACGATGCCTTCAAGGCGGAAAAGATCAGCGGCGCCTGGGCCTATGACGCGGCAGGTCGAATGATTCCGGTGACCGTCGAACGTCTGGCCGACCACGCCCGCCTGCAACCTTTGAAGAAACCCGCCGTACTCGGTGTCGCGCTGGACAATGGCGCCTGGTCGAAGACCCCGGAAGGCCAATGGATCAACCAAGGCCGCAGCCAGGTGGCGAACTCGACCCAGTCGCTGCACACCTACAAATACAGCCTGGCGATCTACTCAGAAGACGCCAAGCTGCCTGCGCTGGAACACCTGAAGATGGTCATAGTGCCGGAAACCGACCCTCTCAAGGTCGGCCCAGGCAAGCCGCTGCCGGTGCGCGTGCTGGTGGACGGCAAGCCGATGGCAGGCGTAGAGCTGGTCGGAGACTATCGCGGCGCACCGCATCAGGTCAGCGCGGTAACCGATGCCGAGGGTCGCGCCCAGATAACGGTGCGCAACGAGGCACTGAACATCATCAGCGCCTCGGTCTACGTACCGGTGGAAAACGACCCAAATATCGAGAGCCGCGGCCTGTTCACCTCGCTGACCTTCCTCGGCCAGCCGCACCACGAGTAAGCCCCTCTGTGCCATGAAAAAAGCCGGTGGCGCTCACGCGTCACCGGCTTTGCTATGGCTCGTATCGATTACAGCCCACGCAGCGCATCCATCAGTGCCTGGTTCTGCTCCGGCGTACCGATGGTGATACGCAGGAACTGAGCGATGCGCTGCTGCTTGAAGTGACGCACGATCACGCCCTGCTCACGCAGGCCCGCGGCCAAAGTCGCTGCATCCTTGCCCGGATGACGGGCGAAGACGAAGTTCGCTGCCGAAGGCAGCACCTCGAAACCCAGCCCCTGCAAACCGGCGACAACTGCCTCACGGCTCTCGATCACCTGCTGGCAGGTTTTCGCGAAATACTCACGATCCGCGAACGCCGCCGCAGCACCCGCGATGGCCATGCGATCGAGCGGATAGGAGTTGAAGCTGTTCTTGATTCGCTCCAGCGCTTCGATCAGATCCGGGTGGCCAACCGCGATGCCGACGCGCAGCCCAGCTAGCGAGCGCGACTTGGACAGGGTCTGGGTGACCAGCAGGTTGGGGTATTTGTCGACCAGGGCGATAGCGGTCTGACCGCCGAAGTCGATATAGGCCTCGTCTACCAGCACTACCGAATCCGGGCTGCCTTGCAGCAGGCGCTCGATGGCGTCGAGCGGCAGCAGGCAACCCGTCGGAGCATTAGGGTTGGGGAAGATGATGCCAGCGTTCGGCCTGGCATAATCCTCCACGCGGATCTGGAACTGCTCGTCCAGCGGCACCTGCTGCTGCTCGATACCGTACAGGCCGCAATAAACCGGATAGAAGCTGTAACTGATATCCGGGAACAGCAAAGGCGCGTCATGCCGGAACAGGCCATGGAACGCGTGCGCCAGCACCTCGTCAGAGCCATTGCCGACGAACACCTGGTTGGTCTGCACGCCATAGTAGTCAGCCACTGCCTGCTTCAGGCGATCGCTGTTGGGGTCCGGGTACAAACGCAGGTTGTCGTTGACCTCGGCCTGCATCGCCGCAATGGCCTTGGGCGACGGGCCGTAGGGGTTTTCGTTGGTATTGAGCTTGACCAGCTTGCTCAGCTTGGGCTGCTCACCTGGCACATAGGGCACCAGGTCTTTGACGAAGGGGCTCCAGAATTTGCTCATCTGCCCTTCTCTCCTCGAAATACGTTGCATGGGGCGATGGATAACGCTTCGTTCAACCTGCAAAGCGCGATCCCGTACGGTGCGCCCGGCGCCCCAAAACATTCACAAGGTGCGCACGGCGCACCCTACGCTCAGGGCTTGATACGGTACTCGGCGCTGCGCGCATGCGCGGTCAGCGACTCACCACGGGCCAGCACCGAGGCGCTCTTGCCCAGCTCCGACGCACCATCCGGCGAACAGAAGATTATCGACGAGCGCTTCTGGAAGTCATACACACCCAGCGGCGAGGAGAACCGCGCGGTGCCAGATGTCGGCAGCACGTGGTTCGGGCCCGCTACATAGTCACCCAAGGCTTCTGCTGTGTAGCGGCCCATGAAGATCGCACCGGCGTGGCGAATCTCAGGCAGCCAGGCTTCCGGGTCGGCGACCGACAGCTCCAGGTGCTCGGGCGCGATACGGTTGGCCACCTCGATGGCCTGCGCCATGTCGGCTACCTGGATCAGCGCGCCACGGCCTTCCAGCGAAGTGCGGATGATCTCGGCCCGCTCCATGGTCGGCAGCAGCTTGGCGATGCTTTCAGCGACGCGGTCGAGGAAGGCGGCATCCGGGCTGACCAGGATCGACTGGGCATCCTCATCGTGCTCAGCCTGGGAGAACAGATCCATGGCGATCCAGTCCGGATCGGTCTGGCCGTCACAGACCACGAGGATCTCCGACGGGCCGGCGATCATGTCGATGCCCACCTTGCCGAACACATGGCGCTTGGCGGTGGCCACATAGATGTTGCCCGGACCGACGATCTTGTCCACCGGCGGCACGCTCTCGGTGCCGTAGGCCAACGCGGCCACAGCCTGGGCGCCACCGATGGTGAACACGCGGTCGACGCCGGCGATGGCGGCAGCAGCGAGAACGATCTCGTTGATCTCACCACGCGGGGTCGGCACCACCATTACCACTTCCGGCACGCCGGCGACCTTGGCCGGAATGGCGTTCATCAGCACCGAGGACGGGTAGGACGCCTTGCCGCCCGGCACGTACAGGCCGGCGCGATCCAGCGGGGTGACCTTCTGCCCCAGCACCGTGCCGTCGGCTTCGGTGTAGCGCCAGGAGTCCTGCTTCTGCTTCTCGTGGTAGCTGCGCACCCGCTCGGCGGCCACTTCCAGCGCTTGGCGCTGCTCGGCACTGATTCGGGTCAGGGCCAGTTCCAGGCGCTCGCGCGGCAGGATCAGGTCGGCCATGGAAGCGACCTGCAGACCATCGAAACGCTGGGTGTATTCGACCAGTGCGGCATCGCCGCGCTCACGCACGGCCTGGATGATTTCCAGCACGCGCTGGTTGACGCCATCGTCGGACACGCTCTCCCAGCTCAGCAGATGATCCAGGTGTCGGGCGAAATCCTGGTCAGCGGCATTGAGTCGGCGAATGGCGATTGGAGCAGTCATGGCTAAGCCTCGTGTGATGGCAAATTTCAGGCGCCGCTAGAGTAGCAAGCCCACCGTGCGGGCACCTGAGAATTTGGCTATGACACGGATAGGCTGCCGCGACCAGAGGTCGCGGTGAGGAATCAGCCTTGGTGTCGCGCCTCGATGGCGCCACGCAGGGTATCGATCAGGGCCTGGATGCGCGCGTGCTGCATCTTCATCGAGGCCTTGTTGACGATCAGCCGCGAGCTGATGGTAGCGATCAGTTCCTGCGGTTCCAGGCCGTTGGCACGCAGGGTGTTGCCGGTGTCGACCACGTCGATGATCTTGTCGGCCAGGCCCACCAGCGGCGCCAGCTCCATCGAACCGTACAGCTTGATGATGTCGACCTGACGGCCCTGCTCGGCGTAGTAGCGCTTGGCGACGTTGACGAACTTGGTGGCCACGCGCAGGCGGCCTTTCGGCTCCAGCGCACCGACCTTGCCAGCCGTCATCAGCTTGCACTTGGCGATCTGCAGATCCAGCGGCTCGTAGATGCCCTGGCCGCCGTACTCCATCAGTACATCCTTGCCGGCGACACCCAGATCAGCGGCACCGTGCTCGACATAGGTCGGCACATCGGTGGCACGCACGATAAGCAGGCGCACGTCATCCTGAGTGGTCGGGATGATCAGCTTGCGGCTCTTGTCCGGGTTCTCGGTCGGCTCGATGCCCGCTGCGGCAAGCAACGGCAGGGTGTCATCGAGAATGCGGCCTTTGGACAGGGCAATGGTCAACATGAAACGGTTTCCTTGAGCGGAAGCGGCCGCCCCGACAGGGAGCGGCCCTACGACAACGGAGGCTTAGCCCGGTACGCGGCGGATCTTGGCACCGAGCAGTTGCAGCTTCTCTTCGATGCACTCGTAACCACGGTCGATGTGGTAAATGCGGTCGATCAGCGTATCGCCGTCAGCCACGAGCGCGGCCAGCACCAGGCTCGCCGAGGCGCGCAGGTCGGTCGCCATCACAGGTGCGCCCTTGAGCTTGTCGACCCCGGTAACCACAGCCGTATTGCCTTCGACCAGGATGTTGGCGCCCATGCGCAGCATCTCGTAGACGTGCATAAAACGGTTTTCGAACACGGTTTCGATGATGGTGCCAGTGCCTTCGGCCACCGCGTTCAGGGCGATGAACTGCGCCTGCATGTCGGTGGGGAACGCCGGATAGGGAGCGGTGCGCAGGTTAACGGCTTTCGGGCGCTTGCCCTTCATGTCCAGCTCGATCCAGTCCGGGCCGGTAGTGATTTCGGCGCCAGCCTCCTGCAGTTTGGCCAGCACGGCCTCCAGCGTCGAAGGGTCGGCGTCCTTGACCTTGACCCGACCACCGGTAACAGCGGCGGCGACCAGGTAGGTGCCGGTTTCGATACGGTCGGGCATGACGTTGAAACGCGCACCGTGCAGGCGCTCGACGCCGTCGATGATGATGGTATCGGTGCCGGCGCCCTGGATCTTCGCGCCCATGGCGATCAGGCAATTGGCCAGGTCGACCACCTCAGGCTCACGCGCGGCGTTTTCCAGCACGCTGCGGCCCTTGGCCAGGGTCGCGGCCATCATGATGTTCTCGGTACCGGTCACGCTGACTACGTCGAAGAAGAAGTGCGCCCCGCGCAAGCCGCCTTCCGGGGCCTTGGCCTTGATGTAGCCACCTTCGACATCGATGATCGCGCCCATGGCCTCGAGGCCACGGATGTGCAGATCGACCGGACGCGAACCGATGGCGCAACCACCGGGCAGCGCCACCTCGGCCTCACCGAAACGGGCGACCATGGGGCCGAGCACCAGAATCGAGGCGCGCATGGTTTTTACCAGTTCGTAAGGCGCGACCAGGGTTTTGATCGCACGCGCATCAACTTCCACCGCCAGCTTCTCGTCGATCACCGGCTCGATGCCCATGCGGCCGAACAGCTCGATCATGGTGGTGATGGCGTGCAGGTGCGGCAGGTTGCAGATGGTGACGGGGGCGTCGCCCAACAGGGTGGCCGCCAGAATCGGCAGAGCAGAGTTTTTCGCACCGGAAATGCGGATTTCGCCATCGAGGCGAGCGCCGCCGGTAATGATCAGTTTATCCATAGGAATCTCGTCGCCCGCAGGCTCAGGAACGCGCGGCCCAATCGGCCTGGCTGAAGAATTTCATGGTCACGGCGTGGATGCTGCCATCAGCGATCCAGGCATTGAGGTGGGCATAGATCTGCTGCTGACGCTTGACCGGGCTGAGGGCGGCCAGTTCGTCGCTGATCAGGTTGAGCTGGAAGTTGCAGCCTTCGCCTTCGACTTCCACCTGGGTATTCGGGAGTTTTTCCTCTAGGAGGCTTTTTACTTCTGCAGCCTGCATGCTCGACCTCGACTGACGCATTCGGGCACCTGAGCCCGCGGGTCGGCCATCATACAAAAAAGCCTCCCGCCTGCGAACCCCGCCAACACCGGTGCTGACGGAACGACGGGAGGCGCTTCACGCTTGCAGCGGTAGCAACTCCAGCAGGCCGCTGACCTGAGCGATCTCACGCATGTCGTCGGGCAGCGCACTGATTGTCAGCTCACGCCCTGCCTTGCGTGCATCACGCATGAACGCCAGCAACAGCGCCAGACCGACGCTGCTGGACTTTTCCACCGCGCTGCAGTCCAGTGCCAAACGCGTCGCGCTGCTGGCGGCGATCAGGCGTGCGCCCTGCTCACGCAGCAGTGGCCCGGTGCTGTAATCGAGCACGCCACTGAGCTGAAATTGCCCAGGAGCGCGCTCGCTGATGTTCGCCTGACTCACGATTCGCCTCGAGCCTGACGCGCCCTGGCAACGGTATCAGCCCAGGTGTCGATGACCTTATCCAGATCGTTGCGATTGTTCTGCATGGACTGAGCGAACTGATCGCGGAACAGCTTGCCGACATTGATGCCGTTGATCACCACGTTACGCAACTTCCAGCCGCCATCCATCGACACCATGGTGTAGGACAGCGGATAAACCGCGCCCTTGCCGTCACGAATCTCCATACCGACCGACGTGCGCTCGCCTTCGGCCCTGCCACTGGCCGGCAGCACGCGAATGTCCTGATTGTTGTACTCGAGCAAGGCATTGCCATAGAACTGCATCAGGCTGCGCTTGAAGTTCTCCTGAAAGCGACTCATCTGCTCAGGCGAGGCCTGGCGCGAGTAGCGCACGGTCATCACGCCACGGGCGATGCCATCGACATCCACCACCGGGCCGAGAATCTCGTTGAGCGAGTCGTAGAAAGCATTGGGGTTGCTGCGGTACTGCTCCTTGTTGGCCTTGAGGTCAGCCAGCAGGGTTTCGGTGGTTTGCTGCACCACTTCATGGGCGCTTGGCGCAGCGGTGGCCAGCAGCGGCATGGTAGCCAGCAACACCAGCAGGGAATTACGCACGGTTTTAAACATGTCAGGAGCCCTCATCAATTGGCTTCATCTTTATTGACCGAATTGAGCAGGAATTTGCCAATCAGGTCTTCCAGCACCAGCGAGGACTGCGTGTCGTGGATGGTGCTACCGTCCTTGAGCACCTCCTCGTCACCACCAACGCTGATGCCGATGTATTTCTCACCGAGCAGCCCCGCAGTCAGGATCGACGCAGTGGAATCCTCAGGCAGGTTATTGACGCCCCCATCGAGCTCCAGGGTCACCCGGCCCATGTAGCTGTCACGATCCAGATCGATTGCAGTGACCTTGCCGATGCTCACGCCGGCCATGGTGACCTTGGCGCGCACGGTCAGTCCGGCGATGTTGTCGAAATAGGCGTAGACCTTGTAGGTATCGCCAGCACTGCCGACGCTCAGGCCGCTGACGCGCAGGGCCAGCAACAGCAGGGCCAGCACACCAGCCATGAGGAACAGGCCGACACCAATCTCCAGCGTGCGGTTTTGCATCAGAAATCTCCAAACATCAAAGCGGTCAGAATGAAATCCAGGCCAAGCACGGCCAGCGAGGCGTACACGACGGTGCGCGTGGTTGCACGGCTGATGCCTTCGGAAGTGGGTTCACAGTCGTAGCCCTGGAATACGGCGATCCAGGTCACCACGAAGGCGAAGACGACGCTCTTGATCACGCCGTTGAGCACGTCGTCATAAAAGGAAACACTGTTCTGCATGTTCGACCAGAACGAGCCCTCGTAAACGCCCAGCCAATCCACGGCGACCATGGCCGCGCCCCAGATGCCGACCACGCAGAAGATCATCGCCAACAGCGGCATCGAGATGAAGCCGGCCCACAGCCGCGGCGCGACGATGTACTTGAGCGGGTCGACGCCAATCATCTCCAGGCTGGAGAGCTGCTCGGTGGACTTCATGTTGCCGATTTCGGCAGTCAGCGCCGAGCCGGCGCGGCCGGCGAACAGCAACGCGGTCACCACCGGGCCAAGTTCACGCAGCAGAGTCAGGGCGACCATCTGCCCAACAGCCTGCTCGGAGCCATAGCTGACCAGAATGTTGTAGCCCTGCAGGGCCAACACCATGCCGATGAAGATGCCGGACACGACGATGATCGCCAGCGACATCACGCCAACCGCGAACAGTTGCTTGATCAACAGCTGCAAAGGCTTGCCGGCACGGCTGCGACCGAACAGAGCGCTGACCAGAAACAGCACCGAACGCCCCAGTGTCGCGACCACATCGATACCCGCACGACCGAACAGCCGCAGCCGTTCGAGCGGTGAATTTCTGCGCATCAACCTCTCCCCAACAGATCTTCGCGGTAGTCCGGCGCTGGAAAATGAAACGGCACCGGCCCATCCGGAATGCCCTTCATGAACTGGCGAATACGCGGATTATCCGACTCCATCAACTCGGCCGGAGTGCCCTGCCCCAACACCTGAGCATCACCGACGACATAGATGTAGTCGGCGATGCTGGCCGTTTCTGCAAGGTCGTGAGACACCACCACGCTGGTGATCCCCAGTGCATCGTTGAGCAGGCGGATCAGGCGCACCAGAACACCCATGGCGATGGGGTCCTGACCGACAAACGGCTCGTCATACAGCAGAATCTGCGGATCGAGCGCAATGGCTCGGGCCAGCGCGACACGGCGCTTCATGCCGCCAGACAGCTCGTCCGGCATCAGATCCAGCGCCCCGCGCAAGCCGACGGCCTGCAGTTTCATCAGGACGATGTCGCGGATCATTTCTTCAGGAAGCTTGGTGTGTACGCGCAGAGGGAACGCCACGTTCTCGAACACATCGAGATCGGTGAACAGCGCGCCGCTCTGGAACAGGACGCCCATCTGCTTGCGCATATCGAACAGTTCGTCGCGCGAGAGCTTCGGCAGACTGACTCCGTCGACGCGAACATCGCCTGCAGAAGGACGCAGCTCGGCAGCGATCAGGCGCAGCAGCGTGGTCTTGCCGCAGCCGGAGGGGCCCATGATGCCGGTGACCTTGCCGCGCGGAATGCGGATATCGACCTTGTCGAAAATCGATCGCGCGCCACGCTGAAAGCTGACGCCCTGCAACTCGATCGCGTACTCGTGCTCGGCGCTCATCTGAACTCCTTGAAAATAAGGCCTTCCTGGCAGACGCCGCCTCCAGAAGCGAAGACACGCACCATCCAGAGAGGGCCAAAATGGCCGCGAACTATAGCATTTGCCGAACATGCCGCCCAATAGCGCCCCAAAGCGGCGTTCAGACTTGCGACAGTTTCGACGTTGGCTCGTTGCACCGAGGGTGAGCGCGGGAAGCTTTTCCGTTTATAATCCCCGTCTTTTTTCGCCCGACAGCCTTACTCAATGAACCAGACCCGCGACCTGATTGATTCCGCGCAGCGCACCATCCGCCTCGAAATTGAAGCGGTGCAGGAGCTATTGCCCCGTATCAATGCCGACTTCATCAAGGCCTGCGAGCTGATTCTCAGCTGCAAGGGCCGCGTGGTCGTGGTTGGCATGGGCAAGTCCGGGCATATCGGCAACAAGATCGCTGCAACTCTGGCCAGCACCGGTACCACGTCGTTCTTTGTCCACCCGGCAGAAGCCAGCCATGGCGACATGGGCATGATCACCAAGGACGACATCGTTCTGGCACTGTCGAACTCTGGCTCGACCGCCGAGATCGTTACCCTGCTGCCACTGATCAAGCGCCTCGGTATCCGCCTGATCAGCATGACCGGTAACCCTGAGTCGCCGCTAGCCAAGGCCGCCGAGGTCAATCTGGATGCACGCGTCTCGCAGGAGGCCTGCCCGCTGAACCTGGCACCCACTTCCTCGACCACTGCCAGCCTGGTACTGGGCGACGCCCTGGCTATCGCCCTGCTCGAAGCGCGCGGCTTCACCGCCGAAGACTTCGCCTTCTCCCATCCGGGCGGCGCCCTTGGCCGGCGCCTGCTGCTCAAGGTAGAGAACGTGATGCACAGCGGCGAGAGCCTGCCTCAAGTCACCCGCGGCACCAGCCTGCGTGACGCCCTGCTGGAAATGACCCAGAAAGGCTTGGGCATGACCACCGTCCTGGAGGCTGATGGCCATCTGGCCGGGATCTTCACCGATGGCGACCTGCGCCGCGCACTGGACAAGGGCATCGATGTACGCGATGCCCGGATCGACGACGTGATGACGCCGCATGGCAAGACCATTCGCGCCGAGATGCTCGCCGCCGAAGCCCTGAAGATCATGGAAGACAACAAGATCAGCGCCCTGGTGGTAGTCGACGGCAATGATCGCCCGATCGGCGCGTTCAACCTCGGCGATCTGCTGCGCGCGGGAGTGATGTAATGAACGAACTGCTGCAGCGCGCACGCGCCGTGAAACTGGCGATCTTCGACGTCGATGGCGTATTGACTGACGGCCGCCTGTACTTTCTCGAAGACGGCAGCGAGTTCAAGACCTTCAACACGCTCGACGGCCACGGTATCAAGATGCTGATCAACTCGGGCGTGCGCACGGCCATCATCAGCGGCCGCAAGACACCAGTGGTGGAGCGCCGCGCCAACAACCTGGGCATCCAGCACCTGTTCCAGGGTCGTGAAGACAAACTCGTGGTACTCGACGGCCTGCTCGCCGAACTCGGCCTAAGCTATGAACAGGTCGCCTATCTTGGTGACGACCTGCCGGACCTTCCGGTGATTCGCCGTGTCGGATTGGGCATGGCCGTGGCCAGCGCCGACAGCTTCGTCCGCCAGCATGCCCACGGCGTAACCCAGGCGCGCGGCGGTGATGGTGCGGCGCGGGAATTCTGCGAACTGATCATGCGTGCCCAAGGCACACTGGATGCGGCCCATGCCGCCTACCTGTAGAGAACAGCATGCCGCGTAAAATCCTCAATACCCTGATCTTTGCTCTGATTGCAGTCGTCGTGGCCGCACTCGGTTACTGGAACCTTGCCCCGGACAGCGCGCGCCTGACCCAGCAGGCCAGCGATGACAGCGTCGTCGACTTCTATGCGGTAGGCGCGCGTACCGTGCAGTTCCAGGATGACGGCAAACTGCACTACCGCATGACCGCGGACAAGCTCGAACACATCAAAAGCACCGATATCACCCTGGTCGATACCCCCAAGCTGAAGCTATATCGCGGCACCGAGTTGCCCTGGGAAGTCACCAGTCAGCGTGCCGAAGTCTCGCCCGGCGGCGTCGAGGTAGAACTGATCGACGACGTGCGCATCGCCCGCACCGACGCCAAGAACCGTCCAACCATCATCACCAGCAGCCGCATGACCGTTATTCCTGACAAGGAATATGCGCAGACCGAGCAAGCCGTTAGAATCGTCGCGGCCAACGGGGTAACCACGGCACAAGGAATGAAAGCGTACTTGAATGACGGCAGGATGCTCCTGCAGTCCAACGTAAGAGGCCAGCATGAGGTTCGTTAATACCCTCCCCCTGATTCTCAGCCTCGGCGCCGCATTGGGAAGCGCGGCTGCCTGGGCACTGCCATCGGATCGCGATCAACCGATTCGCATCCAGGCCGACAGCGCAGAACTGGATGACCGACAAGGTGTAGCCGTCTACCGCGGCGATGTGATCATCACTCAGGGCACCCTGAAGATCACGGGCGACACCGTCACCATCACCCAGACCGCCAGTGGCGACATCGACGTCTTCACATCGGTCGGCAACCTGGCCTACTACGAGCAGAAGCCGGCTGTGGACAAGGACATCGTCAAGGCCTACGGCAAGACCATCCAGTACTTCGCCAGCAATGAGCGCATCGTACTGATCGACCAGGCCAAGGTGATTCAGGAAGGCAATACCTTCGAAGGCGAGAAGATCGTCTACGACACCCGCCGCCAGATCGTAAACGCCGGCCGCGCTACAGGCGGCAACGTCAGCACACCGCGCCCGCGTATCGACATGGTCATCCAACCGAAGAACAAACCCGCGGATCAGCAGCAGTAATGGCCATTCTCAAAGCCCAACACCTGGCGAAAAGTTACAAGAGCCGCCAGGTCGTGCGTGACGTCAGCCTGAGCATCGAAAGCGGTCAGATCGTTGGCCTGCTCGGCCCCAATGGTGCCGGCAAGACCACCTGCTTCTACATGATTGTCGGCCTGGTGCGCGCCGACCAAGGCCGCGTGCTGATCGACGACCTCGACGTCAGTCATCAGCCCATGCATGGCCGTGCTCGCGCGGGCATCGGCTACCTGCCGCAGGAAGCGTCGATCTTCCGCAAACTGTCGGTGGCCGACAACATCATGGCCATTCTCGAAACGCGCAAGGACCTGGACCGCGCCGGACGCCAGGCGGAGCTGGAAAACCTGCTGCAGGAATTCCATATCCACCATATCGCCGACAGCCTCGGCATGAGCCTGTCCGGCGGTGAGCGACGCCGCGTAGAGATTGCCAGAGCCTTGGCGACCAACCCCAAGTTCATTCTGCTCGACGAACCCTTTGCCGGTGTCGACCCGATTTCGGTTGGCGACATCAAGCAGATCATCCATCACCTCAAGACCAAGGGCATCGGCATTCTGATCACCGATCACAACGTGCGCGAAACCCTGGATATCTGCGAAACCGCCTACATCGTCAACGATGGGCAACTGATCGCCGAAGGTGACGCCGAGACCATCCTCGCCAACCAGACGGTGAAAGAGGTATACCTGGGCCACGAGTTCCGCCTGTAGGTCGCCGGCTATTTCGCTACAGAAATATTGCAACCCCTAGGCAAAAACGAGAAATTCAGGCATATAATTTGCTTCCTGGCGGCGCTTCGGCGCCCTGATGTGGAAGGCGTAACTCGCCAGTAAATTAAGGTCTGCAATGAAACCATCGCTAGTCCTCAAGATGGGCCAGCAGCTGACGATGACCCCGCAGCTGCAACAGGCTATCCGCCTCCTCCAACTGTCTACCCTGGACCTGCAACAGGAAATCCAGGAGGCGCTGGAGTCCAATCCCATGCTCGAGCGCCAGGAAGAAGGCGACGACTTCGACAACAGCGATCCAATGGCTGATGGCGCCGAAAGCGCCACTCCGACCCCGAACAAGGAAGAGAGCTACCAGGAAACCACCCCGACGGTGGATAACCTGGAAGAAGGTGACTGGGGCGAGCGCATTCCCAACGAGCTGCCAGTCGACACCGCCTGGGAAGACATCTACCAGACCAGCGCCAGCAGCCTGCCCAGCAACGATGATGACGAGTGGGACTTCACCACTCGCACCTCCAGCGGCGAAAGTCTGCACAGCCACCTGCTCTGGCAACTGAACCTGGCGCCCATGTCGGACAAGGATCGCCTGATCGCGGCCACCCTGATCGACTGCATCAACAACGACGGCTACCTCGAAGAAAACCTCGAGGAAGTGACCGAATCCTTCGACCCCGAACTGGATGTCGAACTGGATGAAGTGGAAGTGGTGCTGCACCGCATCCAGCAGTTCGAACCAGCAGGTATCGGCGCCCGTGACCTGCGCGAATGCCTGCTCCTGCAACTGCGTCAGTTGCCCGCTAACACCCCCTGGCTGAGCGAAACCCAGCGCGTGGTCGGCGATTACCTGGAACTGCTCGGCAGCCGCGATTACGCACAGCTGATGCGCCGCACCAAACTCAAGGAAGACGAGCTGCGTCAGGTCATCGACCTGATCCAGCGCCTGAATCCGCGACCGGGCTCGCAAATCGAGTCCAGCGAGCCGGAATACGTCGTACCGGACGTGATCGTGCGCAAGCACAACGACCGCTGGCTGGTGGAACTGAACCAGGAAGCCATGCCACGACTGAGGGTCAACCCGCAGTATGCCGGCTTCGTCAAACGCGCCGACTCCAGCGCCGACAACACCTTCATGCGCAACCAGTTGCAGGAGGCACGCTGGTTCATCAAGAGCCTGCAGAGCCGCAACGAAACGCTGATGAAAGTGGCCACGCAGATCGTCGAGCACCAACGTGGTTTTCTCGATTACGGCGACGAGGCGATGAAGCCTCTGGTCCTGCACGACATCGCCGAGGCGGTGGGCATGCATGAGTCGACGATCTCACGCGTGACCACGCAGAAATTCATGCACACGCCACGCGGTATTTACGAGCTGAAATATTTCTTCTCCAGCCACGTCAGCACCTCTGAAGGCGGCGAATGCTCGTCCACCGCGATCCGCGCCATCATCAAAAAACTGGTTGCTGCGGAAAACGCGAAAAAGCCATTGAGTGACAGCAAGATCGCTGGTTTACTGGAGGCACAAGGCATCCAAGTCGCCCGTCGGACGGTCGCCAAGTATCGCGAGTCCCTCGGTATAGCGCCCTCCAGTGAGCGCAAGCGACTGATGTAGGCCAGATCGACTGAAGGCACAAGGTCTTCAGGCCAAAGTGTTCCGGCGACGGGTCGAATAGGACCCGTCTCTTACACAAGGCAACAAGGAGAAAGCGGTATGCAAGTCAACATCAGTGGACATCAGCTGGATGTGACCGACGCCCTGCGTGACTACATCGGCGAGAAACTGGGCCGACTGGAACGCCACTTCGACAAGATCACCAACGTACAGGTGACCATGGAGGTCGAAAAACTCAAGCAGAAGATCGAAGCCACCCTGCACATCGCCGGCGGCGAAGTCGTCGCCAATGCCGAACATCAGGACATGTACGCTGCCATCGACCTGTTGGCCGATAAACTCGACCGTCAACTCATCAAGCACAAGGAAAAGCAGCTCGAACGCCTGCAAGGCGCCACGGCCCGCTGACATTCCCTATCCATGATCCGACTTGAAAATATCCTGACCCCCGGCCGTTCCCTGGTGAACGTGCCGGGCGGCAGCAAAAAACGTGTGCTCGAACAGATCGCCAATCTGGTTGCACGCGATCTGCCCGACCTGGATGCCCAGGACATCTTCGAAAGCCTCATCGCCCGCGAGAAGCTTGGCTCCACCGGCTTCGGCAACGGCATTGCCATTCCCCACTGCCGCCTGGCTGGCTGCAGTGCCCCGATCAGTGCAGTCCTGCACCTGGAGACGGCAGTCGACTTCGACGCCATCGACGGCGTGCCGGTCGATCTGCTGTTCGTACTTCTGGTGCCGGAGGCGGCAACCGATGCGCACCTCGAACTGCTGCGCCAGATTGCCAGCATGCTCGATCGCCAGGATGTACGTGAACGTCTGCGCCGGGCCAACAGCGGCGAAGATCTCTTTCAGGTCGTCGTGGACATTCAGAACGGTTAATAAACATGCGCCTGATCATCGTCAGCGGTCGCTCGGGCTCGGGCAAGAGCACCGCCCTCGATGTACTTGAGGACAACGGCTTCTACTGCATCGATAACCTGCCAGCCGGTCTGCTGCCGGATCTTGCCGAGCGCTTCCTGCCGCATAGCGACATGCTGCTGCCGCAGGTGGCCGTCTCTATCGATGCGCGCAACCTGCTGAGCCAGCTCAAGCGCTTCCCGGAGCTGCTCGATGAAGTGCGCAAACGCAACATCCGCTGCGATGTGCTCTATCTCGATGCCGAAGACGAAACCCTGCTCAAGCGGTTTTCCGAAACCCGCAGGCGCCACCCGCTGACCAACGACAACCGCTCGCTGGCCGAGGCCATTGCGTACGAAAGCCTGCTGCTGGCACCGATCACCGATCGTGCCGACCTGAAGATCGATACCACCCGGCTAAATCTCTATCAGTTGCGTGACACCCTCAAGCTGCGCCTGCTGGGCCAGACACAGACCGGCACTGCCTTTCTCGTCGAATCCTTCGGTTTCAAACGTGGCATGCCAGTGGACGCTGATTTGGTGTTCGATGCGCGCTGCTTGCCCAATCCTTACTGGAAACCGGAGCTGCGCGACCATTCCGGGCTGGATCAACCGGTGATCGACTATTTAGCCGCGCAACCGGAGGTCGAAGAGATGTATCAAGACATCCTCGCCTACCTGGAAAAATGGCTACCACGCTTCGCCGCCAGCAACCGCGCCTATGTCACCATCGCCATTGGCTGCACCGGTGGCCACCACCGTTCGGTGTACCTGGCCAACCGCCTGAGCCAGGCACTCAAAGACTCGCTGAAGAACGTCCAGGTGCGTCACCGCGACCTCAGCTAAGGAATCCTGCCGCGATGCCAGCACGTGAAATCACCATCATCAACAAACTTGGCCTGCATGCCCGCGCCGCAGCGAAGTTCGTCGGCGTGGCGAGCACCTACCCCTGCCAGGTACGCATCGGCCGCAGCGCCGACAGTCTGGTAGACGGCAAGAGCATCATGGCGGTGATGATGCTGGCAGCCGGCAAGGGCACCCCGGTGCATCTGTACACCGAGGGCGAGCAGGACGAACCAGCCCTGGACGCTCTGGTCGCGCTGATCGACAACTACTTCGACGAAGGCGAGTAACTCCTCCTGATAAAAACGACAAGGCCACCCGCAGGTGGCCTTGTCGTTTCTGCCGACTCAACTGCCGGCGACGGTCATTTTCTCGATCAGCACCGAGCCGGTGGAGATATTGCCGCGACGCTCGAGGTCACGACCGACGGCAACGACCTGACGGAACATGTCGCGCAGATTACCGGCGATGGTGACTTCCTGTACCGGGAACTGGATCTCGCCGTTCTCCACCCAGAAGCCTGCCGCACCGCGGGAATAATCACCGGTGACCAGATTCAGTCCCTGGCCCATCAGCTCGGTAACCAGCAAGCCGCGGTCCATGCGGCGAATCAGCGCCTGCTGATCCTCATCGCCATGGGTGACGAAGAGATTGTGCACGCCGCCGGAGTTGGCGGTGCTCGGCAAACCCAGCTTGCGCCCGGAATAGGTACCGAGCACGTAGGAGACCAGCTCGCCCTTTTCCACAAAGGGCTTGGCGTAGGTGGCCAGGCCATCGCCATCGAAGGTCGCACTGCCCAGCGCACGCGGCAGATGCGGGCGCTCGTCAAGGGTCAGCCACTCGGGGAACAGGCGTTGACCGAGGGCGCCTTCGAGGAACGAGGACTGGCGATACAGGTTGCCACCCGAGATTGCCGCCAGCAGGTGGCTGAACAGTCCACCAGCCAATTCGGCGGCGAACAGCACCGGCACTTCGCAGGTCGGCACCGGGCGCGCACCAAGCCGGCTGACCGCGCGCGCGGCGGCGCGCTGGCCGATGCCCTTGGCATCGGCCAGCAGTTCACCCTGACGATTGACGTCGTACCAGTAGTCGCGCTGCATCTGCCCATCGCCCTCAGCGATCATCACGCAGCTGAGGCTATGACGGGTGCTGGCGTAACCGCCGACGAAACCGTGGCTGTTGCCATACACACGGCAGCCCTGGTGGGTATTGAGGCTGGTGCCGTCAGCATTCTTGATCCGTTTGTCTGCCGCGAAAGCCGCAGCCTCACAGGTGAGCGCCTGCTCCACCGCCTGCTCCGGAGTGATCGACCAGGGGTGATAGAGATCCAGTTCAGGCAGCTCGCGCGCCATCAGCGCAGCATCGGCGAGGCCGGAGCACTCGTCCTCGCTGGTATGTTTGGCAATCGCCAGAGCCGCTGCCACAGTTTCACGAATGGCCTCGATACCGGTGGCCGAGGTGCTGGCCGAGCCCTTGCGCTGGCCTACGTACAGGGTGATGCCGAAACCCTGGTCGCGATTGAACTCGACGGTCTCCACCTCGCCCTGACGCACCGTGGTAGACAGCCCCTGACCAGCCGAAACCGCCACCTCGCAGGCACTGGCGCCCTGGCGCCTGGCTTCGGCGAGAATGGCCTCGACCTGCTCTTGCAGCACTGGCAAGGCCTGCGGCCCGATACGTTCTACTTCACTCATAACCACTCCCGATTCTCTTGGCGCAGGCACTCTTTATGCGAAACCCAAGGCCTGCTCTCGACTCCCCGCCCACGGGCCGGCAGCCACGGTTACTGCTATCATGGCGGCGTTTCCCTCTGGACCCACCCCATGTCTGATTCCTACGACGACTTCTCCCTGGAGAAGAGCAAATCCCAGGTCAAACGCGAACTGCATGCCCTGCAGGACCTTGGCGAGAGACTGACCACGCTCAAGGCGGATCTGCTGGCCAAGATGCCGCTGACCGATGCCTTACGCCGCGCGCTTGCCGAAGCGCCGAAACATACCGCCAATGCCGCGCGCAAACGCCACATCCAGTTCATCGGCAAGCTGATGCGTGAACAGGATGTCGACGCGATCGTTGCCATGCTCGACCAGGTGGACAGCTCCACCCGCGAGTACAACGAGCGTTTCCACGCTCTCGAACGCTGGCGCGACCGCCTGATCGCCGAGGGCGACAGCGCGCTGGAGAGCTTCGTCGAGCTCTACCCGGACGCTGATGTTCAGCACCTGCGCGGCCTGGTTCGTCACGCGCAGCACGAAGCCGCGCGCAACAAGCCGCCAGCCGCCGCGCGCAAGGTGTTCAAGTACATCCGCGAGCTTGATGAAATCCACCGCGGCTTGCGTTGAGCCTGCATCGCATTAGGCACCGGTGCCGCCTACGGTGATCGCATCGATCTTCAGCGTCGGCTGCCCGACGCCCACTGGCACCGACTGACCGTCCTTGCCGCAAGTGCCGACGCCGCTGTCCAGCGCCAGATCATTGCCGACCATGGACACGCGGCTCATCGCCTCCGGACCATTGCCAATCAGAGTGGCGCCCTTGACCGGCGCGGTGATCTTGCCGTCCTCGATCAGGTAGGCCTCACTGGTGGAGAACACGAACTTGCCGCTAGTGATATCGACCTGACCGCCGCCAAGGTTGGCGCAGTAGATGCCCTTCTTCACCGAGCGGATGATTTCCTCCGGATCGCTTTCGCCAGCCAGCATGTAGGTGTTGGTCATGCGCGGCATCGGCAGGTGCGCGTATGACTCGCGTCGACCGTTGCCGGTAGCGGCCACGCCCATCAGGCGGGCATTGAGCTTGTCCTGCATGTAGCCCTTGAGCACGCCGTTCTCGATCAGCGTGGTGCACTGGGTCGGCGTGCCTTCATCGTCGACGCTGAGCGAGCCGCGACGCCCGGCCAGGGTGCCGTCGTCGACGATGGTGCACAGGCTGGAAGCGACCTTCTGCCCGACCTGACCGCTGTAGGCCGAACTGCCCTTGCGGTTGAAGTCGCCTTCCAGGCCGTGGCCGACCGCTTCGTGCAGCAGCACACCGGACCAACCGGCACCCATCACCACCGGCATGCTGCCAGCGGGTGCAGCGATGGCTTCAAGGTTGACCAGCGCCTGGCGCAGCGCCTCGCGGGCGTAGCCCATGGCGCGGTCTTCTTCCAGGAAATAGCGGTAGTCGGTACGTCCGCCACCGCCATGCCCACCGCGCTCGCGACGACCGTTCTGCTCGACGATGACGCTGACGTTGAAACGCACCAGCGGGCGGATATCGGCGCTTAGGCTGCCGTCATGTGCCGCCACCAGAATACGATCCCAGACTCCAGCCAGGCTCACGGTAACCTGTTTGATACGCGGGTCGAGTGCGCGCGTGGCGCGGTCGATGCGCTGCAGCAGCTCGACCTTCTCGGCACGGCCCATGACATCCAGCGGGTTGCCCTCGGCATACAGCTGGGTTACATGCGGGCTGACGAACGCCTGCACGCGGCCCTGCTGGCCGGCGCGCGAGATCGAACGTGCGGCCTGGGCGGCTTGCGTCAGCGCATCGAGGCTGATGGCATTGCTGTAGGCGAAGCCGGTTTTCTCACCGGACTGGGCACGCACCCCAACCCCCTGATCGAGGTTGAAACTGCCTTCCTTGACGATGCCATCCTCCAGCACCCAGGTTTCCGAGACCTGGCTTTGAAAGTACAGATCGGCGGCATCGATGCCAGGCCCTGCGACTTCGCCCAGCACGCTGCTGAGGCTGTCGAAAGTCAGGTTACCGGGTGCAAGCAGATGCTCGCTGACGGATTGCAACATCGTATTCATGGTCACTCCACAACGATCGGACGCGGTACGTCCGACAAGAAAAAACGGCGGTGCTGCTGCACCGGCATACGTTGGCGAATGCTCGCCTGCTCGGCGGCATCGCGAGGAGCCAGCAAGGCCCCATCCCCCTGAGCCTGCTCGGCCAATACCTGGCCCCATGGGTCGATGATCGCCGAATGGCCGAACGTCAAACGCTGACCAGGGTGTTCACCGCCTTGCCCGGCTGCCAGCACATAGCACTGGGTTTCGATGGCGCGGGCGCGGGTCAATACCTGCCAGTGCGCCGCACCGGTCACCGCAGTGAACGCCGCCGGCACGCTGATCAGCTCGGCGCCGGCCTCGCGAAGCGCACTGAACAGCTCAGGGAAGCGCAGGTCATAGCACACGGTCAGCCCCAAGCGCCCCACGGGGGTATCCGCCACCACGACACGCTGGCCATGGGCAAAATCATCCGACTCGCGATAACGCCCACGATTGTCGGCCACATCGACATCGAACAGATGCAGTTTGTCGTAACGAGCGGCACGCTCGCCCTGATCATCGATCAACAGCGAGCAGGCGCGCGGTTTGCCGTCGGCATCATCGTCCGGGGGCAGCGGCAAGGTGCCGGCCACTATCCATAAACTGAGGTCACGCGCAGCGCGTTTCAACCAGGGCAGTATCGGCCCCTCTCCCAATGCCTCGGCACGCCCGATGGCAGCCAGGTCGCGGCGACCCATGGCCGCGAAGTTCTCCGGCAGCACGGCAAGGCGCGCACCACCCTGCGCGGCACGCTCCAGCAGGCGACGAGCCAGGCGCAGATTGGTTTGCACGTCGTCCTGGCTGACCATCTGGATTACGGCGAGATTCATGGCGACACTCTATGCGGCTTGATGTAACAGCCTACGCCAAGACGTAACCTCATTGCGGTTTTTCGAAGGGCTTGTCGAAGCTGATCTCCGGGTCCTGCAGCGGACCCTTGACGTCGTACTGCACACTGGCAAAGCGGGCGACCTTGTCGCCGAGCAATTTGTCCACCACGAACAGCGCCCCACCAATCGCCGGAGCGCCGACGATCAACGCCGCCAGCGGCAGGTTGTTGGTCACCGGCAGGGTCACCAACAGCTTGGCGTCAATATGTTCGTTGCGCACATCGATATTGCCATTAAGCTCGAGGTTGCTCGAAGGCCCAGTCATCGTGATCGGCTCATTGGTCACAAGTAAACCATCAGTGGCCTGCAGGTTGCCTTTGACCCGATCGTAGCTCAGGCCCTTGCCCAACAGATCGGAGAAGTCCAAGCGAAGACGACGACCGATGGAGTTGAAGTTGAGTACGCCGAACACGCGCAGTGCCTGTGCAGACCCCTGCACCTCGACAAACTGACCTTTGCGCAGCGAAGGATCGAGGTTACCGCTGAAGCGCTTCAGCGAAAACCACGCGGGTGACCCCGGCCAGTTGCCGTCAGCATCCAGGCGGAAGCTCTCGCTGGTCACGCTAGGCGCATACCCCCAAGCTTGCAGTACCTCACCCAAATTTTTGCCCTGCAGACGCCCCTTGTACCAACTGCGCGTACTGCCTGGCGTGCCTCGCCAACCAGCGCTACCGCCGATTTTCAGCCCCTGCAGGTCAAGGTCGAGCTCATCGAAACGCACACCCTGCGCTTCCGGGCGTACCTTGAGCGACCAGGCGCCCAGTACCTTGTCACCGCGCTGCACGCGTTGGATGGCGATATCCAGCGCCGGAATTTGTCGAGGGTCGATATCGGCCATAGGATCAGGCGCATCGCTGGCCTTGGTCGCCTCAGGATCTGGCGCCGGCAACCGCACGTGCTGCAGATCGATACGTATAGGCACACCCTCGGCATCGGCCAACAGCACACGTCCGGCCGCCAGCTCGCTGTCGAGTTGCAAGGCCCAGCCCTGGCCTTCTCGCGCCAGACCAAGGGTCAGCTGTTCGACCTCTTGGCCAAAGCCGCGGAAACGCCCGATATCCAGTCGCGCACTGCGAAACAGGCGCTGGCTGTCGGCATCCACCTTGACCGGATGATTGCTGCCGAGCTGCTTCCAGGCGTCCAGGTCCAACTCATCCAGATGCCCACGCACACGCAAGCCCTGACCTGGAGGCAGCCCTGCGGCCCCGCCGCCGAGCACCACTTCACCGCGGCCGTCAGCCAGCGCTCCCGGAGGGGCGGTCAGACTCAGACTGGCAAGCTCGCCATAGTTCGCCCAGTAACGGCGCTCACGCCCGGAGAGGGTCATGCGCCAATCGGTATCCCGCTCCTGCTGCGCCGTCTTACCGAAAGGCGCGGGCAGGTCGACCACCACACCGCGCAGGTTGGAGTCGACACGCAGCTTGCTGTCATCGCCATCCAGGGTCAGGCGCAGGCGATAAGGCAGCAGTCCGCTGACTGGCAGCTTCTGCGGCCCACCCAGCCACTGGCTGAGGGTATCGACCTGGACCTGTCCACGCAGATCGAACAGCGTGCGCGCCTGCCCACGTGCGCCCTCGGCGCTGATCTTGCCGCGCACCTGACGCCCGAAGACCTCGGCGCGAACATCCGGCGCGCTCAACCCGGCAGCGCTGTCGAAGCGAAATGAACCCTGAACCTTGCTCAGCTGCAGGTCGGGGTTGGCCAATTTGAGGCTTGCGCCCTCAGTGGCGAAGTCCACCACCACACCAGGCGCCTGCCCCTTCTGTAGCGGAATATCCAGCTGCAGACGACCGGCCAGAGGCCCTTCACCTTGCCAACCGGCAAAGATTTCTGCGGTCCCCAGAGGCGCTTCCTGCAACAGTTTGATAGCGTCACTCAGGCTGCTCTGCACCTTGCCGTCGAGCTGCAGACGTGGTGGTTTGCCGTCGTGCAACAGCGGAATATTGGCCACGACATCGCTGACCTGGCTTTCCTGCAAGCGCCCGCTCTGTAGGCGCACGCGCACTGCATCGTCTTCGATCAGCACCTCACCCACGCCCTCGCGCAACGCAGGCCAACCGGGCTGGAAGGCCAGCTCGGCATCCCTGACCTTGAAGAACAGACTGAGGCTGCGCGCGCCCAACGGTGCGCCCTTGTTCAACGAGCCCTGATACTGGAAGTAGCCTTCTTCGACGTGCCCCGCACGGATCGCTGTTTTCAGCCAATGATCGAGCTCGGCGCTCATGCCTGGCGCGCGGCTCGGCAGGTACTTCTCGGTATAAGAAGCATCGCCGTCGCGCATACCGACGCGCAGGTCCATGTAGTCTTCGGCCTCGGGATCGCTCAACAGGCGGATCAGCATGTCACCGGCGACCTGCCCCTCCTCGCCATCCACGCGCATGAAGGGGCTGTACAAGGTCAGGCCGGTTTCACTCCAGTCCCAACTCAAGCGGGCCTGAGCATGGCGATAGCGCCAGGGCTTGGGGAACAGCTGATCCAGGTGCAGGGCGAAATTTTCGCTGTTCAGGCGCAGCTCGCCCTGGAACATATTGCCCGAGGCACTGCCAGTGACGTTCTCGGCGGCCGGCGCGCCGTGATAGGCCTGAATGCCCACCTTGTCCAGATTGGCGGCGAACTGCAGGCGTTCGGCACCTTCACGCCGAGGGTAGTAATCGAGCAGCAGGTTGTTGATCGCACCAACCGGCGCCAGTTCGCCCAAGACATCGCGGGCTTTGTCGGGCATCGGCACCAGCGCCTGCACCAGCGGCGCCCAGGCCGCAAGATCGAGACGATCAGCCGTCAGCGCCCAGCGCTCGTCAGCCTCGCCCACATCCTTTTGCTTCAGGTTCAGATGCAATTCGCCGATGCGCTGCTCACCATGGGTCAGAGCCAGGGAGTCGATCTGCGCCCGCGCGCCCTGCTTGTCTTGAGTGAAAAAGGCGTTGAAGGCAAGGTCCTTGAGCGTCACCGCTTCATACTTGGCCTGGCCGCCGACCAGCTCTGGGGCATGCAGGCGCAAGGCACCTTTGTCCAGGGCCAGGCCTTGGCCCTCCAGCCACAGCTCTCCACCAGCCTGCAGACGCTGTAACTGCCAGTCACCGAGCAGCGATTTCGGCAGCCAGGCAGCCCAGTCACTCTGCGGCAGGCTTAGATAAAGCTCGGATTGTGCCTCGCGCCAACTCTCGGGCTGCATGCGCGTGCGCAAACGCAGCGCCACCGGTTGCCCATCAGGCAGCAGCAGGCGGCCGTCGAGACGCTGAGTGTTGTTGCCATAGCGCAGGCTCAGGTTGACGTAGCTGAGCAGCAGCGGCTCCTGATCCAGCGGCTGCACCACCACACGGCTGTCGAGCAGGCTGATGCGGTGAACGATCTGCAACTGTTCCAGTAGCTGCTCGACATTCACCTCGGGACCGCTGCGCTGCGGCATCCCTTGTAACTGCCAGCCACCTTCGGCGTTCTGCTGTACGTTCAGCTGCAGACCGTCGAACTGCAGGTGGGCGATGCGCGGCTGGCGGGCCAGCAGACTACCGCCCACGTCCGGCACCAGTCGTACACGCTCCAGGCTCAAGCCTTCCTCGTCGCTACCCAGACGCACGTCATGCGCCTCCAGTACCGGGGCAAAACCCTGCCAACGGCCTTCGAGGCGACCGATGCGCACCGGCACACCCAACTGCGCCGTGACACGGTCTTCCAGCTCGAGCCGATATTCGGCTACTAACGGCACCAGCTCACGGCCCAGACTGACGTACAGCGCCGCCAGCACCAACACAGCGGCGCACAAGCCCAAGCCCCAGCGCAGCAGCGCCGAAAAGAGGCGCGCCAGGGCGCTCACCTCGACAGCCCCCGCGCTCAGAGCAGCACCACGTCGTACTGTTCCTGGGAATACATGGTTTCCACCTGGAACTTGATGGTACGTCCGATGAAGGCTTCCAGATCGGCGACGTTGCCCGACTCTTCATCGAGCAGGCGATCGACTACCTTCTGATTGGCCAGCACCCGGTAGCTTTCCGCCTGGTAGGCACGGGCTTCGCGCAGAATCTCGCGGAAGATCTCGTAGCAGATGGTCTCCGGCGTCTTCAGCTTGCCGCGTCCCTGACAGGCGCTGCAGGGCTCGCAGAGAATCTGCTCGAGACTTTCGCGCGTGCGCTTGCGGGTCATCTGCACCAGGCCGAGTTCGGTGATGCCGATGATGTTGGTCTTGGCGTGATCACGCTCGAGCTGCTTTTCCAGGGTGCGCAGCACCTGGCGCTGATGCTCTTCATCTTCCATGTCGATGAAATCGATGATGATGATGCCGCCCAGGTTGCGCAGGCGTAGCTGACGGGCAATCGCGGTAGCGGCCTCGAGGTTGGTCTTGAAGATGGTTTCCTCAAGCGTGCGATGGCCAACGAAGGCGCCGGTGTTGACGTCGATGGTGCTCATCGCCTCGGCAGGGTCGACCACCAGATAGCCGCCGGACTTCAGCGGCACCTTGCGCTCCAGTGCGCGCTGGATTTCATCCTCGACACCGTACAGATCGAAGATCGGCCGCTCACCGGGGTAATGCTCGAGGCGATCGGCAATCTCCGGCATCAGCTCGGCAACGAACTGGGTGATTCTCTGGAAGGTTTCCCGCGAGTCCACGCGAATCTTCTCGGTACGAGGGCTGACCAGGTCACGCAAGGTACGCAGCGCCAGGGACAGATCCTCGTAGATCACCACAGGCGCCTTGGCATTCTGGATCTGCGCGCCGATCTGATCCCAGAGGCGACGCAAATAACGGATGTCGATCAGAATTTCATCAGCGCCAGCACCTTCGGCTGCGGTGCGCAGGATGAAGCCACCGGCTTCCTCGATGCCTTCGGCGGCGACGCAATCGGCGACTACCTGCTTGAGGCGCTCGCGCTCGGCTTCATCTTCGATCTTCAGGGAAATACCGACATGACTGGTGCGCGGCATGTACACCAGATAACGCGAAGGGATGGACAACTGCGTGGTCAGGCGCGCGCCCTTGCTGCCGATGGGGTCCTTGGTGACTTGCACCACCAGGCTCTGCCCTTCGTGAACCAGGGCGCTGATCGGCTCCACCGCCGCTCCTTCGCGGGTGGAAATCTCGGAAGCATGAATGAAGGCCGCACGCTCCAGGCCAATATCGACGAAAGCCGCCTGCATGCCGGGCAGCACGCGCACCACTTTGCCCTTGTAGATGTTGCCGACGATGCCGCGCTTCTGTGTACGCTCGACGTGCACTTCCTGCAGCACGCCGTTTTCCACCACCGCCACGCGCGACTCCATCGGCGTGATATTGATCAGAATCTCTTCGCTCATGCATCCATCCTGGTGATCATGCCGGCCGGGCTACTGCACCGCCCCGCGGACTCAAGCTTTCGGGCACGTCCAAAAACTACTCTATGCTGCCACCGTCTGGGTTCTCAGCGCGGCCCTTTCGCCGGCAACTGCCAGCAGGCAATACCGAATTCGCCAAGCAGCTCCGCAGTTTCGCACAGCGGCAGGCCGACCACTGCGGAATAGCTACCCTGCAAGCGGTTGACGAACACGGCCGCCAACCCCTGGATACCATAACTTCCTGCTTTGTCACATGGCTCGCCGCTGGCCCAGTACGCCTCGATTTCCGCCTCGCCGATAGGGCGAAAGCTCACCTCACTGCTGACCACCCGCGCCGCCTCGCGGTCGCCATCGACCAGTGCCACGGCCGTCATCACCTGATGGCTACGCCCCGACAGCGCCTGCAACATCGCGCGTGACTCGGCGAAATCCGCTGGTTTACCCAGAATGCGCCCATCGAGCACCACAGCGGTATCGGCGCCCAACACCACGGCATCCTTGCGCCCACCCAAGGCGAGCAGACCGGCACGCGCTTTCTCACGCGCCAAGCGCTCTACATAGGCTGCCGCCGGCTCGGCTGGCAACGGATTTTCATCTATCGAGGCGATTTGCGTGACGCAAGGCACAGCGATCTGAGCCAGCAATTCACGGCGAC
The DNA here is from genome assembly GCF_003935465.1 of Pseudomonas sp. o96-267. Taxonomy (NCBI): domain Bacteria; kingdom Pseudomonadati; phylum Pseudomonadota; class Gammaproteobacteria; order Pseudomonadales; family Pseudomonadaceae; genus Pseudomonas; species Pseudomonas sp. o96-267. The sequence goes on from NZ_RHQP01000002.1 coordinate 90,230, forward strand.
GGGGCGAAGCGGAGGCCAGAAACAGCTCGGCCATGCGGGTATCTCCCTTGGCGAACCGCGGCCAGCCGTGCGGCAGGCCGCGTTCAGTTGACGTTGAGGCGCAGGTGCAATCCACGCAGGATGACGCAGATCCAAGGCCACAGCAGAGCGCTGACCAGTGCCGGCAGAATGAAAGCCAGGGTTGGTGGACGACTGCCGGTCAGAGCGTTGAGCCACAGTTGAACCAGCTGGGCGAGACCGAACACCACCATCAGCACCATGCTCTGCTGCCACATGGGAAACATGCGCAGGCGCTGATGCAGGCTCAGCACCAGAAAGGTGATCAGGGTGAGGATCAACGCGTTTTGCCCAAGCAGCGTGCCGAGCAACACATCCTGTGCCAAACCAAGCACCCAGGCAGTGGTCAGGCCAACCCGATGCGGCAGCGCCAGCACCCAGTAGGTGAGAATAAGGGCGACACACAGCGGACGGCCAACCTGCATGAACTCAAGCATCGGCGCCACGCTAAGCAGCAGCGCGAAAGCCAGGGTCAGCCAGATAACCCAGCCATTACGGGACCTTACACCGACCATCAGTTCGCCTCCTGTACGGGCGTGTCCGCGGCCGGAGCGACGCTCGACTCTGGCGCCGGCTCACCTTGGGTACGTTCCTGCGCGGCCTCGCGGTCGGCAGCCTCCTGAGCCTGGGCCGAATCGGTGGCACGCTGCTCGGGGCTGCGACGATCGGAGAACACCAGCAGCAAGTAGCGGCTACGATTGAGCGCCGCGGTCGGCGTGGCACGAACGATAGCGAATGGCTGGCCGGAGTCGTGGATGACTTCCTTGACCGTGGCTACCGGGTAGCCAGCCGGAAAGCGCTGGCCCATGCCGGAGCTGACCAGCAGATCGCCTTCCTTGATATCGGCGGTATCGGCGACATGACGCAGTTCGAGGCTCTCTGGATTACCGGTGCCGACAGCGATGGCGCGCAGGCCGTTACGGTTGACCTGTACAGGAATGCTGTGGGTGTTGTCGGTAAGCAGCAGCACGCGCGAGGTATAGGGCATGACTTCCACCACTTGGCCCATCAGACCACGAGCATCGAGCACCGGCTGACCGAGGAACACGCAGTTTTTCTTGCTCTCGTCGACGCAGTCCTTCTCACCCTTGTCGATCAGGATGCGGTGCGTGTAAGGGTTGGGATCGACGCCGATCAGTTCGCTGACCAGCACTTCCTCGTCCACCAGCGCGGCAGAATTGAGCAGCTCGCGCAGGCGCACGTTCTGCTCGGTAAGGGTCGCCAGTTTCTGCAGGCGGCGCTGCAGCAACAGGGCTTCGGCCTTGAGCTTCTCGTTTTCGGCCAGCAATTCGCTGCGCGAGGAAATTTGCTGGGTCGCGCCTTCCCAGGCCCGCACGGGCATTTCCGCCAGCTCGTACAAAGGCGTCAGCACCATGCCCATCATGCTACGCACAGGTTTGAGCCCATCGAAGCGGGCATCGACCACCATCAGCACTGCCGACAAGACGGCAAATACCAGCATGCGAATGCCCAGCGAGGGACCTTTGGCGAAGAGCGGCTTAATGAGCTGCTCCTTGTGCGCCACGAGGGCGAAAAGCGCGCGAATTCATGCGAAGGACGAACCGGTCTGGCGAAGGTTGGGCCGAGTGTACTGCAATGCTCGAATATGCGCGTGCCGCCCGGAGGCGGCACGGCAAGCGTCCACAGCCGTGGGACTCACTCGGTAGAGAGCAGGTCCATGGCATGGCGATCCATCATTTCAAGGGCCTTGCCGCCGCCGCGGGCGACGCAGGTCAGCGGGTCTTCGGCGACGATCACCGGCAGACCGGTTTCCTGGCTCAGCAGCTTGTCCAGGTCACGCAGCAGCGCGCCACCGCCGGTCAGCACCAGGCCACGCTCGGCGATGTCCGAGGCCAGCTCGGGCGGCGATTGCTCCAGCGCACTCTTGACCGCCTGAACGATGGTCGCCAGGGATTCCTGCAGTGCTTCGAGTACTTCGTTGGAGTTCAGAGTGAAGCTGCGCGGCACGCCCTCGGCCAGGTTACGGCCGCGTACGTCGACTTCACGAATCTCGCCGCCCGGGTAGGCGGTGCCGATTTCCTGCTTGATACGCTCGGCAGTGCCTTCACCGATCAGCGAGCCGTAGTTGCGGCGCACGTAGGTGATGATGGCCTCGTCAAAGCGGTCGCCACCGACACGCACGGACTCGGCATAGACCACGCCGTTCAGGGAAATCAGGGCGATCTCGGTGGTACCACCACCAATATCGACGACCATCGAACCGCGCGCCTCTTCAACCGGCAGGCCAGCACCGATGGCAGCAGCCATCGGCTCTTCGATCAGGAACACTTCGCGGGCACCGGCGCCCAGGGCCGATTCACGAATGGCGCGGCGCTCGACCTGAGTCGATTTGCACGGCACGCAGATCAGCACGCGCGGCGACGGCTGCAGGAAGCTGTTCTCGTGAACCTTGTTGATGAAGTACTGCAGCATCTTCTCGCAGACGCTGAAGTCAGCGATCACGCCATCCTTCATCGGGCGAATCGCGGAGATGTTGCCCGGCGTACGGCCGAGCATGCGCTTGGCCTCGGTGCCGACGGCCACGACGCTCTTCTGGTTGCCGTGGGTACGAATGGCGACCACGGACGGTTCATTCAGGACGATACCGCGCTCGCGCACATAAATAAGGGTATTGGCAGTGCCCAGGTCGATCGACAGATCGCTGGAAAACATGCCACGCAGTTTCTTGAACATTAGGAAGGGACCCTAGGCAACGCGTGGGTGAAGGCCAGGCGCGGAAAACGCGCAGGTAAAAAGTGCGGCAAACTCTAACAACGGCAGGGATTTTGAGCAAGGCGGCAATATGGTAGATTGCCTGTTTTTCCGGGCCTTGTGGCTGCACATCGCGGCCTTTGACTGCTGGCTCGCGACATCCGTTCCCTGCAGCCGCTTACCGATGCCCTCTCTGTCACACTTCCACTGGAGAACCCCCGATGGCGCTTGAACGCTCCGAGGTGGAAAAAATCGCCCACCTGGCCCGCCTGGGTCTGAACGAAGGCGATATTCCGCAAACCACCGAGACCCTGAACAGCATTCTCGGCCTGATCGACCAGATGCAGGCGGTCGACACCCAGGGCATCGAACCCTTGGCCCACCCGCTGGAAGCCACCCAGCGCCTGCGTGCCGACGTGGTCACCGAGAGCAACCAGCGCGACGCCTACCAGGCCATCGCCCCGGCCGTGGAAAGCGGTCTGTACCTCGTGCCGAAAGTCATCGAATAAAGGAAAGGGCCCGACATGCATCAACTGACCCTGGCCGAGATCGCCCGCGGCCTCGCCGACAAGCAATTCTCCGCCGAAGAGCTGAGCCGCAGCTTGCTGGCGCGTATCGCGCAACTCGACCCGCAGCTCAACAGCTTCATCACCGTCACCGAAGATCTGGCCATCGAACAGGCCAAGGCTGCTGACGCCCGCCGCACCGCCGGTGAAAACGGTGTGCTGCTCGGCGCGCCGATCGCGCACAAGGACCTGTTCTGCACCAATGGCGTGCTGACCAGCTGCGGTTCGAAAATTCTCACCGGTTTCAAGGCGCCCTATGACGCCACCGTGGTCGAGAAACTGGCCGCCGCCGGAACTGTCACCCTGGGCAAGCTGAACATGGACGAATTCGCCATGGGCTCGGCCAACGAATCCAGCCACTACGGCCCGGTGAAGAACCCTTGGGACACCAGCCGCGTACCGGGAGGCTCCTCGGGTGGTTCAGCTGCTGCGGTAGCCGCGCGTCTGCTGCCTGCCGCGACCGGCACCGACACTGGTGGTTCTATTCGCCAACCAGCCGCGCTGACCAACCTAACCGGCATCAAACCGACTTATGGCCGCGTCTCGCGCTGGGGCATGATCGCCTACGCCTCCAGCCTCGATCAGGGCGGCCCGCTGGCCCGCACCGCCGAGGACTGCGCCCTGCTGCTCGGCGCCATGGCCGGTTTCGATGCCAAGGATTCGACCAGTGTCGATCAGCCGGTCGATGACTATATGGCCGCCCTCGCCCAGCCGCTGGCCGGCCTGCGCATCGGCCTGCCCAAGGAATACTTCGGCGCCGGCCTCGATACACGCATCGGTGAGAAGGTGATGACCGTGGTCGAGGAGCTGAAAAAGCTCGGCGCCACCGTCAAGGACATCAGCCTGCCGAACATGCAGCACGCGATTCCAGCCTACTACGTGATCGCGCCAGCAGAAGCCAGCTCCAACCTGTCGCGTTTCGACGGCGTGCGCTTCGGCTACCGCTGCGAAAGCCCCAAAGACCTGCAGGACCTGTACAAGCGCTCGCGCGAGGAAGGCTTCGGCGCCGAAGTGAAACGGCGCATCATGGTCGGCACCTACGCGCTGTCCGCCGGTTACTACGATGCCTACTACATCAAGGCCCAACAGATCCGCCGGCTGATCAAGAACGACTTCGTCGCGGCCTTCAAGGACGTCGACGTGATCCTCGGCCCAACCACGCCGAACCTGGCCTGGAAGCTCGGCGAGAAGAACGCCGACCCGGTATCCGCCTACCTGGAAGACATCTACACCATCACCGCCAACCTCGCCGGCATTCCCGGCCTGTCGATGCCGGCCGGCTTCGTCGATGGCCTGCCGGTGGGCGTGCAACTGCTCGGCAACTACTTCCAGGAAGGTCGTCTGCTCAACGTCGCACACCAGTACCAGCAGGTAAGCGACTGGCACAAACAAGCACCGAGCGGATTCTGAGGAACACTTTTATGCAATGGGAAACCGTCATCGGGCTGGAGATTCACGCTCAGCTCAGCACCCAATCGAAGATTTTCTCCGCCAGCGCCACCACCTTTGGCGCCGAACCGAACACCCAGGCCAGCCGGGTCGACCTCGGCATGCCCGGCACCCTGCCGGTGCTCAACGCCGAAGCCGTGCGCATGGCCTGCCAGTTCGGCCTGGCCATCGACGCCGAGATTGCCGAGCGTAACGTCTTCGCGCGCAAGAACTACTTCTACCCGGACCTGCCGAAGGGCTACCAGACCAGCCAGATGGATCACCCCATCGTCGGCAAGGGCTTCCTCGACATCACCCTGGAAGACGGCACCGTCAAGCGCATCGGCATCACCCGCGCACACCTGGAAGAAGACGCCGGCAAGAGCCTGCACGAAGACTTCCAGGGCATGAGCGGCATCGACCTGAACCGCGCTGGCACGCCGCTGCTGGAAATCGTTTCCGAGCCGGACATCCGTTCGGCCAAGGAAGCGGTGGCCTATGTGAAGGCCATCCATGCCCTGGTGCGTTACCTGGGCATCTGCGACGGCAACATGGCCGAAGGCTCGCTGCGTTGCGACTGCAACGTGTCGGTGCGCCCCAAGGGCCAGGCCGAGTTCGGTACCCGCGCCGAGATCAAGAACGTCAACTCGTTCCGCTTCATCGAGAAGGCCATCAACCACGAAGTGCAGCGCCAGATCGAGCTGATCGAAGACGGCGGCAAGGTGGTGCAGGAAACCCGCCTGTACGATCCGAACAAGGATCAGACCCGCTCCATGCGCAGCAAGGAAGAAGCCAACGACTACCGTTACTTCCCCTGCCCGGACCTGCTGCCGGTGGTGATCGAGCGCAGCTTCCTCGATGAACTGCGCAGCCAACTGCCCGAGCTGCCGCCGCAGAAGCGCGAGCGCTTCGAGAGCCAGTTCGGCCTGTCCACCTATGACGCCAGCGTACTGTCTGCCAGCCGCGAACTGGCCGATTACTTCGAGGCGGTGGAGAAGACCTGCGGCGATGCCAAGCTGTCGGCCAACTGGGTGATGGGCGAGCTGTCCAGCCTGCTCAACAAGGACAACCTGGAGATCGACCAGTCGCCGGTGTCCGCCGAGCAACTGGGCGGCATGATCCTGCGCATCAAGGACAACACCATCAGCGGCAAGATCGCCAAGATGGTCTTCGAAGCCCTGGCCGCCGGTGAAGGCGCCAGCGCCGACGAGATTATCGAGAAGAAGGGCCTCAAGCAGGTCACTGATTCCGGCGCCATCGAGAAGATGCTCGACGAAGTGCTGGCGGCCAACGCCGAACAGGTCGAGCAGTACCGCACCAGCGACGAAGCCAAGCGCGGCAAGATGTTCGGCTTCTTCGTCGGGCAGGCCATGAAAGCCTCCAAGGGCAAGGCCAACCCGGGGCAAGTGAACGAACTGCTGAAGAAAAAGCTCGAAGGCTGAGCCGGACCGGCTCGCTTACGCTAGCTGCAACGACGCCCGGCGCGCCCGGCGTTTTTTTATGGAGTCCATGAACATGATGATCCGTAGCCCGGATGCAATCCGGGAACCTTCACTGCCCCGGATTTTATCCAGGCTACAGACCCTTGCCCTGCTCGGCGCTCTCACCCTGCTCGGCGGCTGCTCCACGTTCGGCGGCGGCCCAGGCGGCAGCGAAACCGGCAAGGCCTCCTACTACGGTGACCGCCACCACGGCCAGCGTACGGCCAGCGGCGAACGTTTCGATCAGAACGCGCTGACCGCCGCGCATCGCACCCTGCCCTTTGGCACACGCGTGCGGGTGACCAACCTCAACAACAACCGCAACGTGGTACTGCGCATCAACGACCGCGGCCCCTTCGTGCGCGGCCGGGTTATCGATGTTTCCCGGGCCGCCGCAACGCAACTGGACATGCTGCGCGCAGGCGTGGTGCCGGTCAGGGTCGAAGCACTGGACTGAGGAACAATTGGCAACAAAATCTTTCTGGCGCATCTAGCAGCCAATAATGCCATCGCTACACTAACCGCACTTTTTTCGGAGCTACCCTGCAATGACCCTGATGACCTATGTCTACCTGATCGCCGGCCTGGTGCTGCTGGTTGCCGGCGCCGAGGTATTGGTACGCGGCGCCGCCAAGCTGGCCGCACAGTTCGGCATTCCGCCACTGGTGATCGGCCTGACCGTGGTGGCCTTCGGCACCAGCGCGCCGGAAACCGCAGTCAGCGTGCAATCGGCCCTCAACGGCAGTGGCGATCTGGCCATCGGCAACGTGATCGGCAGCAATATCGCCAACGTCCTGCTGATTCTCGGTGTGACTGCCCTGGTCGCACCGCTGGTCGTCTCGCGCCAGCTGATCCGCCTCGACGTGCCGATCATGATCGGCGCCAGCCTGGTCACCTTTGGCCTGGCCTGGGACGGCGAACTGAGTCGCCTCGACGGCACTCTGCTGTTCGGTGGTGTGCTGGCCTACACCGGCTTCCTGATCTACAGCGCGCGCAAGGACAAGGGCGGCGATGATGACGAATTCGCCAAGGAATTCGGCCTCGACGAGGCGCCCAAGCCCTACGCCTGGGCCGTCAACCTGGGCCTGATCATCGCCGGCCTGGTGCTGTTGGTGGCAGGTTCAAACTTCCTGGTCGAAGGCGCAGTGACGCTTGCACGAGCACTGGGAATTTCGGAGCTGGTCATCGGTTTGACGGTTGTCGCTGTCGGCACGTCGCTGCCGGAGTTGGCCACTTCGATCATCGCCGCCATCAAGGGTGAGCGCGATATCGCCGTGGGCAATATCGTCGGCAGCAACATCTTCAACCTGCTCTGCGTGCTGGGCCTGGCCTCGCTGGTCTCGCCGACCGCCATTTCGGTGTCGCCCAATGCCCTGGCGTTCGATTTCCCGGTCATGATTGCCGTCGCCGTTGCATGCCTGCCGATCTTCTTCGCCGGTTACCGCATCAACCGTTGGGAAGGTCTACTGTTTCTGGCGTATTACGTGGCCTACACCCTCTACCTGATCCTGTCTTCCACGGGGCGCCCCTTCGCTGACGTGATGGGCGAAGCCATGCTGGGTTACGTGCTGCCATTGACCGCCATCACCCTGGTAATCATCGCCGGGCGCGCCTGGCACAAACAACGCGGCGAGCAGGTGTGAACATGAGCGAGAACCATGACCGCGGTCTGCAGGTACGTCGTGAAGTGATGGGCGATGCATTCGTCGATCGCGCCCTGAACAATGCCACCGAGCTTACCCAGCCATTGCAGGACTTCGTCAACGAACATGCCTGGGGTGGCGTCTGGACGCGCAGCGGCCTGCCACGCGCGACACGCAGCCTGATCACCCTGGCTGCGCTGACCGCGCTGAAATGCCCGCAGGAACTCAAAGGCCATGTGCGTGGCGCGCTGAACAACGGCTGCACCGTCGAGGAAATTCGCGAAACTCTGCTGCACTGCGCGGTTTACGCTGGTGTACCAGCCAGCATCGATGCCTTCCGCGCGGCGCAGGAAGTGATCGACGAGTGGCAGAACAACACCAATTCGTAGTGTGTGCCGTGCGCACCAACCGTCAGAGCCATCGGTGCGCACGGCGCACCCTATAAAAGCTGGTGACCGCTTCCTCTAGATCCAGCCACCCCATTGCAACAACAACAAACCGATGTTGGTGGTGACCACCGCCGCCAGCGTGGTGATCACGATGATGGCTGCCGCCAGCTCATGGTTGGCGCCCACTGCACGGGCCATGACGAAGCTGGCCGCCGCCGTGGGGCTGGCGAAATAGAGGAAGAGGATTGCCAGGTCCGCGCCGCGAAAGCCCAACAGCCAGGCGCCAGAGGTACTCAGCAGGGGCAGCCAGACCATTTTCATCATGCCCGAGCCGATCGCGGTGCCGCTGCTGCGATGCAGCGACGCCAGGCTCAGCGTGCCGCCGATACAAATCAGCGCCAGCGGCAAGGTCATCTGCGCGAAGTACTCGGCCGAGGTCAGAAACCACTGCGGTAGCGGGATCTTCCAGTAGGCGATCGGTACGGCCAACAGCACGCCGATGATCATCGGATTGGTCACGATGCTGCGTACGATGGCCTTGGCACCAGGCTTCACGCCTGTGCTGTAGATGGCCAACACGACGGCCGAGAGCGCGTTGTAGCAGAGGATCACCAGCGCCGCGAGCAGTGAGCCGACCGACAGACCGTAGTCGCCATACATGCTGGTGGCCAGCGCCAGACCGACAATGCCGTTGTTACCACGGAAGGCACCCTGGGTGTAGATACCACGGTCCTCGAACGGTACCCGCCAGATCGCCCAGGCCCAGGCAACGAAGAACGAGGCCACGGTAGCCAGGAAAAAGTAGGTCAGCAGTTGCGGCTGCATGGCCGCATCCAGGTCGGCCTTGACTACGCCAAGAAACAGCAGGGTCGGCATGGTGCCGCGAAACACCAGGCTCGAGGCCGTATCGATGAAGGGGGTATCGATCCAGCGTACACGCTTGAGTATCACGCCGAGAAACAGCATGGCGAACACGGGCGCAGTGATGGCGAGGGTTTGTGCTGCGACGGCGAACATAGGGCACCAGAGTTGTCTGACGACCTATGTTAGCTGGCTAAGCATTTATCGGCCATGGGCACAGGACACCAATATTCGCTCGCGCAGATCGCTGGGGGCATTGCATTTCACCCGCGGCCAGGCCGCTGAGCCAGATGTTTCGCAGCTAAAGCCGCTCTTACAAAAAGCACGCTCGATACGCTGCAGCGCCTCAGCGGCGAACCGGGCGCTTCTGCAATTTACGCTGCAACGTGCGGCGGTGCATGCCCAGGGCGCGTGCGGTGGCGGAGATGTTGCCCTCATGCTCGGCCAGCACGCGCTGGATGTGCTCCCATTGCAGGCGGTCCACCGACATCGGGTTTTCCGGCACCAGGCTGTCCAGGTCGGCGTGTTCGGAGAGCAGCGCAGTGAGCACATCGTCAGCATCGGCCGGCTTGCACAGGTAGTTGGCCGCACCGCGCTTGATGGCCTCCACCGCGGTGGCGATGCTGGAATAGCCGGTGAGGATCACCACACGCATCTCGGCGTCCAGCTCCAGCAGCTTGGGCAATAGCACCAGGCCGGAGTCGCCTTCCATCTTCAGGTCGACCACGGCGTAATCCGGCAGGTCGTCCTTGGCCAGCGCCAGGCCTTCTTCGGCGCTGGACGCGGTGGATACGCGCAAACCGCGGCGGCTCATGGCGCGCGCCATCACGCGGGTAAAGGTGGGGTCGTCGTCGACCAGCAGCAGATGGGGATGCTCTTCACCTTCGAACAGGGACTCGTCGCTCATGCTGGGTATTCCTTGTCAGGCCGCGCCATAGGCTCGCGGCAACTTCAATTCGGTGAGGGTGCCGCCTTCTTCATGGTTATACAACTTAACCGTACCACCGGCACGCGTCACACTGGCCTGGCTGAGGAACAATCCAAGACCGAAGCCCTTGCCCTTGGTGGTGAAGAAGGGGCGACCAAGCTGCTCGGCGATGGCCAGCGGTACGCCGGCACCATGATCGCGAATGCTCAGACGCAGCCACTGATGATCCCAGTCCAGGCGGATATCGAGCTTGTCCGGGCAGGCATCGGCAGCGTTGTTGAGCAGGTTGAGCAGCGCCTGGGTGAGATCGGCCGGTGGCATGATGCGCGGCGGCGTACCACGGCCCAGGCACTGATAGCGGTAGCTGGCTTCCGGGCGCATCAGGTGCCAGCGATTGAGGGTGGTTTCCAACCATTCGACGCAGGACTGCTCGACCACTGCCTGACGCCGATCATTCTCGGCAGCACGCACCAGTTGCTGCAGGGTGTATTTGCACAACTTGACCTGCTCTTGCAGCAAGGCCAGGTCGTCCTGCAGCGCCGGCTTGTCACGGTATTCCTGGCGCAGCTCCTTGAGCAGCACGCTCATGGTGCCCAGCGGCGTACCCAGCTCATGCGCGGCGCCAGCGGCCTGAGTGGCCACGGCCAGCAGTTGCTGGTCACGCAGGCTCTCCTCGCGGCGTTCGGCGCGCAGTTCGTCCTGGCGGCGCAGTTCCTCGGCCATCTTGGCAACGAAGAAGGTGATCAACGCAGCAGACAGGGCAAAGCTCAGCCACATGCCATAGACCAGCAGGCTCTCACGCGCCGCCGGCAACTCGAGTGGATGCGTCCACACCAGCAGTAATGTGTAGCCGGCCAGCGCCATACCGGCCAGGACGATGGTGAACATCCACGGCAGCGTTGCGGCGGCAATGGTCAGTGGCACCAGATAATAGGACACGAAGGGGTTGGTCGAACCGCCCGAGTAATACAGCAGCACGCTGTGGATGATCAGGTCGCAGCCCAGCTGCACGGCGTACTCGACCTCGGTCACCGGCCATGGGCCGCGCAAGCGCAAGGCCGTGCCCAGGCACAACAGCAGAGAAACGCCGAGGGTGACCGACAATTGCAACCAGGGTAGCGGTAGCATGCCCGACTTGTAGGCGAGACCGACCGAGCCCGCCTGAGCTGCCAGCACCAGAATACGGATAAGGGTCAGACGCCAGAGATTCTGGCGACTGGCGGACAATAACTGCACGGGTTCGAGCATGAAGACTCCCTTGACTGGGAGCGAGTATAACCAAGCCCGACGCGGCCTTCCGCCGCTGCGGCAACCGGACGCACACTTCGCCGTAGCCCGCTCGGTGGGCAGGATGAAAAAAATTGCACGGCATTAACCCGGATCGCGACTCGCCTTCGTCTAACCTCGGGAAACGGCCACAAGGCCATCGAAAAAGGAACCGCACATGCGCACCATGACCCGTATCGCCACCGCCCTCGCCCTCACCGCCGCCAGTCTGGCCAGCACCGGCCTGCTGGCCGCCGAGACGCGGTACAACCAGATCGCCCTGCGCGCCGAGGTCAATCAGGAAGTGGCGCACGATCTGATGCACGTCACCCTCTATACCGAAGCGCAGCACAGCGACCCGGCCAAACTGGCCGCCGAGATCACCACTACCCTCAACAAGACGCTGGAGCAGGTGCGTCAGGTCAAGGGCGTGGCAGTCAAACTTGGCAGCCGCAACAGCTACCCGGTGTATGACGACAAGGGCCAGAAGATCACCGCCTGGCGCGAACGCGCCGAGGTGCGCCTGGAAAGCGCTGACTTCGCCCGCCTGTCCACCCTCACCGGTGAGTTGCTGCAATCGATGAAGATGGCCGGCATGGATTTCAGCATCGCCACCGACACCCGCAAAACCCGTGAAGACGCCATGCTCAAGGACGCCGTGAATGCCTTCAAGGCGCGCGCGCAACTGGCTACCGAAGCGCTGGGCGGCAAGGGCTACAAGCTGGTCAGCCTGAACCTCAACACCGGTGGCTTCCAGCCGCCAATGGCCATGCGCAACTTCGAAGCCAAGGGCATGGCGATGATGGACTCAGCCCCCACACCGCAAATCGAAGCCGGCACCAGCCAGGTCACGGTCAGCGCCGATGGCGTCATCGAAGTGCAGATGCCCTGAACCACGCTCCGCAACAAAGCAGCGCCGTTATCGCCAGATAACGGCGTTTTGCCATCTTTTCTCTGCAAATTTTTCATAAATGCGACAGCAAATTACAGCGCTGTAGCGCTAACCATTTTCCGCACGGCGCCCCTCTTGCCTCAGGCACAAGGCCTGCATAGTTTCATTGGTGGTTTCTACAAGAGACTCCTCAAGGACCACAACCACAACAACGATGAGGTCAAGATGCGCAAGAACGCCGTTATCCAGGCTTTACTTACCGCTGGGCTGATCGCCAGCGCCCCCCTCGCCAGCGCCGCCAACCTGGTGTTCTGTTCCGAAGGCAGCCCGGCCGGTTTCGACCCAGGCCTGTACACTACCGGAACCGATTTCGACGCCGCAGCGGAAACCATCTTCAACCGCCTGACCCAGTTCGAGCGCGGCGGCACCAAGGTCGAGCCCGGCCTGGCGCAAAGCTGGGAAGTGTCCGACGACGGCCTGACCTACACCTTCAAGCTGCGCCCTGGGGTGAAATTCCACACCACCGAGTACTTCAAACCCAGCCGCGAGTTCAATGCCGACGACGTGCTATTCACCTTTGGCCGCATGCTCGACAAGGACCACCCATTCCGTAAGGCGTACCCCACCGAGTTTCCCTACTTCACCGACATGGGCATGGACAGCAACATCGCCAAGCTGGAGAAGCTCGATGACATGACCGTGCGCGTCACTCTCAACGAAGTGGACGCCGCCTTCGTGCAGAACCTGGCGATGAGCTTTGCCTCGATCCAGTCTGCCGAGTACGCCGACCAGTTGCTCAAAGCTGGCAAGGCCGCTGACATCAACCAGAAACCCATCGGCACCGGCCCATTCGTGTTCAGCCGCTACCAGAAGGACGCGGTGATCCGTTACAAGGGTAATCAGGACTACTGGAAGCCCGAGGATGTAAAGGTCGACAACCTGATCTTCGCCATCAATACCGACTCGTCCGTGCGCATGCAGAAACTGCGTGCCGGCGAATGCCATGTCACCCTGTTCCCGCGCCCGGCCGACATCGCCTCGCTGCAGCAGGACGCCAAGCTGAAGATGCCCGAGCAGGCTGGTTTCAACGTCGGCTACATCGCCTACAACGTTACCCACCCACCGTTCGACAAATTGGAAGTGCGCCAGGCGCTGGACATGGCGGTGAACAAGCAGGCAATTCTCGACGCCGTTTACCAGAACGCCGGGCAGTTGGCCGTCAACGGCATGCCGCCAACCCAGTGGTCGTATAACGAAGACATCAAGGACCCGGCCTTCGACCCGAAAAAAGCCAAGGAGCTGCTCACAGCTGCAGGCGTCAAGGAAGGCACCGAGATCACTTTGTGGGCCATGCCGGTACAGCGCCCGTACAACCCCAACGCCAAGCAGATCGCCGAGATCCTGCAGGCCGACTGGGCCAAGATCGGCATCAAGGCACGCATCGTCACCTACGAGTGGGGCGAATACCTCAAGCGCGCCAAGGCCGGCGAGCACGACGCCATGCTGATCGGCTGGAGCGGCGACAACGGTGATCCCGATAACTGGCTCGGCACCCTTTATGGCTGCGACGCGGTCGACGGCAACAACTTTTCCAAATGGTGCTTCGACGACTACGACAAGCTGGTCAAGGCCGCCAAACGCACCACCGACGTAGCCGAACGCACCGAGCTGTACAAACAGGCGCAAGTGATCCTCAAGCGTGAGGTACCGATCACTCCGCTGGCCCACTCCACCGTGTACCAGCCGATGCGCAAGGAAGTGCAGGACTTCCGCATCAGTCCGTTCGGCATCAACTCGTTCTATGGTGTAGGTATCGGCAAGTAACAATCTGCATCGGCGCCCTTGAAGGGGCGCCGATTGCAGGACGTTCAACCAGGAGCCAGCATGCCTACCTTTCCCCTTCTGCGCGGCAGTCTACTGTTTGCCGCGCTACTCGCTGCTCAGGCCCAGGCGGCCAACCTGGTGGTCTGCAGCGAAGCCAGCCCGGAAGGGTTCGACATCGTTCAATACACCGCAGCCACCACCGCCGATGCAACGGCGGAAACCCTGTTCGAACGCTTGGTGGACTTCGCCCCCGGCAGCACCGAAATCGTCCCGGCATTGGCAGAAAGCTGGGAAATAGCCGATGACGGTCTGAGCTACACCTTCACCCTGCGCCAGGGAGTGAAATTCCATGCTAACCAGGGATTCAGCCCGACTCGCGAGCTCAATGCCGATGACGTGCTATGGAGTTTCCAGCGCCAGCTCGACCCGGCACATCCCTGGCACAAGCTGTCGCTGCGTGGTTTTCCCTATGCCGAGGCCATGGGCCTGACGCAGTTGATCGAGCGCATCGTCAAGCTCGACGAGCATCGCGTGCGCTTCGTCCTCAAACACCCGGAGGCGCCCTTCCTGGCCAATCTGGCCATGGGCTTCGCCTCGATCTATTCGGCCGAGTATGCCGAGCACCTGCTCGCAACGAATACCCCCGAACGCCTGAACAATGCCCCCATCGGCACCGGGCCTTTCGTGTTCGAGCGCTATGCCAAGGACGCCCAGGTACGCTTTCGCGGCAACCCGGATTACTGGAATGGCGCACCGCAGGTCGAGCGCCTGATACTGGCCATCACCCCCGAGCCCAACGTGCGCCAGCAAAGGCTCAAGGCCGGCGACTGCCAGATCACCCTGTTCCCACGCCCAGTCGACATCCCGGCCATGAAGGCCGACCCGAAACTGCAGGTGCTGGAGCTGGATTCGCTGCTCACCGCCTATATCGGCATCAACACCCGTCATCCACCGCTGGACGACGTGCGCGTGCGCCAGGCGCTGAACCTGGCCTTCGACAAGGCCGCCTACATTCGCGCGCAGTATGGCGAAGGCAATGCCACTCCGGCCGTGGCGCCCTACCCGACCACCCTGTGGGGCCATGACGACACGCTGCAGGACTGGCCGCACGATCCCGAACGCGCCCGCCAGTTGCTGGCCGAGGCCGGTCATGCTGACGGCTTCGCCCTGTCGATCTGGACCCGCCCCGGTGGCGGGCCAACCAACCCCAACCCTGGTATCGGCGCACAGATGCTGCAGGCCGATCTCGCCGCCATCGGCATTCGCAGTGATATTCGCGTGTTCGAGTGGGGCGAGCTGATCAAGCGCGCCAAGAACGGTGAGCACGACCTGGTATTCATGGGCTGGGCCGGTGACAACGGTGACCCGGACAACTTCCTCACCCCCAATCTGTCCTGCGCCGCGGCCGAGAGCGGCGAGAACCAGGCCGGGTGGTGCGACAAGACCTTCGATGCCCTGATCACCCAGGCACGCCGCGAACCCGAGCAAAGCAAACGCGCCGCGCTGTATCGCCAGGCCCTGACGATCTTCCATGAGCAGGCGCCGTGGATCGCCCTGGCCCACCCGAAACAGTTCGCAGCGTTGCGCAAGGGCGTCGAAGGCTTCGTACTCAGCCCAATGGGCTCGAACAACTTTTCCAAGGTGAGCGTGCCATGAGCAGCCATGGCCCGAGCCTGATCAAAGCGTCTACGAACCCGACGTAGGCGTGGTTAAACGCCCAAGCCGAAGGGGTCGTCCACCGAATGACTGGGCTGGGTAAACCAGCGCGGGCCAGCGGCGGTCATGTAGAAGTGATCTTCGAGGCGGATGCCGAACTCGCCCGGCACGCAAATCATCGGCTCGTTGCTGAAGCACATGCCCTCTGCCAACGGGGTGTCATCGCCGCCGACCAGGTAAGGCCCTTCGTGAATGTCCAGGCCGATGCCGTGCCCCGTACGGTGCGGCAAACCTGGCAAGTTGTAGCCAGGCCCAAGCCCTGCCGCCTCCAGGCTATGCCGGGCCGCCGCGTCCACCGACGAACAGGGCGCGCCGAGCACGGCGGCTTCGAAGGCAGCTTGCTGAGCGGCTTTCTCCTTCTCCCAGAAATCGCGCTGACGCGCGCTGGGCGTGCCGAAAACGTAGCTGCGGGTGATGTCCGACAGATAACCATGAACCTTGCAGCCGGTGTCGATCAGTACCATGTCGCCGTCCTTGAGCCGCTGCGCGTGCTTGACCCCATGCGGAAAGGCACTGGCGGCACCGAACAGCACGATGCAGAAGGTCGAGCCGGGCGTTCCGACGCGGCGGTGCGCCTGGTGGATGAACTCGGCAACTTCAGTGGTGCTGATACCTTCATGGAGGATGCTCGCAGCCGCCTTGTGCACTTCCAGGGTCATGTCCTTGGCGCGCTGCATCAAAGCAATTTCGGCTGGCGATTTGGATTGGCGACAGACCGTGGTGACGCTGCCGGCATCGACGAAGCGATAACCGCTGGTCAGCTGGCGAATGCCTTCAAACATGAAAAAAGGCAAAGAAGAACAAAGACCTACCTTGGGTTGCGCACCATCTTTGGGCAATTCCGCCAGACGCTTCAGGCAGTTCAGAAACAGTGCATAGGGGCTTTCGTGCTCTTGCCAGGTATTGATCACGCCAGGCACGACCTGAAAGTCGCGCACCGTTCCCTCCTCGAACGCCGGCGCCAGATACTCCAGCGCACCGCTGGCCGGCAGAATCGCCCCGACCATGCGTTCGCTGGGATGCCACTGCACGCCGGTGAAGTACTGCAGGTTGCTGCCGGCAGCGAGAAACAGCGCGGCGATGTCCTGCTCGCGCATCAGCGCCTGAGCACGGGTGATGCGCGCCTGGTATTGCGCCTCAGTGATCGGCTCCGCGCCGGCCATCATGTTCTGCAGGCGCGCCAAGGCCTGCTCCGGCGTGCTGCCGCCCACTCCCAGTGTCATCTGCACATCCTCGTCTGGCGCCCACGACGACCATCGTCACCGGGCATTTCGCTGCGGCAAAATTTAAGTGCAACTTAAATTTTGGTCAAAACTTTTTTCAGTTGGACTTAAAAAGCGCGCTGGCGCCGGGCTGAAGTCCCTGCACCTCATGGGTATACTGCACGGACCCGAACAGCGAGCCACCTCCATGACCGCAGATCGCATTGGCGAACGCTTGCGCCGCTACCGGCGCGCCGCCGGCAAGACCCTCAATCAGGTAGCGGCAGACGCTGGTCTGACCGCCAGCTTCCTGTCCCAGGCAGAGCGCAACCTGACTGGCGTATCGCTGTCGTCACTGGCGAGCATCGCCAAGTCACTGGATGTACCGCTCAACGTGTTGTTCGACCAACCCACTCAGGCGCAGCCGGATTCCCACGTCAACGAGCGGGTGCGCTACACCGTAGGCGGCCAGTTGCTGGCCTACGAGCGCCTGTCCAGTTCATTTCCCGGCAACTCGATCAACGCGGTGAAGATGAACATTCCGGTGGGCTATCAGTCTGAACTGATCGCGCATGAAGGCGTGGAATTCTCCTACGTGCTCAGCGGGCAGATCGTCTACACCATCGAGGGTCGCGACTACCCCCTTGGCCCCGGCGACTCGGTGCATTTCGATGCCGGCAAGCTGCATCGCCTGGCCAATAATGCCGATGCACCGGCCGAAGTGCTGACCATGACCACCATGGCGCTTTTCGGCGATCACCCCGCCAGCGAGTGATTTTTTGCCCCAATTCAGGGCGAATATGCGCAATGTTAGTGCTGCTTAATTTTTGTTGACCACAATTTCAGCATGACTTAATTTCGAGCCCGACCCGGTGGGCTACCCGCCTTCACCGCATTCCGAGCTCGCGCCATACCCAGGCGCGAACAAAAAGAAAAAGAGGTTCGCATGCGTATGTCTCCCCTGTGCAAGGCACTGCTCACCGCAGGCCTGCTCACCAGTGCTTCGTTCGCCCACGCCAACAACCTGGTGTATTGCTCCGAAGGCAGCCCGGGTGGTTTCGACCCCGGCCAGTACACCACCGGCACCGACTTCGATGCAGCCTCGGAAACCATCTTCAACCGCCTAGCCGAATTCGAGCGCGGCGGCACCAAGGCACAACCGTCGCTGGCCAGCTCCTGGGACATCAGCGAAGACGGCCTGACCTACACCTTCCACTTGCGCGAAGGGGTCAAGTTCCACAGCACCGACTACTTCAAGCCGACTCGCGACTTCAACGCCGACGATGTGCTGTTCACTTACCAGCGCATGCTCGATCGCAACCACCCGTTCCGCCAGGCCTACCCCAGCGAGTTTCCCTACTTCACGGACATGGGCCTGGACAAGAACATCGCCAAGATCGAGAAGACCGACGACATGACCGTGGTCTTCACCCTCAACGCCGTTGACGCCGCCTTCGTGCAGAACCTGGCGATGAGCTTTGCCGCGATACACTCGGCCGAATACGCCGACCAGTTGCTCAAGGCCGGCAAGGCCGCCGAGATCAACCAGAAGCCCATCGGCACCGGGCCGTTCGTGTTCAGCCGCTATCAGAAGGACGCGGTGATCCGCTTCAAGGGCAACACGCAATACTGGGCCCCCGAGCAAGTGAAGATCGACAACCTGATCTTCTCCATCAATACCGACGCCTCGGTACGCGCGCAGAAGCTGCGCGCCGGTGAATGCCACGTCACCCTCAACCCGCGCCCTGCCGACCTGCAGAGCCTGCAGGCCGACAAGAATCTCAATGTACCGACCGAGCCTGGCTACAACGTCGGCTACATCGCCTACAACGTTACCCGCGCGCCGTTCGACCAGCGCGAAGTACGTCAGGCGCTGGATATGGCGGTGAACAAGGCCGCGATCATCGACGCGGTGTACCAGGGCGCTGGTCAGTTGGCGATGAACGGCATGCCGCCGACTCAATGGTCCTATGACGAGTCGATCAAGGATGCGGCCTACGATCCCGAAAAAGCCAAGGAACTGCTCAAGGCTGCCGGCGTCAAGGAAGGCACCGAGATCACCCTGTGGGCCATGCCCGTGCAGCGCCCCTACAACCCCAACGCGCGGCTGATGGCCGAGATGCTGCAAAACGACTGGGCCAAGGTCGGCATCAAGGCGCGCATCGTCAGCTACGAGTGGGGCGAATACATCAAGCGTGCCCATGCCGGCGAGCACGACGCCATGCTGATCGGCTGGACCGGCGACAACGGTGACCCGGACAACTGGCTCGGCACCCTGTACGGCTGCGCCTCGGTAGACGGCAACAACTTCTCCAAGTGGTGCGACAGCGAATACGACAAGCTGGTGGTCGCCGCCAAGCGCGTGACCGATCAGGAACAACGTAGCGAGCTGTATCGTCAGGCCCAGGTCGTACTCAAGCGCGAAGTGCCAATCACGCCGATCGCTCATTCCACGGTCTACCAACCGATGCGCAGCAGCGTCAAAGGCTTCCAGATCAGCCCCTTCGGCCGCAACAGCTTCATCGGTGTCAGCAACGACTGATAGCCCTGCGATCGCCGCTGCGCCGACTGCCGTTACGCGACCGCCCTCGAACGACGCCCCAGGCAAATGCCCGGGGCACGTCGTGGTCGAACAGCTAACCTGCAACATGTGCGAAGGAATCGCCAGAATTCCGGGCTGCTCGATACCGTTCTGATTAGGAGTTACCCACCGCCATGCTGAGCTTCATTGCACGCCGCTTGGGCTTGCTGATCCCCACCTTCTTCGGCGTCACCCTGCTGACCTTCGCACTGATCCGCCTGATCCCCGGTGACCCGGTGGAAGTGATGATGGGCGAACGCCGCGTCGACCCGGAAATGCACGCCCAGGCCATGGAGCGTCTGGGGCTGAACAAGCCGTTGTACCAGCAGTACTTCGACTACATCGGGCAACTCGCCAGCGGCAACCTCGGCGAATCGCTGCGCTCGCGTGAAAGCGTGTGGAACGAGTTTCTCACCCTGTTTCCCGCCACCGTCGAACTGGCCCTGGCCGCTTTGCTATTTGCCGGCACCCTGGGCCTGATCGCCGGGGTGGTCGCCGCACTCAAGCGCGGCACACCGCTGGATCACGGCGTGATGAGCATTGCCCTGACCGGCTATTCCATGCCGATCTTCTGGTGGGGCCTGCTGCTGATCATGTTCTTCTCGGTGGGCCTGGGCTGGACACCGGTTTCAGGACGTATCGATCTGCTCTACGACATCCCGCCGGTCACCGGCTTCATGCTGATCGACACACTGCTTTCCGACGAGCCAGGCGCCTTCGTCGACGCCCTGCGCCACCTGATCCTGCCAGCGATCGTGCTCGGCACCATCCCGCTGGCGGTGATCGCGCGGATGACCCGCTCGGCCATGCTCGAAGTGCTGCGTGAGGACTACATCCGCACCGCACGGGCCAAAGGCCTGTCGCCGACGCGCGTGGTCTTCGTGCATGGCCTGCGCAATGCCTTGATCCCGGTGCTGACCGTGTTCGGCCTGCAGGTCGGCACCCTGCTGGCCGGTGCCGTGCTGACCGAAACCATCTTCTCCTGGCCGGGCATCGGCAAGTGGTTGATCGAGGCCATCGGTGCCCGCGACTACCCGGTGGTGCAAAACGGCATTCTGCTGATCGCCTGCCTGGTGATCCTGGTCAACTTCACCGTGGACATCCTCTATGGCCTGGCCAATCCACGTATTCGCCATCAGAAGTAAGGAAGGCGCCATGCATAGCCACATCGTTTGCGTAGGGTGGATGACGCGCTTTTCATCCACCGTGAAAACACGTCGGTGGACGGGTGAAGCGTCGTCCACCCTACAAGAGGTGCGCCCATGACCACCTCCACCCCACTCGACCAGAGCCTGCTCTACCCCTCGCCGCTGAAAGAGTTCTGGCAAGCCTTCGCCCACAACACCGGCGCCCTCGGCGGCCTGGCGTTCATGATCCTGCTGGTGTTCTGCGCACTATTCGCCCCCTGGGTCGCACCGCACGATCCCAGCGAGCAGTACCGCGACTTCCTGCTCACCCCACCGGTGTGGCTGGAAGGCGGCCAATGGCAGTTCCTGCTCGGCACCGACGAACTGGGCCGCGACCTGCTCTCGCGCCTGATCCACGGTGCACGCCTGTCGCTGCTGATCGGCCTGGCATCGGTGGTGTTGTCGCTGATTCCCGGCATCCTGCTGGGTCTGGTCGCAGGCTTTTTCCCGCGTCTGCTCGGCCCCGGCATCATGCGCCTGATGGACATCATGCTGGCGCTGCCCTCGCTACTGCTGGCGGTGGCCATCGTCGCTATCCTCGGCCCAGGGCTGATCAACACCATCTTCGCCATCGCCATCGTCTCGCTGCCTTCCTATGTGCGCCTGACCCGCGCGGCCGTGATGGGTGAACTGAACCGAGACTACGTCACCGCTGCGCAGCTGGCCGGCGCCAACCTGCCACGGCTGATGTTCGTCACCGTGCTGCCTAACTGCATGGCGCCGTTGATCGTACAGGCCACCCTGAGCTTTTCCTCGGCGATTCTCGACGCGGCCGCACTGGGCTTTCTCGGCCTCGGCGTGCAACCGCCGACGCCCGAGTGGGGCACCATGCTGGCTTCGGCGCGCGACTACATCGAGCGCGCCTGGTGGGTGGTGAGCCTGCCCGGCCTGGCGATTCTGCTCAGCGTGCTGGCGATCAACCTGATGGGTGACGGCCTGCGCGATGCGCTCGACCCAAAATTGAAGAATGCGCAGTGAGGAGCCAGGAATGAGCCTGCTGAATATCCGCAATCTCTCCGTACGCTTCGGCCCCGCCATGCCGGTGGTCGATGGCCTCGATCTCAGCGTCGAGCAGGGCGAAGTGCTGGCCATCGTCGGCGAATCGGGTTCCGGCAAGTCCGTGACCATGATGGCGCTGATGGGCCTGATCGACGCCCCCGGCATCGTCCAGGCCGACTGCCTGCAGTTCGACGGCACCGACATGCTGCGCCTCAAGGGCCGCCAACGCCGGCACATCGTCGGCAAGGACCTGGCCATGGTGTTCCAGGACCCGATGACCGCGCTCAACCCCAGCTATACCGTGGGCTTCCAGATCGAGGAAGTGCTGCAGCAGCACCTCGGTCTGAAAGGCAAGGCAGCGCGGGCCCGCGCCCTCGAACTGCTGGAACGGGTGGAAATCCCTGGTGCCGCCAGTCGCCTCGACGCCTATCCGCATCAGGTGTCCGGGGGCATGAGCCAGCGAGTGGCGATCGCCATGGCGATTGCCGCCGAGCCCAAGCTGCTGATAGCCGACGAACCGACCACGGCGCTGGATGTGACCATTCAGGCGCAGATCATGGAATTGCTGCTCGACCTGCAGCGCGATCAGGGCATGGCTCTGGTGCTGATCACTCACGACCTGGCCGTGGTCGCCGAAACCGCCCCGCGCGTCTGCGTGATGTACGCCGGGCAAGCGGTGGAGCTGGGTCATGTGCCGGCGCTGTTCGACGCGCCCAGCCATCCCTATACCGAAGCCTTGCTCAAGGCCATCCCCGAGCACAGCGCCGGTGCCAGCCGCCTGGCCACCCTGCCCGGCATCGTGCCCGGCCGCTATGACCGCCCGCTGGGCTGCCTGCTGTCACCCCGCTGCCCCTACGTGCAGGCGCGCTGCCACCAGCAACGCCCAGCCCTGGAACCACATGACCGTGGCGCCGCGCGCTGCTTCTTCCCGCTGGAGGTGGCCTGATGAGTACCGTACTCGAAGCCCGTGAGCTGACCCGTCACTACAGTGTCTCGCGCGGCCTGTTCAAGCCAGCGGCCACGGTCCAGGCGCTCAATGGCGTGTCCTTCAGCCTGCAGTCCGGCAGGACCCTGGCCGTGGTCGGCGAGTCCGGCTGCGGCAAGTCCACCCTGGCCCGCGCCCTGACTCTGATCGAAACACCCAGTTCCGGTAGCCTGCAGATCGCCGGGCACGAAGTGGCCGGCGCCAGCCATGCCGAGCGCAAGCAACTGCGCCGCGATGTGCAGATGGTGTTCCAGAATCCCTACGCCTCACTCAACCCGCGGCAGAAGATCGGTGATCAGTTGGCCGAACCGCTGCTGATCAACACCCGCCTGTCGCGCGCCGAACGCCGCGAGAAAGTGCAAGCGATGATGCAGCAGGTCGGCCTGCGCCCCGAGCATTACCAGCGCTACCCGCACATGTTCTCCGGCGGCCAGCGCCAGCGCATCGCCCTGGCCCGCGCCATGATGCTGCAGCCGCAGGTGCTGGTAGCGGACGAACCGACCTCGGCGCTGGACGTGTCGATCCAGGCCCAGGTGCTGAACCTGTTCATGGACCTGCAGGAGCAGTACCAGACCGGCTACGTGTTCATCTCGCACAACCTCTCGGTGGTGCGTCATGTCGCCGACGACGTGCTGGTGATGTACCTAGGCCGTCCGGTGGAAATGGGCCCGGCCGAGGCGCTCTACACCCGCCCGCTGCACCCCTACACCCGCGCCCTGCTGTCGGCGACGCCGGCGATTCATCCCGATCCGGACAAACCGCGAATGAAGATCAGCGGTGAGCTGCCAAATCCGCTGAATCCACCCTCCGGCTGCGCCTTCCACAAGCGCTGCCCGCATGCCGACGAGCGCTGCCGTAGCGAGCGCCCGGAGCTGCGCCTGATCGATGCACGGCAGGTGGCCTGTCACCATGTGGAGCGGATCGTCGACTAGCTCACGGCAAAGACCGCGGCGCTCTGTAGAGCGTCGCGGCGCCGCCTGGGCTGACGACGCGCCTATGCCGTTGGTGGCAGGGTCAGCTCGATGCTTTCGGCCAGCGAGTCCTCCAGCCGCTGCAACTCGACGCCGACCGCAGCAGCGTCGTCGGCCAGGGTTTCGGCGATATGCAGAAACTCCGTCGTGGCTTCGACGAAGGCCAATACCACCATGGGATCGAAGCGTGTGCCGCTGGCCGCGCTGATCTGCGCCACTGCCTGCGCCGGGCTGATCGGCGGCAGATAAGGATGCCGACAGCTCAGTTCTTCGAAGTGCCCCACCAGCGCCATCAGCCGCGCCGACAGCGGAATCTGCTCGCCATGCAGACCTTGCGGATAGCCTTTGCCGTCCCAGCGTTCATGCTGGCCGTAGACGATGTCTTTGGCATCGGAGAGAAAGTCGGTGATGCTGCCCAGCTTGCGCTCGGCGCGTTCGAGCGCATCACGTCCGGCAATCACGCCCTCGCTCAGCAGGCGCAGATCATTTTCATCCGCTTCGCCATGGCTGAGCAGTACGCGGTCAGGCAGGGTCAGCCGGTCGATCACATGCAGCATGGCCGACTTGCCCAACTGGGCGATGCGCTCCTCGTTCAGAGACTCGGACAAGGCCGGCTGCTGCCGCGCCAATGCAGCGGTCAGGCAGGTCATGTAGCGCTCGATACGTTCCAGGCGACGGCTGCTCGGGTTGTCACGCATGACGGCAACGCTGGCCATGGCCTCGATGGTGACGTCCTGCAGGTTCTGGATATCACGCGTGCGGCGCTTGACCTCGAGTTCCAGATACTCGCTCTTGTCACGCAAATAATCGGTGGCCGCCTTAAGCTGCAGTTGCGCTCGAACGCGCGCGAGCACAATGGGCGCGCTGACCGGTTTGATGATGTAGTCGGCAGCGCCAAGGTCGAAGCCCAGTTGCTCGTCGGCGGCATCGCTATGGCCAGTGATGAGGATCAGCGGGATATGGCGGGTCTGCGGGTCGGTGCTAAGCCCGCGACACAGTGCATAGTCGTTCTGCCAGTCGAGCAGAATCAGGTCCGGTTGCGGTCGCGACCTGGCAGCATGCAGCGCTTCCTCACTGCCGACCAGGCGCACCTGGTAGCGGTCGACCAATAGCGCGCCCAGGCGCTGACGCGCGTCCACCGCATCATCCACCACCAGAATCAGTTCCTGCTCCGGCCTATCGAGCATCCCGCGCATGGCGACCTCCACTGGCACCTGCCTAGTCATCATTAAAGGCGCTGGGCTGTATTTGCGCTCAGGCCGACATACAAATGACCTCGGCAGCGGTTTGAAAGTGCAATGCGGATTGGCAGCGCAACGCGACCAGCCGACAATCGTAAGCAAAACCGTGACCAGAAGGGCTGCGCCATGCTCGACCCGGAACGCTGTTGGCAGGCCGTTTGCGAACGTGATGGGGCGTTCGACGGACGCTTCGTTTTCACCGTACGCAGCACCGGCATCTATTGTCGGCCGAACTGCCCTGCGCGGCGGCCACGGCGCGACAATGTCAGTTTCCACGCCGATGCTGCCAGCGCCGAGGCAGCTGGCTTTCGCCCGTGCAAGCGCTGCTCGCCACAGGGGCAAAGCCCGGCGCAGCAGCTCGACGCACTGGTTGCGGCCGCCTGTGATCTTCTGCGCGGTGAACAGCGCCTGACGCTGCCGCAACTGGCAGCCCGCATCGGCTTGTCACCGTCACACCTGGCCCGTGCGTTCAAGGCGCGTACCGGGATGACGCCCAATGCCTGGGCGGCGGCGCAACGCCGCCAGCGCCTGGACGCCGAGTTGCCACAGGCAGATAACGTGCTCGAGGCGGCCCTGGCCGCTGGCTATTCCGGCACCCGCGCGCTGTATGAAAAGCCCCCGGCCATGAGCCCGGCGCAGCGCCGCCTACGCGGTGCAGGCGAACGACTGCGCTACAGCATCGCCCCCAGCCCACTCGGCCAGGTGCTGCTGGCAACCAGTGACAAGGGCGTTTGTGCATTGCTATTCGGCGACGAGCCGACTGCCCTGCGTGACGAGTTGCAACAACGCTTCGCCGCCGCCCAGCTAGAAGAAGATGAACAAGGTCTGCGCAACTGGCTGCAGCAAGTGTTGGCGCAATTACAGGAGCCGGAGCGCGCCGCCCATCTGCCCTTGGATATTCGCGGCACGGCCTTTCAGCAACGCGTCTGGCAGGCGCTGCAGCATATTCCCAGCGGCGAAACCCGCAGCTACGCCGACCTGGCCGGACAGTTGCACAGTCACCCAAGGGCGATTGCCCGCGCCTGTGCCAGCAACGCCATCGGTCTGTTGCTACCCTGCCATCGTGTCGTAGCCAGCGATGGCAGCCTCAGCGGCTATCGCTGGGGGTTGCAGCGCAAACGGCGGTTGCTGGAGCAGGAGCAGTCGTAGCGCTGTCGGTGCGCGCGGCGCACCCTACGCTTTGCTGCGCTGCGCGCTGACACCCGTAGCGCACCAGCCCTCTCACCGGCCTCTAGGCCAGCATCGCCTTGGCTACCTCGCTGCGCGTGCCGCGCCCGACCAGTTGCTCCACCAGGGTCAGGGCAAAGGCCAGTGCCGTTCCCGGGCCCTGGCTGGTGATGCAGTTGCCATCGACCACCACCGCCTCGTCGACGAAGGTGCAGCCACTCAGCCGATCACTGAACGCCGGATAGCAGGTCATCCGTCGCTGCCTGAGCACCCCGTACTGCTGCAGGGCCAATGCAGGCGCGGCGCAGATCGCGGCGAACAGCTCGCCCGCCTTGGCCTGCTTGCGCACACGTTCGGCCAAGGGTTCGAACTCGGCCAGGCGCTGCGCACCAGGCATCCCGCCGGGCAGGACGATCAGGTCGAAATCCTGCGCCAGCACGTCCACCAACATGGCATCAGCGGTCAGCCGGGTACCGCGGGCGCAGGTGATCATCCTGCGCTCTTCGATACTCGCCACCAGCACCTCGACATCGGCGCGGCGCAGCACATCAATCAGGGTCACGCATTCAAGATCTTCGACACCATCAGCAACTGCAATCAGTGCTCGCTTGCTCATCTCACTACTCCTTCAGACAGAAAATGAAACTGTCCACCTGGTCATAAAAGGACACAACAGACCTTGAATTCACCCGGCAAAACCTTGCTGTTATGATGCGCGGCTTTTGCGAAATCGAGCAATTTTCCGGCCTGCACGGACGGATGTGCTTTGCTTTGTGCAGACCAATTCAGGCGCGTTTGCGCCTCGGGGAGCCACCATGCTGGAAAGACTGTTCCAACTCAAAGCCCACAACACCACGGTGCGCACCGAGGTACTGGCCGGGATCACCACCTTCCTGACCATGGCCTACATTCTCTTCGTCAACCCGGAAATGCTCGCCAAGACCGGCATGGACCACGGCGCGGTATTCGTCGCCACCTGCCTGGCTGGCGCCATCGGCTCGCTGATCATGGGCCTGCTGGCCAACTACCCGATCGCCCTGGCGCCCGGCATGGGCCTCAACGCCTTTTTCACCTACACCGTGGTGATGACCATGGGCTACAGCTGGCAGACCGCTCTGGGCGCGGTGTTCCTCTCCGGCGCAATCTTCTTCCTGCTGTCGATCTTCAAGATCCGCGAGTGGATCATCAACAGCATCCCGCTGGCCCTGCGCGCCGGTATCGCCGCCGGTATCGGCCTGTTCCTGGCGATCATCGCCCTGAAGAACGCAGGCATCGTGGTCGATCACCCGGCCACCCTGGTCGGCCTCGGCGATATGAGCAACGGCGGCGCACTGCTGGCCTGCCTGGGCTTCTTCGTCATCGCCGCACTGGCCTATCGCAAGGTCACCGGCGCAGTGATGATAGGCATCCTGCTGGTCACCGGCCTGTCGATTGTTCTGGGCCTGTCCGAGCTGCAGGGCGTGGTGTCGATGCCACCCTCGCTGATGCCGACCCTGCTGCAGCTGGACATAGCCGGCGCGCTGGATATCGGCCTGATCAGCGTGATCTTCGCCTTCCTCTTCGTCGACCTGTTCGACACCTCCGGCACCCTGGTCGGCGTGGCGCAGAAAGCCGACCTGCTGGACAAGGACGGCAAGATGCCACGCCTCGGCCGTGCCCTGCTGGCCGACAGCACCGCGACCATGGCCGGCGCCGCGCTGGGCACCAGCACCACCACCAGCTACATCGAATCCGCTGCTGGCATCAGTGCAGGTGGACGCACCGGCCTGACTGCCTGTGTGGTCGCCGCACTGTTTCTCCTGGCCCTGTTCTTCGCCCCGCTGGCTGGCGCCGTTCCGGCCTATGCCACCGCGCCTGCGCTGCTGTTCGTCGCCGTACTGATGATGAGCAGCCTGGCGCAGATCGACTGGGACGACCTGACTGTCGCCGCCCCGGTGGTGGTCGCCGCCCTGGCCATGCCGCTGACCTTCTCCATCGCCAACGGCATCGCGTTCGGTTTCATCGCCTGGACCGCGGTCAAGGTACTGGCCGGCCGCTGGCGCGAACTGAACCCGGCGATGTGGGTGCTCTCGGCCCTGTTCGTGGTCAAGCTGGCCTACTTCGCCTGATCAGCCGATAACGGCGTACTGCTTCGCGAGTACGCCCTACGCCGCCCCCGGACAACCTGCGTAGGGTGGGCCGGACGACGTTCCGCTTCAGCCTACCATCGGCCTCGTCATGATCGTTCCCACGCTCCACGTGGGAACGCCTCCTCGGGACGCTCCGCGTCCAGCGCCACCAATGATCGACGACAACGGCACATCGGCAACGGAGTCGCTACAATGGCGCCCCGTTTTCCTGCCCCATGAGTGACCGATGAGCCGCCCCGCATTCGACCCTGCCACGTACGACGCCCAACTCGCCGAGAAGAAGGCCCGCCTGGTCGAACTGCTGGCGCCCTTCGGCGCGCCGGAGCCTGCGGTGTTCGATTCGCCGCGCGAGCACTACCGCATGCGCGCCGAGTTCCGTCTGTGGCGTGAAGACGGCCAGCGCCACTACGCGATGTTCGCGCCGGGCGACAAGCACACGCCGATCCTGCTCGACGACTTCCCCATTGCCAGCCTGCGCATCAACGAGTTGATGCCGCGTCTGCGCGCTGCCTGGCAGGCTAGTGAAGCCTTGTCGTTCAAGCTGTTCCAGGTCGAGTTCCTCACCACCCTGGCCGGTGATGCGCTGATCACCCTGGCCTACCACCGCCCGCTCGACGAGGCCTGGCAAGCCGAGGCGGAAAAGCTGGCCGCCGAGCTGAACGTCAGCCTGGTCGGCCGCTCCCGCGGTCAGCGCCTGGTGATCGGTCGCGACTATGTGGAAGAAGAACTGACCGTAGCCGGGCGCAGCTTCCGTTATCGCCAACCGGAAGGCGCCTTCACCCAGCCCAACGGCAAGGTCTGCGAGAAGATGCTGATTTGGGCCCATGACGCCCTCGGCCAGCGCGACGACGACCTGCTGGAACTTTACTGCGGCAACGGCAACTTCACCCTGCCGCTGGCCACCCGCGTGCGCAAGGCCCTGGCCACCGAGATCAGCAAGACCTCGGTGAACGCCGCCCTGGCCAACCTGGCTGACAACGGCGTGAACAACGTCGAGCTGGTGCGCCTGTCCGCCGAGGAGCTGACCCAGGCGCTGAACGAGGTACGCCCGTTCCGCCGCCTGGCCGGTATCGATCTCAAGAGCTATGAGTTCGGCAGTGTCTTCGTAGACCCGCCGCGCGCCGGCATGGACCCCGACACCTGCGAGCTGACCCGCCGCTTCGAGCGCATCCTGTACATCTCCTGCAACCCGGAGACCCTGGCCGCCAACATCGCCCAGTTGAGCGACACTCACAAAGTGACGCGCAGCGCACTGTTCGACCAGTTTCCCTACACCCACCACATGGAAGCGGGTGTGCTGCTGGAGCGGCGCTGAGTCGTTTTTCGCCCTTGGCCCGGCTCAGCGAGACAAGCCGCGCAACACCCACCAGACCAGCGCGGCCGATGCCACTTCAAGCAGCAGCGCGTATAGGTTGAAGGTCTGCTGTGCGCCGCCATCCAGCCACAGCCCGGCAATGCGCGCCAACGCCAGCGAGCTGTACAGCAGTACCAGCAGAAGCAGCGCCGGGCGCAGCAAATCCATACGCAGCAGCGCCATCGCCAGGTAAGCCGCCAGCCCCAGTTGCAGGCCGCCGTAATAGGCACGCACTTCAGTCACGGCGGCGCTTCCCATCAGCAATGCGCCACTGAAGCTGGCCATTTCCTCGGGACGAATGAAGTAGGCCAGCCCCAACACGAGCAGGGCAGCGATCTGGATCGACAGGACGATTCGAGCAAACAGCATCGGCAGATTTCCGGGCAAGGAGTGGCTGCCACTAGCATAGGCAGCCACTGGTCGCGACGCATAGTCGCAATGGCTTGGGCAGTCGTCATGCCGGCGCTATGCTGAGCGCTCGATTATCTGGAGCCTTGCCATGCGTCGTTCCCTGCTCGCCCTCTTCCTCGTCTCCGGTCTGGCTCACGCCAGCGAACCCCTGACCATCGATGTTCACCGCGATGCCAATTGTGGCTGCTGCAAGGCGTGGATCAGCCATCTGCAGGACAATGGTTTCACCGTCAACGACCATGTCGAGACCGACATGAGTGCGGTCAAACAGCGCCTTGGCGTTCCGCCGCGCCTGGCGTCCTGCCACACCGGCGTGATCGACGGCAAATTCGTCGAAGGCCACGTACCGGCGGCCGACATTCTCAAGCTGCGTCAACGTCCCGATCTGATCGGCGCTGCGGTACCCGGTATGCCCATGGGCTCGCCAGGCATGGAGTACGGCGGTCGTGTCGACGCCTATCAGGTCATCGGCCTGGATAACGAACGCAAGGATCAACTGCTGAGCGACTATCCCGCCAACTGAGCCGGCACGGACGCAGCTACACTGCTGCGATAAGCAACCAGGGAGTGCAGCCATGCGCTGGCAACGCGGTAGACGCAGTGACAACGTGGTGGATGCGCGCGGCCGCTCCGGCCGGCGCCTCGGTGGTGGTCTGAGCCTCGGTGGCGTAGCAGTGATCGTCATCGTCGGCTTGCTGATGGGCCAGGACCCGCTGCAGATTCTTGGCCAGATCGCCGGCCAGGCTACCCAGCCGCAGGTCGCCCAGACACAGAGCGCACCACCGGCCAACGACCAGCAGAGCGAGTTCGTCCGCGCCATTCTCGGCGACACCGAAGACACCTGGCGCGAGCTGTTCCAGCAGGCCGGCCAGCAGTATCGCGACCCGCAACTGGTGCTGTTCTCCGGTGGCGTCAATTCCGCCTGTGGTTTTGCCAGCTCGGCGGTCGGCCCCTTCTACTGCCCTGGCGATCAGCGCGTGTATCTGGACATGGCGTTTTTCCGCGAGATGGAACAGCGCTTCTCCGCTGCCGGTGACTTCGCCCAGGCCTACGTGATCGCCCACGAGGTCGGTCATCACGTACAGACCCTGCTCGGCGTCTCGGCCAAGGTCAATGCGGCGCGCCAACGTGGCGAACGCGTCGAGGGTGATGGCGGCCTGCTGGTGCGCCAGGAACTGCAGGCCGACTGCCTGGCCGGGGTCTGGGCGCATCACGCGCAACGCCGGCATGACTGGCTGGAGGCTGGCGATCTTGAAGAAGCGCTGAACGCCGCCAGCGCCATCGGCGATGACCGCCTGCAAAAACAGGCGCGCGGCCAAGTGGTGCCGGACGCCTTCACCCATGGCACCTCAGAGCAGCGCGTACGTTGGTTCAGCAGCGGTTTTGAAAGCGGTCAGCCAGGGCGTTGCGACACCTTCAAGGCGGCGCGCCTGTAACACGCCGGCTCACACCACGAAGCGCTTGCTCCACCAGGCAAAGCCGCAGGCGGCAGCGCCGCACAGGGCGATCACCAGCGCCATGGGCATGGCCGAGCCATCATGCAGGAAGGCCACCAAAGCCGAAGCGCTGGCCGCCACACTGAACTGCATGCTGCCCAGCAACCCGGATGCGCTGCCGGCATGACGGCCCTGCCCAGCCATGGCGCAAGCCGTGGCATTGGGCAACACGCAGCCGAGGCTGGCCACGCAAATGAACAGCGGAATCATCAGCGGCCACAGCTGCGCCGGTTGCCACAACGCCAGCACCAGCAGACACAGGCCACTGGCCAGGTACACCAGCACCATGCGCCGCAGCCACAGCGCCGGGCCACCACTGCGCACCAGACGCGCATTGACCTGCGCCATGATCACGAAGCCCGCTGCGTTGCTGCCGAACAGCCAGCCATAGTGCTCCGGCGGCACACCGTACATCTCGATGAACACGAAGGGCGAGCCGGCGATGTAGGCGAACATGCCTGCCATCGCCACACCGCCGGCCAGGCTGTAACCCATGAACGGTGCATTGCCCAACAGCGCGCGGTACTGGCCGAAGGCGCCACTCAGCGGCGCCGGCTGCAGGTGCTGCGGACGCGTCTCCGGCAACCACAACAGCACGGCCAGCAGGCACAACCCGGCAAAGATTGCCAGGCTGTGGAAAATCGACGGCCAGCCCAGGGTATTGAGCAGCAGTCCGCCCCCCAGGGGCGCGAGAATCGGCGCCAGCCCCATCACCAGCACCAGTTGAGAGAACACTTTGGCCGAGGCCAGTGGGTCGCACAGATCGCGCACCACCGCGCGGGTGATAACCATGCCGGCGCAACCACCGAGGGCCTGCACGAAACGCGCGACCACCAACCATTCCAGACTGGGAGCCAGGGCGCAGGCCAGCGATGCCAGGGTGAACAGGGTCACCCCGACCAATAGCGGCATGCGGCGCCCGAAACGATCCGCCAGCGGCCCGTAGAACAGTTGTCCAATGGCGATGCCGACGAAATAGGCCGCCAGCGACAGCTGAATATGCTCGACGTCGGTGCCGAACTGCTGCGCCAGGGTGGGGAAACTTGGCAGGTAGAAATCGATGGCCAGGGGGCCAAAAGCGCTGAGCGCGCCCAAGATCAGCAGGGTTCGCAGGTTCATGAATGATCCGGAGAATTATTAGCCGGCTAATCATCTCATCGACCGGGCAGCTTGCGAAAGCGCGGGCCGCCGAACTACGGCCCGGATGACTCAATGCGGTTGTTCTTCCTCCCTGGCCTTGCCGCGCCGGCTCACCCGTTGCGCAGCCGTTTCCACCAGCAGGTAGAACATCGGGATAACGAACGTGGCCAGCAGGGTCGCCGCGAGCATGCCGCCGATCACCCCGGTGCCGATGGAGTGACGACTGGCCGAGCCGGCACCGGAGCTGATGGCCAGCGGTACGCAGCCGAGAATGAACGCCAGCGAAGTCATCACGATGGGACGGAAACGCAGCTTGGCCGCCTCCAGCGCCGAGTCGAAGATGCTCTTGCCCTCGGCACGCAGCAACACGGCGAACTCGACGATGAGGATGGCGTTCTTCGCTGCCAGGCCGATCAGCGTGACCAGGCCGACCTGGAAGTACACGTCGTTCTGAATGCCGCGCAGCCACACCGCGAGAATCGCGCCGAACACTGCGAACGGCACGGCGGTGACCACTGCCAACGGCAGCGTCCAGCGCTCGTACTGCGCGGCGAGAATCAGGAACACCAGAATCAGGCCGAAGACGAAGGCCTGAGTGCCTGAGCCCAGAGTCGCCAACTCCTGATAGGCCGAGCCGATCCAGCCGAGGCTGTAGTCCTCACCCAATACCTCATCGGCCACCTCCTGCATCGCCGCCAGTGCCTGCCCGGAGCTGTAACCGGGCGCTGGACCGCCAAGCACCTTGGCCGAGGGATAGACGTTGAAACGGTCGTAGGAATCCGGCCCGAGGATGCGCCGCACGCGCAGCAGGGTCGACAGCGGCACCAGATCACCACCGCTGGAGCGCACGTAGACCTGGCCAAGGTCCTCCGGCTTGCGGCGGAACTCCGACTCGGACTGCAGGCTGACCTGCCAGGTGCGCCCGTAGAGGGTGAAATCGTTGACGTAATAACTGCCGAAGGTCGCCTGCATCGCGGTGAACACATCGCTGACGCTGACGCCCAGCGCCCGCGTCTTGGTGCGATCCAGGTCGATGTAGTACTGCGGCACGTTGGCGCTGAAGGTACTCTGGATGCCGGCCAGCTCCGGTCGCTTGCTGGCGGCCGCGACGAAGGCCTGGACCTTCTCGCCGAGCTGCTCGACGCTGCCGCCGGAGCGGTCCTGAATGAAGGACTCGAAGCCACCGGTGGTGCTCATGCCGGTGATCGGTGGTGGATTGAACGACAACACCAGGCCATCCTTCTGCGCAGCGCCCATACCCATGAACTCGCGCGTCAGATTGCGTGCATCGAGCTCGGCAGTGGTGCGCTCACTCCAGTCCTTGAGCGGCACGAAAGACACCCCGGCGTTGCTGCGCACGCCGAAGGTGAGCACATCGAAACCGGCGAAGGTCACCACATCCGCCACTGCCGGATGTTCCATCAATTGCTGGCTCACCGCCCCGCTCAGCGCCTCGGTGCGATTGAGCGAAGCGGCCGGCGGCAAGTAGTAGGCATTGATCACGTAACCCTGATCCTCATCGGGCACCAGTGAGCCGGGCACCCGTGAGAACAGCAGCATGATCAGCGCGATCATGCCGCCGAACAGCAGCAGGCCGACCAGCGAACGCTTGAGGAAGAAACGCACCCCGGCGCCATAGCCTGCGGTGGCCTTGTCGAAGAAACGGTTGAATACACGAAAAGGTGCCGCCGGTTCATGGTGGCCAGGCTTGAGCAGCAGCGCGCAGAGCGCAGGGGAAAGCGTCAGCGCGACGATGCCGGAAATCACCACCGACACCGCGATGGTGATCGCGAACTGCTTGTACATCTGCCCCGCCAGGCCACCGAGAAAGCCCACCGGCACGAACACCGCGCACAGCACCAGAACGATGGCAATGATCGGCCCGGTCACCTCCTCCATCGCCTTGATCGAGGCATCTCGCGCATTCAGCCCCTGCGTGCGCATCACCCGTTCGACGTTCTCGATCACCACGATGGCATCGTCCACCACGATGCCGATGGCCAGCACCATACCGAACAACGTCAGCAGGTTGATGGAGAAGCCCAGCAGGTACATGCCGGCAAAGGTGCCGACCAGCGATACCGGAATTGCCAGCACCGGAATCAGCGTGGCGCGCCAGTTCTGCAGGAAGATGAACACTACCAACACCACCAGCACCAGCGCCTCGAAGAAAGTGTGGATCACCTCAGTGATCGAGACCTGAACGAACTTGGTGGTGTCGTAGGGGATCTTGTAGGCGATGCCTTCGGGGAAGCGCTTGGCCAGGCGCTGCATGGTCCGCTCGACCGCCTCGGCGGTGTCCAGGGCGTTGGCACCAGGTTGCAGGTAGATGCCGAAGGCAGCGTTCTGCTGGCCGTTGAGGGTAGTGACCAGCGAGTAATCCTGGGCGCCCAGCTCGACCCGCGCCACATCCTTGAGCAGCAGGCTGGCACCGGTATCGTCGGTACGCAGGATGACGCTCTCGAACTCCTTCGGGTCGGTGAAACGCCCTTGCGTGGTGACGGTGTAGGTGAAGTCCTGTGGCTCCTTCAACGGCTGCTGGCCAAAGCTGCCGGCGGCAAACTGCGAGTTCTGCTCGCGAATCGCATTGACCACATCGGTGGGCGTCAGGTTGTACTGCGCCAGCTTGTCCGGGCGCAGCCAGATACGCATGGAATAATCCTTGGAACCGAACTGGCTGGCATCGCCAACGCCCTTGAGACGCTTGAGTTCGTCGATGACGTTGATCAGCGCGTAGTTGCTGATGAAGATCGGGTCGCGCGAACCATCCGGCGAATAGAGGGTGATCACCTGGAGGATGTCGGAAGACTTCTTCTCCACCTTCACACCCTGGCGGCGCACTTCTTCCGGCAGCTTGGCCAACGCTGCCTGCACCTTGTTGTTGACGTTGATGGTGGCCTGATCCGGGTCGGTGCCGACCGCGAAGTACACCGTCAGGCTCATCGCCCCACTGCTGGAGGAGTTGGACAGCTGGTAGATCATGTTCTCGACGCCGTTGATCTCCTGCTCCAGCGGCGCCGCCACGGTTTCGGCGATGACCTGCGAGCTGGCACCGGGGTATGCGGCGCTGACCGATACCTGCGGCGGCAGGATTTCCGGGTACTGAGCGATGGGCAGCGCGCGCATCGCCGCCAAGCCGGCGAGCACGATGACGATGGAAATGACGGTGGCGAATACCGGGCGGTCGATGAAGAAGCGCGAGATCATGGCCGTTACTCCTGCGCCGGATTGGCTGGCGTGGCTGCCTTCGCCTCCTCGACCTTGACCGGGCTATCCGGTCGCACCTTGGCCAAGCCGTCGACGATCACCCGTTCACCATCGCTGACGCCAGCCAGAATCACCCAGCGGCCGCTGGCCGTATCACCGGTGGTGACCTGGCGCATGCGCGCGAGGCCTTGCTCGTCCACTACGTAGACGAAGGTCCCGCGCGGGCCCTGAGCGACGGCGCGCTCCGGTACGGTGATGGCGTTGGGACGGGTCAGCCCCTTGACCTGCACGCGCACGAACTGCCCGGGCAACAGTTTCTGATCGGGGTTCGGCACCACGCCACGGGCGCTGACGGTGCCGGTACCACGGTCGATCAGGCTGTCGGTGAAGTCCACTTCACCCGCTATCGGATAGGCCGAGCCATCACCAAAATGCACTTCCACACTGAGTTTGCCGCTGGCCGGTAGAGCCAGGCTGCCTTCGGACACTTCGCGGCGCAGACGCTCGGCCTCGGCGTCCGGGTAGGCGAAGTTGACGAAGATCGGGTCGAGCTGGGTGATCTGCGTCAGCAGGCTGGCACTGGGGTCGCCAGCGACGATCAGGCTGCCTTCGGAAACGCTTTCCTTGCTGGTGATGCCGGTGATTGGCGCCTTGACCGTGGTGTAGTCGAGGTCGATCTGGCGCGACTGCACCTCGGCCTGGGCCGCCTCGATATTGGCCTTGCTCTGTTCGAAGTTGGAGATGGCATTGTCCAGTTCGCTCTCGCTGGCGAAGCCCTTCTTCTGCAATTCACGGATGCGTTTGAGGTCACGGTCGGTCTGGCGAAAACGCGCCTGCTCCTGCGCCAGCGCGCCCTTGGCACGGGCCAGAGCCGCCTCGTAGGGGCGCGAATCGATGCGAAACAGCACCTGATCCTTCTGTACCCGACTACCCTCCTGGTAGGTGCGTTCCTGCAGAATGCCGCCGACCTGGGCTCGAACCTGCACTTCGCGGTAACCAGCGGTTCGCGCCGGATACTCCAGCACGATAGGCAGTTCGCCGGCCTTGATCTGCTCGACCGTCACCGCCGTCGGTGGCGCCTCGGCGGCCTCGACGCTCGCGGCCACCAAGACCAGGCTGAAGGGCAGGCAGACACCGACCAGACGAACGAAGGGCATGAGACATTCCTCTCCTTGGCTAGACACGGGGCAGAAGCAGGACAACCAAGCCCGCCACCAGCAGGCGGGGCAAAATCGGTAAACTCGGCACAATCTGAGCCTAGTTCCAATTAACCGGATCGCCATGCGTAGAACCAAAGAAGATGCGGAGAAAACCCGCTGCGCCATCCTCGCTGCTGCGGAACAGTTGTTCCTCGAGCGCGGGGTCGCCCATACCAGCCTGGAGCATATCGCCCGGCATGCTGGGGTCACGCGCGGTGCGGTCTATTGGCATTTCCAGAACAAGGCCCACCTGTTCCACGAAATGCTCAACCAGGTACGCCTGCCACTGGAGCCGCTGGCCGAACAGTTGGCCGCAGTCGACGGCCTGGCATCGCTGCAGTTGCTGCGCGACCTGTGCATAGAAGCCATGGCCAATCTGGTGCTGGATGAGCAACGCCGGCGCATCCTCACCGTGCTGCTGCGCCGTTGCGAGTTCACCGAGGATTTACGCGAAGCCGAAGAGCGTCACGAAACCTTCGTCAATCAGTTCATCGACCTGTGCGAACAACAGTTCGCCCTGCCAGAGGTGCAACCGCACCTGCACCCCGGCATCACCCCGCGCCTGGCCTCGCGTACGCTGCACGCGCTGATCGTCGGTCTGTTCAGCGATTGGCTGCGCGATCCCAATCTGTTCGACGCCCAGACCGACACTCCAGCGATGATCGACAGCTGCTTTCGCGGCCTGCTGCGGCAGTGGCCATAGCCGATCCGAGTTCTAGGCGGGCGCAACCTCGTAACCTTCTTCACGGATGGCGGCCTGGATCTGCGCAGCGTCCAGATTGCCCTGCACTCGTACCAGCCCCGCGGCCAGATCGACTTCGACGCTGGCCGTCTGGTCCAGCGCCTGGATCGCCTGGGTGACGGCGCGCACGCAATGACCGCAGGACATTCCGCGAACCTTGAACTGTTGCATGACTGGCTCCTTGAATCAGTGGTCGATGGGAGTAGTCTCGACCTTGCCACAATGGCAAGGTCAAGTCCTTGCGTCATGTCATTTGCCGCGTTCCCGTACGAGGGTCATCACCATGCGTCTGCTCTGCTCCGCCCTTGCCCTGCTGCTGGCGCCTCTGGCCCAGGCCGAACCGCTGGCCCCGCTGCCGTCGACCAGCCAGGGCGAAGGTTATGCGGTGCTGATCGTCTCGCGCGAACGCCTGGAAGTGGCCACTACCTGCGAGGTTGCGCTGTACCTGCATGACCAGATGGCCGCACGCTTGCACCAGGGCCAGTCGGTGTCCTTCAACCTGCCGCCGGGCAAGGTCTCGCTGCGCCTCGGCCTGACTGGCACAGGTCCCTGTCAGGACGGTATCAACCAGCTCGCCGGTCAGGCACTGGAACTACAGGCCGGCGAGGTGCGCCGCTACCGCATCGCCATGGGCAGCGATGGCCTGCGACTGCATGCCGCGCCAACTCTGAACTGAAGACTTGACCTTGCCATGGGGTCAAGGTTGATCCTGTAGCCATCAAGCTACAGGGAGCCGAACCATGACCACTTTCGACCTGCCGATCCGAGGCATGACCTGCGCCAGTTGCGCCGGCCGTGTCGAGCGCGCGTTACGCAAATTGCCGGAGGTGAGCAGCGCCAGCGTCAACCTGGCCAATGAGCAGGCGCGTATCGAAGCACCTGCCGGCAGCCTGCCGCAACTGATCACCGCCATCGAGGGCGCCGGTTACAGCGTGCCCAGCCAGCCACTGGAGTTGGACATCGAGGGCATGACCTGCGCCAGTTGCGTCGGTCGTATCGAGCGCGCCCTGAACAAGCTGCCGGGTATCAGCCAGGTCGCCGTCAATCTTGCCGATGAGAAGGCACGCCTGCAGGTGCTCGCTGGTTTCGACCCGCAACAGGCGCTGAAGGCGGTAGCTGCCGCCGGTTACAAAGCCAGCCTGCTCGATGATCACCCCACCACGGATGATGCCCAGCACCGACTACGCCGTGAACGTCTGACCTTGCTGGCAGCCATCGTCCTGACCCTGCCGCTGGTGCTGCCGATGCTCGTCGAGCCGTTCGGCCTGCACTGGATGCTGCCAGCCTGGGTGCAGTTCCTGCTGGCCACGCCGGTGCAGTTCATCTTCGGCGCGCGCTTCTATCGCGCGGCCTGGCAGGCGCTGAAGGCTCGCGCCGGCAACATGGACCAACTCGTGGCGATCGGCACCAGCGCCGGCTACGGCCTGAGCCTGTATCAGTGGGCCGTGACGCCGGCCGGGCAAATGCCGCACCTTTACTTCGAAGCCTCGGCGGTGATCATCAGCCTGATCCTGCTCGGCAAGTACCTTGAGAGCCGTGCCAAGCGCCAGACCGCCAGCGCCATTCGCGCGTTGCAGGCACTGCGCCCGGAGCACGCGGTGCGCCTTGTGGATGGCCACGAGGAACGCGTCGGTATCGACGAGCTGGCGCTGGGCGACCATATCCTGGTCAAGCCGGGCGAGCGCTTCCCGGTCGACGGCCAGGTCCTGGAGGGCCACAGCCATGCGGACGAGGCGCTGATCAGCGGTGAAAGCCTGCCGGTGGCCAAGCAACCCGGTGACAAGGTCACGGCTGGCGCCATCAACAGCGAGGGACGTTTGCTGGTGGAAACCACCGCCCTGGGTGCGGAGACCGTGCTGTCGCGCATCATCCGCCTGGTCGAAGATGCCCAGGCGGCGAAGGCACCGATCCAGAAGCTGGTGGACAAGGTCAGCCAGGTCTTCGTCCCAGCCGTGCTGCTGATCGCCCTGGCCACGCTGCTCGGCTGGCTGGCATTCGGCGCACCACTGGAAAGCGCCCTGCTCAATGCCGTCGCCGTGCTGGTGATCGCCTGTCCCTGCGCGCTGGGTCTGGCCACGCCGACCGCGATCATGGCCGGCACCGGCGTCGCCGCGCGCCACGGCATCCTGATCAAGGACGCCGAAGCGCTGGAAGTGGCGCATGCCGTGCAGCACATCGCCTTCGACAAGACAGGCACCCTCACCGAAGGCAAGCCGCGCATCGTCCATATCGGCCTGGCCGACGCCAGCGAAGCGGAACTGCTGAGACTAGCCGGCGGCCTGCAACAGGGTAGCGAACATCCACTGGCCAAGGCCGTGCTGCAGCGCTGCGCCGAACAGCACATTCCCCTGCCAACGCTGAGTGACAGCCATGCCCTGGCCGGGCGCGGCATCGCGGGTAGCGTCGAAGGACACGCCCTGCAACTGGGCAGCAGCCGCCTGCTGGAGGAAAACCAATTGCAGGCGGGTGCGCTGGCCGAATCCGCCCGCACCTGGGAGGCCGAGGGCCGCACGCTGTCCTGGCTGATCGAAACCGGCAACATCCCTCGCCTGCTCGGCCTGCTGGCCTTCGGTGATCAACTCAAGGATGGTGCCAGCGACGCCATCGCCGAACTGCGCGAACAGGGCATCACCAGCCACCTGATCAGTGGCGACAACCCGGGCAGCGTGGCGGCAGTCGCCCGCGTGCTGGGCATCGACGAACCTCATGCGCAGGTGCTGCCAGCGGACAAGGCGAGGCTGATCGGCGAACTGCGCCAGCACGGCACCGTGGCGATGGTCGGCGACGGCATCAATGACGCCCCAGCACTGGCCGCAGCCGACGTTGGCATAGCCATGGGTGGCGGCACCGATGCGGCCATGCATGCCGCCGGCATCACCCTGATGCGCGGCGACCCGCGTCTGGTGCCGGCCGCGCTGGAAATCAGCCGGCGCACCTACGCCAAGATCCGCCAGAACCTGTTCTGGGCCTTCATCTACAACCTGATCGGCATCCCGCT
Organism: Pseudomonas sp. o96-267; assembly: GCF_003935465.1. Classification (NCBI taxonomy): domain Bacteria; kingdom Pseudomonadati; phylum Pseudomonadota; class Gammaproteobacteria; order Pseudomonadales; family Pseudomonadaceae; genus Pseudomonas; species Pseudomonas sp. o96-267. The sequence continues at coordinate 131,002 of NZ_RHQP01000002.1, forward strand.
GGCCGCCGCAGGCCTGCTCAACCCGATGTTCGCTGGCGCCGCCATGGCGCTGTCCAGCGTCAGCGTGGTGAGCAACGCGTTGCTGCTCAATCGCTGGAGCCCGCGAGCATGAACATCGGCCAAGCCGCCAAGCACACCGGCCTCAGCGCCAAGATGATTCGCTATTACGAGTCCATCGACCTGCTGCCCCATGCCGGGCGCTCGGAGAGTGGCTATCGGCAGTACAGTAGCAGCGATCTGCACCGCCTGACCTTTATCAAGCGGGCGCGGGATCTGGGGTTTTCCCTGGAGGAGGTGGGCAAGCTGCTGGCGCTGTGGCAAGACAAGCAGCGCGCCAGTGCCGATGTAAAGGCGCTGGCCGAGGAACATATCGCCACGCTGTCGCGCAAGATTGCCGAGATGAGTGCCTTGCGCGATACGCTGGTGGATCTGGCGAACAGTTGCCAGGGCGATAGCCGGCCGGACTGCCCGATCCTCAAGGGTATCGAACAGGGCGTGAGCTGTAGCGCAGCGGGATGCGCGCATCGGAGCGAAGGCGCTACGTAGCCCGGATGCAATCCGGGGCATTTGAGCGCCATCTCCAGGAGTGGTTAGGCCTATAAAGCCAGGTGCGCACGGCGCACCCTACGCAGTTGCGCCGTTCAGCGCATCCAGGGCGGTATCGGTTCGGCGTCCTTGGGTTCGTCTTCGGCGTTGAGCAGGGCCTGCTTCTTCGCTTCCTCGGCCAGGGCGGCCTTGATCTCGCGCATTACCGCGTCGATGTCGGCGGCGTCCTCGGGCTCGGCGAATTCGCCGGTCAGCTGCGTATCGGGCAGCAGTTTGCCGGCCTCGTAGAGCGCCCACATTTCCTTGGCGTACTTGGTGTACTTGAGCTCGGGAGCGAACTGGCCAAAGTACTCGGCCATGTTGCGCACATCGCGCTCGAGCATGCTGAAGGCGTGGTTGTTGGCGGCGGCGTCCACGGCCTGTGGCAGGTCGATGATCACCGGGCCTTCGGGGCCGAGCAGCACGTTGAATTCCGACAAGTCGCCGTGCACCAGGCCGGCGCAGAGCATCTTGACGATTTCCTGAATCATGAAGGCGTGGAATTCACGCGCGTCATCCGGGTGCAGGTCGACGTCATTGAGCCGTGGTGCGACATCGCCCTCGCCATCGTCCACCAGTTCCATCAGCAGTACGCCGTCGAGAAAGTCGTAGGGTTTGGGGACTCGCACGCCGGCATTGGCCAAACGGAACAACGCGGCGACTTCGGCGTTCTGCCACGCGCTTTCCTGCTCCTTGCGACCATATTTGCTGCCCTTGGCCATGGCCCGTGCCTGACGGCTGCCACGCACCTTGCGGCCTTCCTGATACTCGGAAGCCTGGCGAAAACTACGTTTGTTGGCTTCCTTGTAGACCTTGGCGCAGCGCAGCTCGTCGCCGCAGCGCACCACATAAACCGCTGCTTCCTTGCCGCTCATGAGCGGTCGCAGCACCTCGTCCACCAGGCCGTCTTCGACCAGGGGTTCAATACGTTTGGGCGTCTTCATCGGTGTGGATCACGGGTCCTTTTTGGCCAGAGGCGGACTTTCAGGGGCCATCCTCTCACAGCGCGGGGCAGATGCCGACTCCCTCTGTTCAGGCACTGACCAGATGACGCCTGAGCGCCTCGATGGCATAGCGCACTTTGGCCGGCTGAGCGTCGCGCAGAGGGGTGACGATATGCAGGCCGATGGGTTCCAGTTGCCAATCCGGCAGCAGCGACAACAGCTCGCCGCGAGCCAGCAGTTCACGGATTTCCGGCTCAGGCTGCAACGACACGCCCATACCCGACAGGGTGAACTGGCGCGCGGCCAGGATGTTGTTGCAGCTGATGCGCGTCTCCAGCCGCAGGCGCTGCTGTGCTCCACCAGGGCCATGCAAGGTCAGGTGCTGGCTACGCTCCAGATGCAGGCCGATCCAGTCGAGCTTGAGCAACTGCGACGGTTCGACGGGTAAGCCAACGCGGGCCAGGTAGGCTGGAGCTGCGCACAGGATCATGCGCCAGTCGGTTACGTAACGAGCTACCAGACTGGAGTCCTCCTGGCGGCCGACACGGATGGCCAGGTCGATACGTGATTCGATCAGGTCGATCTGCTCATCGTGAAAGAACAGGCTCAGGCTCAACCCCGGATGGGCACCGAGCAACGGCGCCAGCGCTTCGCTCAGCAACGGTCCGGAAAACCCGACCGGGGCGGCGACACGCAACTCGCCCACCGGCGCATCACGCTGCTCGGCCAGGCGCTGCTCGGCTCGCTCGGCCAGTTCGACTATCTGTCGGCAGCTTTCATAGAACTGCGCGCCGGCCTCGGTCAGGGTCAGTTTGCGTGTGGTGCGGTGCAGCAACGTGACGCCAGTGGCCTCCTCCAGTCGGCGCATCTGCTGACTGACCGCAGAAGCCGTCATGCCCATGGCTTCGGCAGTTGCCACCATCGAGCCCTTCTGCACCACGGTAGCGAACAACGCCATGCGTTTGAGCTGCTCCATTATGAAGCCCTGCTTAATTATCCAAGTGCATCAGACCACTTTTTCCACACTTTATCCAGCGGTGATCATGTATCGACCATCACCTACCAAGGATTACTTCATGAAGATCTCTCTGATCGGCGCCACTGGTTATGTGGGCGCACCGCTGCTGCAAGAAGCATTGAACCGCGGCCATCAGGTCACCGCATTAGTACGCCACCCGCAAAAGCTGAGCGCGCATCCGCAGCTGAACGCCATTGAGGCGGACGTTCACGACAGCACAGCGCTGGCCGAGCAGTTGCGTGGACATGACGCGGTGATCAGCGCCTTCAACCCGGGCTGGGGCGTGGCAGAGATTCGTGAACAGTTCATCGCCGGCAGCCGCTCGATCATCGCGGCGAGCAAGCAGGCTGGCATCAAACGCCTGCTGGTTGTCGGCGGTGCGGGCAGCCTTTATGTCGCCCCTGGCGTGCAATTGATCGACACCCCGGACTTCCCTGCCGAGTACAAGGAAGGCGCCGAGGGCGCACGCCAGGCGCTGAACATGCTGCACGAGGAGGCTCAGCTGGAGTGGACCTTTCTCTCGCCCGCCGCCCTGCTAGTTCCGGGGCCACGCACAGGCAAATTTCGTCTGGGCCACGACGAACTGCTGATGAATGGCGATGAGCCGGGCAGCATTTCGGTTGCCGACCTGGCCGTGGCGCTGATCGATGAAACCGAGCGACCGCAGCATATCCGCCAGCGTTTTACCTTGGCGTACTGAACCGAGCGCTGACGCGGGCGGCCGCTCCGAACGCCAATAAACCAGAGGAATGTCCATGACTCCATTCAGCAGCAGTGCCTTCGTCGCAACCGAGACTCCGGCGCGCTATATCAGCCGGCTGTGCAAGCACTTCGCACACAAGATCCCGGTCAGCTTCGATGAACAACAGGGGCGCATCGAGTTCGGCGCTGGCCTGGCGATCCTGAAAGCGGAAAACCAGGGCCTGCGCCTGCTGGTTGAAAGCACCAACAGCGAGGACCTGCATCGCCTGGAAGGCGTCGTCGGCAGTCACTTCGAGCGCTTTGCCTGGCAGGAAGAATTGACCCTGGACTGGCAGCCCGACTGATTGCTCAGAGCGCATCCAGCCGCGCACGCAAGCGGCGTAGCACCGCCAGGGACTCGGGATTGTCGCCATGCACGCAGAGGCTGTCGGCCCGCAGCCGCAGCGGCTTGCCATCGATATCGGAAAACGGCTCGCCGCTGGCAATGGCCAGCGCCTGGCCAAGGATACGCTCGGGCTCCTGATGCACCGCGCCGCTGAGCCGGCGTGGCGCCAGTTGCCCATCTGACAGGTAGGCGCGGTCGGCGAACGCCTCGAACATCAGCGGCACATCAGCCTCGTCAGCCAGACGCAGCTCCCGGTCATTGTCAGCCAGCGCCAACACCATCAGCGGCAGGCCCTTGCGGTAGCTGGCACAGGCATCCAGCACCGCCATCAGCAACGCATCGTCACGCACCAGATCGTTGTACAGCGCGCCATGCGGTTTGACGTAGGCCAGCTGGCAACCGCGCGCTCGGCAAAAAGCATCCAGCGCCCCGACCTGATACAGCACCAGTGCGCGGACCTCCTCCGGCGAGCACTGCAGATGACGCCGACCAAAGCCTTGCAGGTCCGGATAGGAAGGATGCGCACCAATACTCACGTCATGCGCCACGGCCAGCTCGACGCAACGCGCCATGATCAGCGGATCGCCTGCATGGAAGCCACACGCCAGGTTGGCCTGATCGATCAGCGGCATGGCCAGTTCATCGTCGCCCATACGCCATGCGCCGAAGCCCTCGCCCATGTCGCAGTTCAGGAGAATACGGTTCATTGCGGCAGCTTAGAACGCCCGGAAAGCATGCGTAAAGCCCGCTCAACACTCGAGAATTAATCGCATTTACAAAATTTACATCTGCTTGCAGCCCAGTCGCCACGGCCTCTCCAGCCCGGCGACATGGACACCAACATCATCTGCAATTGAACCTTATATGCAAATCACTATCATCCCGGCCGTCTGCAACCGTTACGACTGCACTATCTTACCGCCAGGAGTAGATCGATGTCCGCCCTCAATTCCCTTACCGCCTTGGCCAGCGCCATTGCCTTGGCCGCCAGCTTCGGCGCCCAGGCCAACGAGCCCATCGCCCTGGGCGACGTGGTCGTCAGCGCCTCCGGCTTCGAGCAGAAGATCACCGAAGCCCCCGCCAGCATCAGCGTGATCAGCCGCGAAGAACTGCAGCAGAAACGCTACAGCAACCTGGCCCAGGCACTGGAAGACGTGGAAGGCATCGATGTGCGTCAGGGCACCGGCAAGACCGGCGGCCTGAATATCAGCATTCGCGGCATGCCCAGCGACTACACCCTGATCCTGATCGACGGCCGACGCCAGAACACGGCAGGCAACGTCACTCCCAACGGTTTCAACGAAACGTCCACCAGCTTCATGCCGCCGATGTCCGCGATCGAGCGTATCGAAGTAATCCGCGGGCCGATGTCCACGCTCTATGGCTCCGACGCCATGGGGGGCGTAGTCAACATCATCACCCGCAAGGTGGCCAAGGAATGGGGGGCCAGCTTGAGCCTTGACCATACCTTCCAGGAAAACCGCGATTACGGTGAAACCAGCAATACCAGCCTCTACGCCAGCGGCCCACTGATCGAGGGCCTGTTGGGCCTCGCCGTACGTGGCAGCCTGTATGACCGCGGCGAATCGGACCTGCAGTTCGACAACGACAGCACCGTCAGCAAGCGTGGAGCTTCCCCCGTCGAGGGGCGCAACACCACCTTCGGCACCCGCCTGACGCTGACCCCGAACGATGCCCACGACTTCGCCCTCGATTTCGAGCGAGGCCGCCAGGTCTACAACAATGATGACTGCCAGCTGGGCAATCTCGACGGCAAGAATGGCGGCAGCGCCACCGATGGCTGCACCACCAACGCCCCGTTGCGCGCCAATGGCTACAAGGATGAACTGCGCTTCGAGCGTGATCAGATCGCCCTCAGCCATACCGGGCGTTTGAGCTTCGGTACGCTGGAAAGCAGCATCAACCACAACACCACGGAAACTTTCGGCCGTACTATTCCAGGCAACCCGATTGGCAACTCGTACACAGGTTTCCCTTCGATCGTCATCGGCGACGACCGCAAGCTGAAGTCGACCGATCTGGTCGTAGATACCAAGTTGGTCGCTCCCGTGGGCGAATCCCACATCGCAACGGTTGGTGCACAGTGGTGGGACGCCAAGGTCACCGACGGCATTGCCGATGAGGACTTCCAGCAGACGTCCTGGGCGCTGTTCGCCGAAGATGAGTGGCGCCTTCGTGACGACCTGGCACTGACCCTGGGCGCGCGCTACGAGGATCATGAAGCCTTTGGTGGCCATGTCAGCCCACGTGCCTATCTGGTGTGGAACACCACGGACACCTGGACCCTGAAAGGCGGCATAAGCCGTGGCTACAAGACCCCGACACTCAACCAACTGCACAGCGGCATCAATGGCGTGACCGGCCAGGGCTCGACCATCACCATTGGTAGCCCCGACCTGGATCCGGAAATCACCACCAACACCGAGATCGGCGCGTACTACGACAACCTCTCTGACTTCAACGCCAACGTCACCCTGTTCCATAACAAGTTCAAGGACAAGATCGACGACGGCACGCCGTTGGCCAACTGCTTCTACACTGCGAATCCGAACCAGCCAGGCTGCGTCAGCTATGGCGCGGGCTTCACTCAGGAGAACTTCGCCCAGAGCGTGAACATCGGCGAAGCCGTCACCAAGGGTATCGAGGTTGCAGGTCGATGGGCGTTCGCCCCGGCCTGGGCACTGGCAGTCAACTACACCTACACCGACAGCGAGCAGAAGAGTGGCATCAACAAGGGCGCGCCACTGACCAATACACCGGACCATATGGCTCACGCACGCCTGAGCTGGGCAGCCAATGATCGCCTGACACTGTGGTTCAAGGGTGAATACCGCGGCGAACGTGCTCGCTTTACCGACCGCTACGAAAATCTGACGGCTGCAAACAAAGCCCTGTACGACGCCGCCGGCGACCTGAAGGCCTATGAAGTCTTCCACCTCGGTGGCTCGTTCAAGGCATCGGAGAACGTGACCTTCAGCGCCACGATCTACAACCTGTTCGACAAGGACTTCACCAACGGCAGCTACTACACCACCAACACCGGCACCACCGGCTGGGCGTCCGACTATACGCAGATCGCGCAGTCCACCAGCGGCACCCTCGAGGAAGGCCGACGCCTGTGGTTGTCGACGGTCATCGAGTTCTGACCACAACCGCGTAAAGCAAAACGCCAGCCCTAGGGCTGGCGTTTTGCTTTTTTAGCGACTGTCGGCCTGTAGGTGGGACGCTGCATCACTGCACGCATAAGCGACGGATCATCGCATCGTCAGCCATGGAAACGCGGACATTGGCCGTGCGAGATAATGGCCCTCTAGCGAACCACAGCGCGCCAGATCACATCCGGGCCGATGCTGGCCAGATCAGCGCAACCGGTCAGGGCCATGGCCACCTCCAGCTCAGCGCGCAGCAGTTGCAGCACGTGCGCTACACCTATCGCACCGGCCGCGGCCAGGCCAAAGACGTAGGGCCTGCCCACGAGTACAGCGTTCGCGCCAAGGGCTAGCGCCTTGAGGATATCGCTGCCACGACGAATGCCTCCGTCGAGCAATAGCGGCACCCTGCCCTGCACAGCAGCGGCGATTTCGGGCAGTACATCGATGGTAGCCGGCAGACCGTCCAGCGTACGCCCGCCATGGTTGGAGACGATCAGCCCATCCACCCCCGCCGCCAACGCCTGTTCGGCATCGATGCCGCTCATGATGCCCTTGAGCAGAATCGGTAAACGCGTTTGCTCACGCAGCCAGGTAAGGTCGGCCCAAGTCGGTGCCGCCGCCAGCAACGGCCCGCCCAGGAGCAGGCTGCTGTTCTGCGAGTCGACTTGCGCCTGCAAGGAACGCATCCCATGCAAATTGACCGCTTCGACACCCGCCGGCAAAGCGAAGCCGGCGCGCTGCTCGCGATTACGCACGCCGTTGACCGGGGCATCCACCGTCAGCACCAGCGCCTGGTAGCCGGCGCTTTCAGCGCGGCGGATCAAGGACGCAGTGAACTCGCGATCAGGCTGGATATACAGCTGGAACCACAGCGGCGCCTGCGCCTGCGACGCGATGATTTCCAGCTCGACACTGGCCTGAGTGCTGACCACCATGCCCGTGCCAAGTGCAGCCGCCGCAAGTACGCTGGCCAACTCGCCATCGGGATGGGCGAGCTTCTGGTAAGCCACCGGCGCGAGAAATATCGGGTGGGCAAAATCCTGGCCGAACAGGCGCAGTCGCGTATTGCCGCCGCTAAGGTCTTGCAGCACCCGGCTACGCAGGCGCAGACGCTCGAACGCCGCCCGGTTATCCGCCAGGGTCAACTCATCCGCAGCGCCGCCAGCCAGGTAGGCCCAAGCCTGTTCGCTCATGCGTTCGCGGGCGTAGGGCTCGTAGTCGACGACAGCGGCGATGGTCTGGGGAATCTGCTGCAGCGTGGGCAATGGCATGCTGTTACTCGGCGGGTCGGTGCGTGGGATCAGGGTGATGGATCGAGCGCTCAGGTCTGCGTCCATTGCCGCAGCAGGTTGTGGTAAATCCCGGTCAAGCGCACTAGCTCTGGGCTGTCTGGCACCTGCTGGCGCAGCGCCTGGATGCTGTCATCGAGTTCCAGCAGCACGTTGCGCTGCTCGTCCTGGCGCACCAAGCTCTGCACCCAGAAGAACGAGGCCAGACGCGCACCGCGGGTCACCGGTTCGACCCGATGCAGGCTGCCGCTGGAGTATAGGATCAGATGGCCGGCCGGCAGCTTGATGCGCTGGTCCTGCACTACCAGCTCACCGCCTTCGTACTCATCCGGCTCGCTGAAGAACAGGGTCGCCGACAGGTCGGCGCGAATCCGATGCGACGTGCCCGGCACGCTAAAAACCGCATTGTCGATATGGTCACCGTAGGTGCCGCCCTCGGCGTAACGATTGAAACGCGGCGGCACCACTTTCAGCGGCAACGCGGCAGCTATGAAACGCGGATGCTGGGCCAGGCAGGCCAGGATGAAATCGCCCAGCTGCTGCGTCAGCGGATCATCCTGAGCAAGCTGCTGGTTGGCCTTGACGTTCACCGCCTGATGCCCAGCCGTCAGCCGGCCATCCTGCCAACTACCGCCCGCGAGCGCGGTGCGGCATTGCTGCAGCTGTTCGGCATTCAGCACGTCGGGAATGCGCAGCATCATGTTCGGGGTTCTCCAGGCCAATCGCGTTGCGAATGATTCTAAAGGGCTGCAGCGCCAGGAAAGAAGCCCGATATGCTGCTACCACAAGAATGAAAACACCCCGACTGCGTGACAATCAGGGCGTTGTACCACTCAAGCGAGCTTAGAAGTGGAAGTTGGTGCTCAGAGTGAAGGTACGCGGATCACCCAGCAATGCACGGCGTCCCTGCCAGTTGGCCGAGCTGACGTATTCCTCATTGGTGAGGTTATCGATGTTCAGGCGCACGTCCACATTGGCATTGACCTCATAGCTGGCCATCGCGGCGAAGGTGGTGTAACTCGGCACACGCCCGTAGCGACCATTGGCGACAATACGCTCGACGTCATCCGGACGCCCCAGATAGGACGAGCCGACATGCTGGGCACCCAGGCCCAGGGTCAGGCCAACAGGCAGGCGGTAGGTCGTCCACAGGTTGCCGGAGACCTTGGGCGTGAAGGCCAGCTCGTCACCATCGGTGCGCAGCTCACTGCCGTAGTCGCCACTATTGGCACGACGGCGCACGTCATCCAGATAGGCGCTGTGCTTGCGCTCGCTGTCCATGAACACGATGCCAGCGAAGACATCCCAGTTATCGGTGATCTTGCCACTGGCGCCCAGCTCCAGGCCTTTGACCACCTGCTCGCCATAGCCCTTGAGCGTAGCGGCGCCTGTTTGCCCGACATCAAGACCGGTAATCGCGACCTTCTTTTTCTCGGTATAGAACAGCGCAGCGGTGGTCGACAGACGGCGGTCGAAGAAGTCCCACTTGGTGCCAATCTCGTAGCTGTGCGCACGCACCGGATCGGCGCCCTTGATCAGCGCCGGCAGACCCTGGTCGGTACGCGAGATATCCGAGTTGGACAGGTACGAACCCGGCGGTTGGGTGGATACACCGTAGGCCGCGTAGACGCTGCCGTTGGGCAGCGGCTTGTACACCACGCCCAGCTTGCCGCCCAGGCTCAGCTCGGTATCGTCGAAGTCATCACCCGGTGCGGCACTACCATCCAGGCGCTTGTTGCTGATGCTCGCCTCGTACTGCTCCAGGCGCAGACCACCGGTCACCTGCCATTGTGGGTTGATCTCGATAGTGTCGTAGACATAGAGCGCGGCGGTATCGACGTCGACCTTGGTGCGATCACGCGGGGCCAGAGCAGCCGGTACGCTGCGTTCCCAGTCCGGGTCGAAGACGCTGACCAGATCCGGCAGCGTCTGCGACGCGAAGCCCAATGATTCGGACTTCTCGCGGCTCAGTTCGAGCCCCGCCGACAGGTTGTGATGCAAACCAGCGGTATAGAACTGTGTGGACAGGTTGGTGAGGTTGCTCAGCGAGGTGTTGACGCGGTCATACTGCTGGCGCTGTACGTTGACCAGTGCGGCATTGGCGTTGTTGTCGTCGTCCAGCACGTGGGTGTAACGCGCCTGGCGGTCAACACGAGCCAGACGCGTCTGATTGCTGATGGTGACGCCAGCGGACAGATCATGTTCGAGGCGAAACATCAGCGCATCGCTGGTGGTGTCGTCGAAGTCGGACTTGAGGCCGAAGTACTTGTCACGATCAGCCGACCAAACCGAGGAGTCGAGCGGAGTGTTGGCTCCTTTGAGCTTGTCACGCAGGGTCACGCCGGCCCCCCCCAGATCCGGGCGGTCGTTCATCTCGACGTGCTCGTAAGCGACGATGGCGCGAGTGTCGGTGCCCAGACCGAAGGCCACAGACGGAGCGATACCCCAGCTGTTCTTCTCGGCGTGCTCACGGCCTGCGACGCCGCTGTCCTCGACCAGCAGGTTGAGACGGAAAGCACTGCTGTCGTTGATGATCTGGTTGGTGTCGAGCGTGGCACGGCGGCGCGGCTCGGAGTCGTACTGGTCGAAACCAAAGCTGGCACCGCCGGCGATGAAGCTGTCCAGGGTAGGCGTCTTGGTCACCTGATTGACGTAACCACCGGCGCCACCGCGGCCATTGTCGGCTGCCGGCCCCTTGAACACTTCGACCTGCTCGACGTTGAACACGTCGCGGGTGTAGCTGCCGTTGTCACGCGCACCGTCGATGAACAGGCTGCCGCTGGTGTTGAAACCACGCAGGCTGAAGTTGTTGGTACCGGTGGCGAAACCGTTTTCGCCAGCCTCGAAGCTGATCCCGGGAGTATTGCGCAGCACATCGGTCAGAGTGCGGGCGTTCTGCTGACGGAACAGGGTTTCCGGAATGACGTTGACCGTCTGCGGTGTATCGAGCAGTGCAGCGGTCTGTTTCGGCGAAGATGCCTTGTCGACCTTGAAGCCCTTGTCCTGCTGCCCCTGAACGGTTACGTCGTCCAGTTCGACTGCCGACTCCTGGGCTACGGCGAAACCCGATAGCAGGGCCAGGCTGACGGCCGAGGCCAGCAGACGACGCTGGGGGAAAGGTGCACGCTTGTTGTGTTTATCGCTCACGAGAGTCACTCCAGATGAAAACTGCGCGCGATAGTATTTGAGATTCAATCTTAATCAATCTTTACGAATGATTTACATGAACTTCTTTGTAACAAAAATGTCAGCCGATCTGCAGGTAACCAGCGAAGCGCTCTAACCCGGCATTTCCCGTTTAAATATGGGAACTTGCGAAAATATGACGCCAGAAATGCAAACGCCCACACAAGGTGGGCGTTCATGACCTGCAGTGGCGCTTACAGGTAGTAAGACTTCAGCGGCGGGAAGCCGTTGAATTCCACCGCGCTGTAGCTGGTGGTGTAGGCACCGGTGGACAGCCAGTACAGGCGGTCACCGCTGGCCAGGTTGAGCGGCAGGCCGTACTTGTAGTGCTCGTACATGATGTCGGCGCTGTCGCAGGTCGGACCGGCGATCACCACTTCTTCCATCTCGCCCTTTTTCTCGGTCCAGATGGGGAATTTGATCGACTCGTCCATGGTTTCGATCAGGCCGCTGAACTTGCCGACGTCGGCATACACCCAGCGCTCCACCGCGGTGCGCGACTTGCGCGCCACCAGCACCACTTCCGAGACCAGCACGCCGGCGTTGGCGATCAGCGAGCGGCCCGGCTCGAGGATGATCTCCGGCAGATCGTCACCGAAGTCTTCCTTGAGGAAGCGGGTGATTTCCTCGGCATAGGTTTCCAGGTCGTTGGTGCGCTGGATGTAGTTGGCCGGGAAGCCGCCACCCATGTTGATCATCTGCAGGGTGATGCCGTCTTCCTCGCGCAGGCGCTCGAAGATCACCTTGACCTTGGCGATGGCGGCGTCCCACACGTCGATATCGCGCTGCTGGCTGCCGACGTGGAAGGAAATGCCGTAGGGCACCAGACCCAGTTGCTTGGCCAGGATCAGCAGATCCAGGGCCATGTCCGGGTTGCAGCCGAACTTGCGCGACAGCGGCCAGTCGGCGCTGGTCGAGCCCTCGGTGAGGATGCGTACATAGATCTTGGCGCCCGGTGCGGCCTTGGCGATATTGCGCAGGTCGGCTTCGGAGTCGGTGGCGAACAGGCGCACCCCCTTGTCGAAGAAGTAGCGAATATCGCGCGCCTTCTTGATGGTATTGCCGTAGCTGATGCGCTCGGGGCCCACGCCAGCGCTCATCACCTTGTCCAGCTCGTAGATCGAGGCGATGTCGAAGCTCGAGCCCTTGTCACGCAGCAACTCGATGATCTCGATGGCCGGGTTGGCCTTGACCGCGTAATAGACCTTGGCGAACGGGAAGCAGTTGCCCAGCTGGTCGTAAGCATCGGCAATGATCTGCCGGTCGATCACCACGAACGGGGTTTCGTGCTGATCAGCGAATGCCTTCATGCGCTGGAAAGTGGCGGGTGCGTAGTAGTCTTCGACCTTGATCGACATGCTGGGACTCCAATGGCAAAACCGGGAACACATTGATTCGGGCAGCAGAACCGCTTGCAGGTTCCGCTACGTGTCGGGGCTGGCCGCGCCATGCGCGAGCCTGAACGTCTGACAGTTTCCCCACTTTGGTTCGCCTACTTCCCAAGGCATGTCGCCGAGCATCACCGGTACCGACCATTCGCCGGCCGGCAACCTCTCGTCGTCAGTACTTGAGCCGGATGGATCGTTTCCAGCATGGACGTTCGGGCGCGGACTTTAAGACCATGCGCCACGCAGATCAACCGGAAATTCTGTCTAATTTCATCTCGTTCCGGATATCACACAAAACGTCCTGAAATGCTGAACAGGCGGGGCTTTCAGCCAGTTTGCCGCAGCCGTGTTTCAGTGCCATTGCAGCACCAGTTCGTCCACCTGGGCGAAGCCCTGCAGATGGCGCCTGATCACCTCCTGCAACTCGTCCAGCTCGGCTGCGCTCGGCGCCGTGCAGACCAGGTGCAACGCCTGGTCATCGGCCTGCAGCACGCACTCGCCGATGGAGAAACGCAGCAGTCCTTCGTGCTCGCTCCAGCGCGCCTCGATTTTGTGCGAGAAGTGCTTGCACAGGCGCCCAAGCAGGCGTGGCGCCTGGCTGCTGGGAAAACGGCTATGGCTGTTCGGCATGGTTTGAGGCTTCCTTGAGCAGAGGACTATCGGCCAGCACCAGCGGCTGGCCGAGGGAACAATGTTCGATACGTGCCTCGATGGCGTAGGCGCGGCGCAGCCATTCGGCGTCCAGCACCTCGGCGGGTACGCCAAAACGGTAAGCGCCACCAGGCGCCAGCAACAGCAGGTGAGTGCAGAAACGCAGCGCCAGGTTGAGGTCATGACAGGCCACCAGGGCGATGGCGCGCTGCGTGCGGCAACGCTCGGCAACGCAATCGAGCACGCGCAGTTGCCAGTGCAGGTCGAGCGCACTGGTGGGCTCGTCGAGCAGCAACAGTTGCGGCTCGCCCACCAGCGCCTGCGCCAGGCCGAGCAGTTGCCGCTGCCCGCCGGAGAGGCGATCCATGCGCTGCAAGGCCAGATGCTCGATGCCCAGGCGCTGCAGGATGGCTTCGACCCGCGCCGTCAGGTCGTACGAAGCAAGTTGTGGACAACGCGCCCGCGCCGCCGCCAGCAAACTCTCATAAGCCAGCAACGACACCGCCTGCGGCAGCTGCTGTGGCAGATAGGCCACCTGCGCCCTCTGGCGCCAGGGCGGCACGCCGCTCAGCGTCGCATCACCCAACCGCGCCATGCCCTGACACACCTGCAAACCGGCGATGGCGCGCAGCAGCGAGGATTTTCCGACGCCGTTCGGCCCAAGCACGCCAACCAGGCTGCCAGCCTCCACGGCCGGCAGGGTCAGATCCTGCACGATGCTGCGCGCGCCATAGCTCAGCCCCAGCCCCTCGATCAGCAGGCTCATAGGCTACGCCCCCTCGCCAGGATCAGACCGATAAACAGCGGCACCCCGACTACGGCAGTGACCAGCCCCACCGGCAGGATCACCCCGGGCAGCAGCGCACGGCTGGCCAGGGACGCCAGCGACAACAGCAAGGCGCCAGCCAGCGCACTGCCGGGCAAATAGAAGCGGTGATCCTCGCCCAGCAGCAGACGCGCCACGTGCGGGCCGACCAAGCCGATAAAGCCGACCTCGCCGACGAAGGCCGTGGCCACCCCGGTAAGCAGGCTGACCCGCAGCAGCACGAAGGTGCGCAGACGGCCAACGCGAATGCCCAGGCTGCGCGCCTGCTCCTCGCCGCCGCGCAGGCTGGTCATAGCCCAGGCCTGGCGCAGCGCCAGGGTCAGGCACAGGGCAAGCACGATAGTCACCAGCGCCACCCGCTGCAGATCGGCACGCGCCAGGCTGCCCATGGTCCAGAACACGATCTGCTGCAGCGCATCGGCATCGGCGAGAAACTGCAGCAGCCCGACCAGCGCATTGAGCCCGAACAACAGGGCGATACCGAACAGCACCAGGGTATGCAGCGCCTCCCCCAGCACCCGCGCCACCAGAAGCAGCAGCAGGCAGGAGATGAAGGCGCAGACGAAGGCCGCCAGCGGCAGCAGCAAGTCGGCGCCGAGCCCGGCCAGGTTGGGCCGCAGCAGGATCACCAGCGCCGCGCCAAGAGTCGCCGCCGCACCGACGCCCAGAGTGAAGGGGCTGGCCAGGGGGTTGTTCAGCGCCGTTTGCATCTCCGCGCCGGCCAGGCCCAGGCTGGCGCCCACCACCAATGCCATCAACGCGTAGGGCACGCGGATTTCCAGGATGATGACCGCCTGCGCGGCGTCCAGATGCTGCGGCTGCAACAGGCCGCGCGCCACGTCCCACCAGCTCAGGCCAGCCGGGCCGGTAGCCAGATCGGCGATGAAACTGGCCAGCAGCAACGCCGTCAAAGCGCCCAGGCAGGCCCAGCGTCGCAGCAAGGTACGTCGATAACCGAGGCGTAACATCTGCTGCGCACTCACAGGCTGATCCAGTACTGGCCGTCCAGCGCCACCGGCTGGAACTCACGGTAGAAACGCTGCAGCGTGCGCTGCGGATCGAGATCGGCAAAGGCTTCGGGGTGCAACCACTTGGCGAATACCTGCACCGCCACCACGTTGAACGGGCTGTTGTAGAAGCCGTGCCAGATGGCATGCGCCCTGCCCTCGCGCACGGCGCTCAGATGCTGCAGACCGCCACGCCCAAGCAGGCGCCTGAGCGAGGCCAGCGCTGCATCCGCCGCCACGCCTGGCCCCAGGGCAATATAGGAGGCGCCTTCGGCCAGGCTGTCGGCCGATCCCACAGCGCTGGCGATATACAGTTCGGGCGGCTGGCTGAGCAGCAGCTCCAGGCTGAGGGCGCCGGCATGACCGGGCAGACGCTCGCGGGCGATATTGTCGCCACCGGCCTCGGCCAGCAGATCGGCGAACATGCCGCGCGCCATGCTCTCGCAGCAACCCTCACCGAGGCCGGCGCGGCTGTGCAAAAACACCTTGGGCGCTGTTCCTTGCGGCAAGCGCTCACGCACCGCGGCCAGTGCCTCGGCGTGCGCTGCGTTAAAGGCTTCGGCACGCGCCTCGCGGCCCAGGGCCTGGCCAAGCAGGGTCATGCTGCGCGGCGTGTTGACCAATGGCTGCTCGCGGAAATCGACGAACAGCACTGCCACTCCGGCGCGCTGCAACTGCTCGATCAGCCGCCCCTGGGTACTGTCCGGGCCATGCCCGGACAGGCTGAAGATGGCCAGATCCGGGCGCAACGTCAGCACTTGCTCCAGGCTGAAGCTATCGGCCGCACCCTGGCCGATACGTGGCACCTTGGCCAGTTCGGCAAAGGCCTGCTGGTATTGCCGCGCGCTGCCGGGATCGACCAGCGCCAGGTCGGCCGGCATGCCCACCAGGCGCTGCAGCAACTGCTCGCCTTCGAGAATGGCCAGCACCGGCAGCAGACGGCCTTCGCCCAGCACGATGCGCTCGACACGCTCGGGCACCCGCACCTCACGCCCGGCCAGATCGGTCAGCACCTGCGCCTGCACCGGGGCCAGCAGCGCCAGCCCCAGCAATACAGCTACGATTGCTCGCCCCATCAGATTCGCCATGCCAGGCCCAGACGCAGTTCACGTCCCGGCTCGTAGGAGCCGCGCACGATGCCGTAGCCGGGAATATGGGTGAAGTCCTCGTTGCTGGCGTGATCCAGGTATTGCTTGTCCAGCAGGTTCTTCAGCGTCAGGGTCACCGTCAGGCTTTCCGGCACGGCCTGCCATTCGGCATACAGGTCATGCACACCGTAGCCCGGCTTGGAGACATCGCCATCGATCGTATGCAGCGTGTCGATACCGCGCACGAAGCGGCCCTGCCAGCCGACGGTCAGGCTATCGCTGGCACGATAATCGGCGAAGGTCGTCCAGGTATTGCCCAGGCTGGTGCCCAGGCCGTTGTGCTCGTATGCGTTGAGACGGCGATCATCCAGGCGAGCGATGTTGCGATGGAAGCTCAGCCCCAGGCTGACCTGTTGCCAGTGATAGGCGCCTTGCAGCAGCACACCCTTGGTTTCCAGGTCGCCGAGGTTGCGGTACAGGTTGGCCCGGTCCGGGGTATAGGAAATGGCATCGCGGATGTGGGTGACGTAGGCCTTGCCCATGAACTCCAGGCCGCCCAGGCGATAGTCGAAACCGACCTCTTCGGTACGCGCCTTCTCCGCTTTCAGGCTGGGGTCGTTGCCGGCCACGTCGAGTTTGAACGCATCGCGAACCTGCGGGCCGCGCAGCGCCTGGGAATGCCCGGCGAACACCGCCAGCTCGGGGGTGAGCTGATAGCGCAGGCTCAGGTTGGGGCTGAAACCCTCTTCCTTGAACGTCTGCTTGTCGCGGTCGTCCAGCTCGTAGCGGTCATAGCGCAGCCCTGCGTTGAGCAGCAGGCGCGACGTAATCTGGTAGGCATCCTGCACATAGAAGCCCAGCACCTCACCGTTCTCACTGTCCGCCTCACGGTCGCCTTCCGGGCCCAGGGTGGTGCGATCGTCGCGGTAGTCCACGCCGTAGGTCAGCTTGTGCGAGGCGAAGCGGCTGGTATTGCGCAGGTCGAAGCCGCTGCTGCGGGTTTCACCGAAATACAGACCGAAACGACCATCCTGCTGCAGCTCGTTGGTGGTGTGGTAAGTGGTCAGTTCGAGGTCGAGCAGGTCGTTGTTCTGCGGTTGCAGGGCGTAATTGAGCGTCCAGGTTTCCCGCTCGGTCTGCAATGGATACGCAGCATTACGCGGCGCCGAGACAACCCACTGTGGACGCTGCGGGCGTTCGCCTTCATCGAGACGGCGCTCGTAGCTCAGGCGCAGGGTCTGCTCATCCGTCAGCTTGCCCATCAGCTTGGCGAAGCCGAGCTTCTGCCGCGCGGCCGTGCCGAGCACGTCGTCGTTGTTGCCGTCCTCGTAGTCGTTCTGATCCTGGTAGGTGGTCATGGCCAGCGCCGACCAGTTTTCATTGAAGCGCCCGAACACGCTGGCGCTGGTCTTGTAGCCCTCGCCATTGCTGAAGTAACCGGTCTTGAGCAGCGCGCCGAGTTGCTCGCCTTCGCGCAGCAAGTCGTCCGGGTCCTTGGTGACGAAGCGGATCGCGCCGCCCAGCGCACCTGGCCCGGCGGTCGCGTCACCAGTGCCGGCCTGGACTTCCGCACGCTTGAGCAACTCTGGCTCGATGCTGATGCGGCCGGTGTGGTGAAAGGTCTGCCCCGGCTGGCTAGCACCATCGATGCTGATGTTCAGCAGGGTGTCTTCCAGGCCGCGCAGGTAGAGCTTTTGTGCGGCACTGGAACCGCCAGCCACCGACACCTCGGGATTGGACTCGAACACTTCCTGCAAGTCGCTGGCCTGGTAGCGCTGCAGTTGCTCGGCCTCGACGCTCTCGCTGCGATCCAGCGCGGCGGCAGTGATTTCCTGTGCGGCCAACTCCAGCAAGTCCTGGGCGCTATGCGCCTGCGTGGCGGCCAGCAGGCCGCCGAAGGTAATGGCGCCAAGCAGGCTCAGGCGATAAGGGCAGTGCGGCATGATCGATCCTCCCCAGGAAAGATGTGAATATTTCGCATTTGCGAATTCTCATCACAAGCACCTGAGCAGGGAATCACTTTTACAACTGTTACATGGCCGCGCGTGGTAGGCGGATGTACATGAGCAAGCCACCGCCGGCGCGATTGCTCGCGCGGATGCTGCCGCCAGTGGCACTGACCTGCCGTTGCGCCAGCGCCAGGCCGAGGCCGAAACCGGCACGCTCGCTGCCGCCACGGAAGAACGGCTGGAAGATGCGCTCCAGCCATTGCTCGGCCACGCCCGGGCCCTGGTCGGCAACCTGCAGCAGCCAGGCATCGCCCTCCTCGCTCAGGCTGACCTCGATCTGGCCACCCGGCGGGGTGTGGTCCAGCGCATTGCGCACCACGTTCTCGATGGCCTGGCCCAGCGCCCGGCTGCTGCTGCCATGCAACGGCGCGCTGTCAGGCACCTGACAGAGAATCTGCCGGTCCGGGTACTCGAAACGCGCATCGTCGAGGATGCTGTCGAGCAGTTCGGACAGGTCCAGGTTCTCGTCGCGCAGCTCGGGGCGCTCGTTCTCCAGCCAGCTCAGGGGCAGGGCATTCTCGACCAGACGGCGCATGCCGGCACAGTCGTCGCGGATGCGTTCGAGCAGCTGGCGCTGGCCGCCGTCCTGCTCGGCCAGGCTCACCGCCATCTCGATGCGCGTCAGCGGTGTGCGTAGCTCGTGGGACATGTCCGCCAGGCGCTGGCGCTGGTCGATGATCAGTTGCCCGGTGCGCGCGGCCATGGCGTCGAAGGTCTCGGCCAGACGCGCCAGCTCGTCGTTGCGCGAGCCCAGCAGCGAGCGCACGCGCACGTCCAGGCGACCATCGCTGAACTGCCGGGTGGCCTGCTCCAGACGGCCGAGCGGCTGCATCAGGTGGCGATAGAGCATCAGGCAGACGATCAGCATCAGCACCAGCGGCACCACCAGTTGCAGCAGCAGCTTGGCGTAGTGCCAATTGAGACCGGGGCGCATGCGCTGCGGCAGGATGATCAGAAAATGGGTCCGGCCGTCGGCGAACGGCAAATCCATGATGGGGTTCTCCTGGAAGTACAGGTGGATCTTCCAGCTCACATCGCGGCCCAGGCCGAAGCCCTCGTAGAAGCGCTCGTTGAGCACGCTGCCAGCCAGCGGCCGCACCTCGGCCTCGACCACCGCCGCCCAGGTCTGCTCCTGCTGCTGCAGGGTGGTCAGCCAGCGCGCCAGGGCTTCATGATCGCCAGCGCGGTACATCGCCTCAGCCTGCTCGCCGTAGTGGCGCAGGGTGCGCTGGTGTTCGGCGTCGATGAAGCTCATGCGCTCCTCGGTCTGCCAGGCGACGCGGGCGATGATCCAGAACAGCAGCACGCTGCCCAGGCCGATGACCAGGCACAGCTTCCAGAACAGGCGCCGGTTCATGTGAAGGCGTAACCGCGACCGTGCAGGGTCTGCAGGCGGTCGGCGCCGAGGCCGGCTTCGCCCAGACGGCGACGGATGCGGCTGACGTGCATGTCCAGGCTGCGGTCGTATTGGCTGTACTCGCGCTCCAGCGCCATGCGGTAGAGGTAGGGTTTGCTCAGCGCCTCGCCGCGGTGGCTGACCAGCAACCAGAGCAAACGGAACTGCAGCGGCGTCAGCGCCAGGTCGCAGTCGCCGACCCGCGCCTGCTGGGCGTGGCGATCCAGATGCAGTTCGTCGACCTGCAACTGCTGCGTCTGGCCGCCGCGCGCACTCTCCTGCGCGCGCGTGCGGCGCAGCACGGCATCTATGCGAAGCTGCAGCTCGGTGATGTTGAAGGGCTTGGGCAGGTAATCGTCAGCACCATGGCGCAGGCCGCGAATGCGTTCCTCCTCGGCGCCACAGGCAGTGAGCATGATCACCGGCGTCTGCTGTTGCTCGCGCAGGCGGCGCAGCACGGAAAAGCCGTTGACGTCCGGCAGCATCACATCAAGCAACAGCAGATCCGGCGACTCGCGCAGCGCCGTCTCCAGCCCGGCTTCGCCCAGATGACAGGCGCTGGTGGCATAACCTTGACCACGCAGCAGCTCGCCGAGCTGGGCGGCCAGGGTGCGATCGTCCTCGACGATCAGGATGCGAGCCAGGCTGGCGGTCATGTGGGTTACCCAGACAATTAAGGCGAATGATTCTCATGTATAAAAATCACTTCGGCAACTTCTGCCCGCGCAGCCCGGCCTATCACCCTCAATACACGTCGCGGCGGTAACGCCCTTCCTCGATCAGATCGTCCACCACCTCGTCGCCGAGCAGCTCGCGCAATGCCGCATCGACGCCACCGGCCATGCCCTGCAGGCTACCGCAGACATAGATCGCTGCGCCCTCGGCCAGCCAGGCACGCAGGCGCTCGTGCTGCTCGCGCAGCAGGTCCTGCACATAGCGTTTCTCGGCCTGATCGCGGGAGAACGCCAGATCCAGGTGCTGCAGCTCGCCCCTGCTCAGTGCCGCTTCCATCTCCTCGCCACAGAAGAAATCCTGGACGCGGTTGCGCTCGCCGAACAGCAGCCAGTTGCGCCCCTGCCCGGCCAGTGCCCGTGCGCGCAGTAGCGAGCGCAGTCCGGCCAAGCCGGTGCCGTTGCCGATCAGGATCAGCGGGCGATCATCGTCCGGCAGGTGGAAGCCGCTGTTGCGCCGCACCCGCGCCAGCAGTTGCCCGCCTACGGGCAGATGTTCGGTCAGCCAGCCGGAACCGATGCCGAGGCTGCCGTCGGCCTGCACGGCCTGGCGCACGATCAGCTGCAGCACACCATCGGCCGCCACCGAGGCGATGGAGTATTCACGCGAACCCAGCGGCGCCAGGGCATCGACCAGCGCCTGGGCATGCAGGCCGACCAGATGCGCGAGGCTTGCCGGCAACTGGCGCTCGACCAGGGCTTCACTCAGGCTCAGCGCCTGGCCCTCGAGCATCACCGGTTCAGAGCCGTCGAAACCGGAGTGCTGTAGCCAGGCCAACACGCGCGCAGAGGCATGGCGTGGACGTATTTCCAGAATGTCACCGGCCTGCCAGGTGCTCTGCGCCGGCGGCGTCAGGCCGATGAAGTACACCGGCGCACCCTGGCTGCCGGGGTTGAGCAGACGCCGTTCGGCCAGCGTCCAGCTCTGCCAGGGCGCGTCTTCGAAGCGTATCGGCGCCGCGCCGGTCAGCTCGCTCAACTGCTGTTGCCAGCGCTGCAGCGCAGCCTGATCGGCGCCATCGACCTCAACGCTGTCGAACAGGCGCTGCGCCCCCTGCAAACCCAGCCAGTCATTGATGCGCCGGGCGAAGCCGCAGAAGTGCTGGTACTGCCGGTCGCCCAGGGCCAGCACGGCATAGCTCAGTTGCTCGAGCGGCAGAGAGCCGCCGAGCACCTTGCGCTCGAAACCCTGCGCGGCGTCCGGCGCCTCGCCATCACCGAAGGTGCTGACCACAAACAGCGCCTTCTGCGTGCGGCTCAGGCTGTCAGCGTCGAGGCGCGAGAGCGGCTCGACCCGCACCGGGATACCCGCAGCCTGCAACTGCCCGGCACTCTGCCAGGCCAGTTGCTCGGCGAAGCCACTCTGGCTGGCGAAACCAACCAGCCAACCCTCGCCAGAATCGCCACCTTTCAAGGCACCACGCGCAGCCAGCGCCGCGCGCTTTTTGCGCCGACGGTCCAGATACAGCAGCCAGCCGGTAACGAAGAACAGCGGCATGGCCCCGGTGGCCAGCATCATCAGGATGCGTCCAGGCATACCGAAGTACTCGCCGACGTGCAGCGCATAAATGCTGGCCAGCAGCTGCGCCTTGAAGCTCTTGTCGGCGTAGCGTTCATGGCGGCTGACTTCGCCACTTTTCGGATCGATCTGGAACTGGTTCAAGGCGCGCACATGCTCGGCGCCATCGAGTACATAGAAGACCGTCGCCGGCTGACCGGCCACCGGCGGCAGGCGCAGGTTCCAGGCAACCAGCCCGGAGCCGGCAGTTTGTTGGATGCTCTGCCACACAGCGTCGTAGTCAACTTCCGGCGCAGGACCGCTGGGCACCTGACGGCCGCCACGACCACGCTCACCGCGCTGCTCGGGCGGAGTATCGGAAAGCATGCGTGTCAGTCCGTCGCGATACCAGTCATAGGACCAGTACAGACCGGTGAGGCCGGCACAAAGATAGAACAACAGCGCCCAGGTGCCGGCGATTGCGTGCAGGTCCCAGTTGAAGCTGCGGCCCTTTTTCTTCCAGTCCAGGGCCAGCCAGGTACGCCAGCTCAAAGCCTTGCGCGGCCAACGCAGGTACAGTCCAGAGAAACAGAAGAACAGCAGCGCCAGAGTGCTGGCAGCGGTGATCTGCTTGCCTACCTCGCCCATCGATAGAAAACGGTGCAGCATCAACATCAGGTGGAAGAAATCCTGACCAATGGGCTCGGCCAGCACCTCCCCGGTGTAGGGGTCGAAAGGGATGCGCGGCCCACGGCGCTCGCCCGGCGGTGGCATAAGAAAAGCGGTGCCAGGCCCGTCATGGCGACCGTCGACCCACAACGCAGTAACACGATCAGCGGTAGCGGCCTCGATCTTCGCAGCCAACTCGCCTGGCGTGAGATGCCCCTGTGCGCTGGGCTGGATCTGCCAGCGCTCGGCATTCAGCGCCCGGGTTATCTCGCCCTCGAAGCTATAAAGGGCGCCGGTGATACCCATGATGGCCAGCACCAAGCCGGCACTGATACCGAAGAACCAGTGCAGCTGGAAGATGATTTTCTTGAACACGACGGAGCCACCCTTACCCTGACCCACTGCGACGGGCGGCTACTCTATATGGGAATAATTTTCATAACCATTCATTTACGCGATATTTACGCATCTACTCCACGGCCCGTCAGCATCACCTACCGGCCCACCTGAAAACCGATGGCCGCTCTCCGCCAGAGCGCACAGTTATCGGTATAATCCCGCGTTTTACGGGTGCCTAGGCACCCTCAACGACTCCATCCAGGCACATATTCATGACCACCCAGGCCGCCGAAGTCGCCAAGCGCCGCACTTTCGCCATCATTTCCCACCCGGACGCCGGTAAGACCACCATCACCGAAAAGCTGCTGCTGATGGGCAAGGCCATCGAAGTGGCCGGCACCGTGAAGTCGCGTAAGTCCGACCGTCACGCTACTTCCGACTGGATGGAGATGGAGAAGCAGCGCGGCATCTCCATCACCACCTCGGTGATGCAGTTCCCCTACCGCGAGCACATGATCAACCTGCTCGACACCCCCGGCCACGAAGACTTCTCCGAAGACACCTACCGCACCCTGACCGCGGTGGACAGTGCGCTGATGGTGCTCGACGGCGGTAAGGGCGTCGAGCCACGCACCATCGCCCTGATGGACGTCTGCCGCCTGCGCGACACGCCCATCGTCAGCTTCATCAACAAGCTCGACCGCGACATCCGCGACCCCATCGAGCTGCTCGACGAGATCGAGGCGGTGCTCAACATCAAGGCCGCGCCGATCACCTGGCCGATCGGCTGCTACAAGGACTTCAAGGGCGTCTACCACCTGACCGGCGACTACATCATCGTCTACACCCCCGGTCACGGCCACGAGCGCACCGAAGCCAAGATCATCCAGAAGCTGGATTCCGACGAAGCCCGCAACCACCTCGGCGACATGTACGAGCGTTTCGTCGAAGAGCTGGAGCTGGTGCAGGGTGCCTGCCACGCGTTCGAGCCCGACGCCTTCCTCAAGGGCGCGATGACCCCGGTATTCTTCGGCACCGCACTGGGCAACTTTGGCGTCGATCACGTACTCGATGCCGTGGTCGACTGGGCGCCGCGCCCGCTGCCGCGCGCCGCCAACGAGCGCAACGTGGAGCCGACCGAGGAGAAGTTCTCCGGCTTCGTGTTCAAGATCCAGGCGAACATGGACCCGAAGCATAGGGACCGCATCGCCTTCATGCGCATCTGCTCGGGCAAGTACACCCAAGGCATGAAGATGCGCCACGCGCGCCTGGGCAAGGACGTGCGCGTCGGCGACGCGCTGACCTTCTTCTCCAGCGAGCGTGAGCACCTGGAAGAAGCCTATGCCGGCGACATCATCGGTCTGCACAACCACGGCACCATCCAGATCGGCGACACCTTCACCGAAGGCGAGAACCTGGGCTTCACCGGTATCCCGCACTTCGCCCCGGAACTGTTCCGCCGCGTGCGCCTGAAAGACCCGCTGAAATCCAAGCAGTTGCGTCAGGGCCTGCAGGAACTGGCCGAGGAAGGCGCCACCCAGGTGTTCTTCCCCGAGCGCAACAACGACATCATCCTCGGCGCGGTCGGTGTGCTGCAGTTCGACGTGGTCGCCAGCCGCCTGAAGGAGGAATACAAGGTGGAGTGCGCCTACGAGGCGATCAACGTCTGGTCGGCGCGCTGGATCGAATGCAGCGACGAGAAGAAGCTCAAGGAATTCAAGGACAAGGCCTTTGAGAACCTCGCCGTCGACGGCGGCGGTCACCTCACCTACCTGGCCCCGACCCGCGTCAACCTCAGCCTGATGGAAGAGCGTTGGCCGGAGGTGAAATTCCGCGCGACGCGCGAGCATCACTGATCCATCGAACAAGGCCCGCTCTGCGGGCCTTGTGCTATCTACTCATCCTCTTCCAGCGTCCAGGCCACCAGCGAGTCGCCCAGGCGCGTACCGAACGAGCCGTGCCCGCCGGCCATTACCACCACATATTGCTTGCCGGTCTTCTCCGACACGTAGCTGATAGGAGTGGCCTGGCCGCCGGCCGGCAGCCTGTCCTTCCATAACTCCTCGCCGGTGCGCATGTCGTAGGCGCGCAGGTAGTAATCCAGCGTGCCGCTGAGAAAGCCCAGACCACCAGCAGTGACCAACGGGCCGCCGAGGTTCGGCACGCCGACGGTCAGGGGAATGCCCAGCGGGGCACTGTCGCGGCTGGTGCCATTCTTGCGCTGCCAGACCTTGTCCATGCTGCGCAGGTCCACCGCCGTGACAGTGCCCCATGGCGGCGCCTGGCAAGGCAGGCCGAGGACCGAAAGAAACGGCTTCAGGCTGACCATGTAAGGCGCGCCACGATTGGGTTGCAGACCGGTTTCGCCACTGCCATAACGAACATCCTGCGCCTCCTCGCGCTTGACCAGACGCGACACGAACGCCAGATAGTTGGGCGCGCCAAACAGAATCTGCCGCTGCGGGTCGACCGCCACCGATGGCCAGTTGAACACGCCGACGTTGCCCGGGTAGATCAACGATCCCTGCTCCGATGGCGGCGTGAAGTCGCCCTCGTAACGCAGGCGATGGAACTGGATGCGGCACATCAACTGATCGAAGGGCGTACCGCCCCACATGTCGCGTTCGCGCAACGGCTCGTCAGGGGCATAGCTGAGTTTTGATGCCGGCTGAGTCGGCGCGGTGAAGTCGCCCTCCACCGTACCCTGCGGCACTGGATGCTCGCTGACCGGCACGATGGGCTCACCGCTGCGCCGGTCAAGCACATAGAGATCGCCGCGCTTGGTCGGCTGGATGATCGCCGGCACCGGCCCATCAGCGCCTTCGATATCTATCAGCGTGGGCTGAGACGGCAGGTCACGATCCCAGAGGTCATGATGCACGGTGCGGAATTCCCAACGCACCTTGCCGGTTTCCAGGTCCAGCGCCACCAGCGCTGCGGTGAAACGTTCGGCCTCCGCACTGCGCTGCACACCCCACTGATCCGGCGTCTGGTTGCCCATGGGTATGTACACCAGGCCCAGTGCCTCGTCCGCCGTGCCGATGGTCCAGGAGTTTGGCGTGCTGCGCACGTAGGTCTCGCTGGCTGGTAGCGGCTCGGTGGCATCGGGGCGGCCAGGATCGAAGTTCCACACCAGCGCACCGGTGCGTACGTCGTAGGCACGGATCACCCCACCCGGCGAATCCACTGAGCCGTTGTCGGTCACCGAACCACCGACTATCACCAGTTTCTCGGTGACTACCGGCGGCGAGGTGGGCAGGTAGATGCCCAGCGCATCGTCGCCCAGGCCCACCTTGAGGTCGACCATGCCGGCCTCGCCAAAGTCCTCGCACGGCTTGCCGTCATGCACATCTAGCGCGTACAGCGTGGCATCGTTGGTCGGCAGGAACAGTCGCTGGGTGCAGCGCGCCGTTGCCGCTGGCGAAGGCTCCGGCGCCGCGCCATCTCGGGCGGCAATCAGTGGGCCGCGATAGGCTGCCGCATCGTGGTAAGCCAGACCACGGCAGGTCATGTGCTGGTAATACTCGGCCTGGCGGTTGATCGCCGGGTCGAAGCGCCAGCGCTCCTCGCCGGTGTCGGCATCCACCGCGATGGCGATGCTGTGCGGCGTGCAGATGAACAGGTTGTCACCGACCTTGAGCGGCGTCACCTGATTGGTAATCTCGCCGGGGTCACCCTCACCGGGCAGATCCCCCGTGTGGAACTCCCAGGCTTTCTTCAGCCGCCCGACGTTGGCCGTGGTGATCTGCTCGGCACTGGCATAGCGCTCGCCACGCGACGAGCCGCCGTAGGCAGTCCATTCGCTGGCCGAACGACTGGCTGTCGCCACACCTGCAGCGGCCATACGCGGCTCGTCGAAGCGGCCGGGCAAGCGATGATAGTCCTGCGTCAACGAATAGCCCGCCATGCCCGCTCCCAGCAGCAGGCCGATACCCAGCATCACGCTGGCACCGTCACGCCAGGGTTGCCCAGGCGCGATATGCCGGTTGATCCAGGGCAGCAGTAGCCACAGGCCGAGCACGCACCACAGGTCGATGCGCGGCGCCATCTGCCACCAATCGAAACGCACCTCGAAAACTGTCCAGGCCAGGCTCGCCAGCAACACCAGGGCATACAGCCATAGCGCCGCGCGCTGACGGCGATGAATCAGCACGCCCACCAACAGCAGGCCGAGGCCGGCCAGCAGGTAGTACCAGGAACCGCCCAGCCACAGCAGATAAGCGCCACCGAGCGCCAGCAGCGCGCCCAGAACGACTGTCGCCCAAACCGTAAGCTTGATGCGCAGGAGCTGCGCCTTGTTGTTGTCAGTCATTGCTCGCTCCCCGAAACGCTGCCCCCCGGAGATCGGGGCCGTGATCTGTGGATGCGAAGTGAGGGAGAGAGTTCAGCGATTCTGCGAGTAAGGCTGCACTTGCAAAGCCGTATGCTGGACATGTCGCCACCCAACGCTCTAAAGAGTGTAGAAAAACCGGCTGCTAATTGATCAACAGGTGGCCATCTTTAGCTGTGCAGGACAAGCGGAGCAGATCCGGTTGCGCCAATAGCCGTTCGGCAATTGCCGGCTCCAACTCGGTGCGGATACGACGCGCCAGCGCGCGAGCGCCGAAACGCACGTCATGTTCGCGACACAGCCAGGCGCGAGCACTCTGCTCCACCTGTAGTGAGCGGCCCTGACGGCCCAGGCGCTGATTGAGCTTGTCCAGCTCAATATTCAGCAAGGCATCCAACCACTGCTCGTCGACACGCTCGAACACCAGAATGCGGTCGAGGCGATTGAGCCATTCCGGCTCGAAACGCTCGTGCAGCACCTGCTCCAGCAATGCACCCTCGCCCTTCGGTGCCAGCCCCAACCAGCGCCGCCAACCGCGGGAGAAACGCTCGCGGTAGCGCTGCGCCTGCTGCGCGCCGACGTTGCTGGTCATGAAGATCAGGCTGTTGCGGAAATCCAGGGTACGGCTGCCGGCAGTCAACGTCAGGCGGCCATGCTCGAGAATGCCGAGCAGGCTGCGCAGCACTTCCGGGCTGGCCTTCTCCAGCTCGTCGAACAGCACGATGCCGGGCCTGCCGAAACTGCCAGCGATGGCTTCGACATCGAATAGCGTGGTGCCTTCCTTGCTGCCAACGTAACCGGGCGGCGCACCGGTCAGGGCAGCGGCGTAGTGTTCCTGGGCCAGGGTGTGCATATCAATGCGGCACAGGGCATCGGCACGGCCATGGATGGCCTGCGCCAGCAGGCGCACGATCTCGGTCTTGCCGACACCCGTCGGGCCCATGAACAGGTTGACCGCCAGTGGCCGCTCGCGCTCGCCGATATCGGCCTTGACCACCTTGAGCATGGCCTCGACCTGCGCCAGCACTGCGTCCTGGCCGATGATCCGCGAACGCAGCAGGGCCATCACGGCAACGGGCTCGAAGAGGAAGCGTGATTGCAGCCGGGTAACGCCCTGCTGCTCCAGGCGCTCGCGGTTGCTGTCGATCAGGTCGTTGGCGAAGGGCATAGAGCGCCTCGATTTGATAACGGGGCTGCTGAAATTACGTAGGAGGGGCTTTAGCCGCGAAAGAGACAGTCGCGGCTAAAGCCCCCTCCCACGGTATTCATCCAGCCGTGCGTTCCTTGCCAGGATGCGGCAACTCACCCACCGGGCAGTCAGCCACGCCGATGGTCGAGCGGGTAAGTTTCTCCACGTCCTCCTGGGCCTTCTGCGCATCCAGCACCCAGGTGCGGTAGAACTCGAACGGGCAATCGGCCACGCCCTTGTCGCCATCACCGGAGTTGTAGACGCCGGTGTAACCGCGATGGAGCAGCTTGAACAGGTGGTTCTGCGATTGGTCGTTGGCCCGTGCATCACGAATCTGCGACACCGACAGCTGGGCGTACTGGATGCCCATTTCTTCCTCGCCACACTCGCCCAGGGTGCGGCCATCGAAGCCGATCAGCGCCGAGTGGCCGAAGTAGCTGTACACGCCGTCGAAGCCGGTGGCGTTGGCCACCGCCACATAGCAGTTGTTGGCCCAGGCCATGGTCTTGGCCATCAGCACCTGCTGATCCTTGGCCGGGTACATGTAGCCCTGGCAGCGCACGATCAGCTCGGCGCCCTTCATCGCGCAGTCGCGCCAGATTTCCGGGTAGTTGCCGTCGTCGCAGATGATCAGGCTGATCTTCATACCCTTGGGACCTTCGGAGACGTAGGTACGGTCGCCCGGATACCAGCCCTCGATGGGACACCAGGGAATGCACTTGCGGTAGCGCTGGACGATCTCGCCCTGGTCGTTGATCAGGATGAGCGTGTTGTACGGTGCCTTGTGCGGGTGCTCTTCATGGCGTTCGCCAGTGAGCGAGAAGATGCCCCAGGTCTTGGCCTCGCGGCAGGCGGCGGAGAAGATCGCCGTTTCATCGCCTGGGATGGTCGCGGCGGTGGCCATCATCTCGTCCTTGTCGTACATGATGCCCATGGTGCTGTACTCGGGGAACACCACCAGATCCATGCCGGGCAGGCCGAGCTTCATGCCCTTGATCATCTCGGCGATCTTGCGCGCGTTATCGAGCACTTCGGCCTTGGTATGCAGGCGCGGCATCTTGTAATTGACGACGGCAACGCCGACGGTATCAGGGCTGCTGGAAATATCGCCGTGGCGCATGGAAAACCTCCGTTTGCGATGTATGGCGTAGGAGCGGCTTCAGCCGCGAAACTCTCTATGTGTCGCCGTTTATCGCGGCTAAAACGGAATGCCGCCCAGCCGCTCCTACAGGAACGTTCTGCGGGTTGGATTCCCGCCTTCGCGGGAATGACGGTGAAAACCCACGTCATCCCCGCGCAGGCGGGGACCCAGAACACGGCCTCAATGGCTGATCATCCACGGCCGTGCCGACGGGCTGGCCTTGAGGCCGTGGGGGTTGGCCTTGGTGCGCTCGACCGGTTTGCTCGGGCCGCAGCAACTGCAGCCAGCCGGGTGCTTGCGGTTGGCCTTGTACTCTTCGAGGCTTTGCGGCGCGTGGGCGCTGCGCTCGTTGGTTTCATGGGCGCGGCGCTGGCTGCCGGCCATGCTGGCCAGACCCGGCGCGCTGAGGATCACCCGCTCGCTCGGCGTGTCGCAGTACGGGCAGACGCAGGCGGCGTCGCGCTCGGCCATCGGCCGCAGCACGGTGAAATCGCCACAGCTCGGGCAGTCGTATTCGTAGATGGGCATGGCAATACCTCGATAAATTCGGTGCGCACGGCGCACCCTACGGTGGCCGTGCGCGCGAGCATCACTTGTCGTAGGCGATGGGCAGGTCGATGCTGCCGTCGAGGAACCTGGTCGGGCCGCTGGCGCTGGGGTTGATGTCGAACTCGAAGATATCGGTCGGCAGCCACAACGTGGCGCAGGCGTTGGGGATGTCGACCACACCGCTGATATGCCCCTGTACCGGCGCCGAGCCGAGCAGCGAATAGCCCTGGGCCGGCGAGTAGCCGAACTTGGTCAGGTAGTTGATGGCGTTGAGGCAGGCCTGTTTGTAGGCCAGGTTGACGTCCAGGTAGTGCTGCTTGCCGTCGTCGTCGACCGAGATGCCTTCGAAGATCAGGTAGTTGTTGTAGGTGGGCACGATCGGGCTGGGCTTGAAGATCGGGTTCTTGATGCCGTACTTGGCCATGCCGCCCTTGATCAGCTCGACCTTCATGTGCACCCAGCCGGCCATCTCGATGGCGCCGCAGAAGGTGATCTCGCCGTCGCCCTGACTGAAGTGCAGGTCGCCCACCGACAGGCCGGCGCCGTCGACATAGACCGGGAAGAAGATCTTCGAGCCGCGCGACAGATCCTTGATGTCGCAGTTGCCGCCATGCTCACGCGGCGGCACGGTGCGCGCGCCGGTAGCGGCCGCCAGGTCGCGCGCCTCGCCCTTCATCTTGCCCATGTGCGCAGTGCTGGCGAACGGCGGGTTGGCCAGCGGCGGTACGCGGGTCGGGTTGGTGTCGATCAGCGCCTGCTCGCGCTTGTTCCAGTCGGCGAGCATCTTGTGATCCGGCAGGCAGCCGATCAGCCCCGGGTGGATCAGGCCGGCGAAACGCACGCCGGGAATGTGCCGGCTCTTGGTGAACATGCCCTCGAAGTCCCAGATCGACTTCTGCGCCGAGGGGAAATGGTCGGTGAGAAAACCACCGCCGTTGTTCTTCGAGAAGAAGCCGTTGAAGCCCCAGAGCATGTCCTGCTTGGCGCCGATATCGAGCAGCTCTACGATCAGCAGGTCGCCCGGCTGAGCGCCTTTCACGCCTACCGGGCCGGACAGGTAATGCACGGTGGACAGGTCGACGTCACGCACATCGCTGGCGTCGTCATTGTTCTTGATCGCACCGCCGGTCCAGTCGTAGGTCTCGAGAATGAAGTCATCGCCCGGGTTGACCCAGCAGGCCATGGGAATGTCCGGGTGCCAGCGGTTATGCACCTGTTCGTTATCGGTAGCAGCCTGGTTGAGGTCGACCTTGATCAGGGTATCGGTCATGACTGAGCTCCATAAGACCTGTGAGGAATGCCGGCCTGTGCCGGGGTACGGAGCCAGTCTCGAACGTGCGGGGGAATCGGCCAATACGTTGGATGACGTATGCCCAGGCACCAGATTCCACGGGGCCTTCGGCCTTTTTCGCGGACACGAAAAAGCGGCCGCTGCATGGAGAACACAGCGGCCGTAAAGCGGGAATTCATGCCCTCTCCCCCGGCCCTTCTCCACTAGGCGTGCCCCCAATAAATGGGAGAGGGGGGCAAAGCGCGGTGAAACATGACTTATGCGCAGAACAGTCCCCTCTCCCGCTTGCGGGAGAGGGTTAGGGAGAGGGCAAAGTCTCACACCGACAAATAACGGCTGATGCTCGCCTCATCGACCTTGTCGCGGGTTTCCTCGACGACGAACTTGCCCTTCTCGATGACCAGGAAACGGTCGGCGATTTCCATGGTGAACGACAGCACCTGCTCGGACACCACGATGGTCAGGTCGCGCATGTTGCGGATCTCCTTCAGGCTGCGGGCGATGTCCTTGATGATCGACGGCTGGATGCCCTCGGTCGGCTCATCGAGCAGCAGCACCTTGGGGTTGGTAGCTAACGCACGGGCGATAGCCAACTGTTGCTGCTGCCCACCGGAAAGGTTGCCACCCTTGCGGTGGCGCATCTCGAGCAGCACCGGGAACAACGCATAGAGATCGTCCGGCACCTTGCCCCCGGCGGAGGCCGGGAGTCCGGCCTGGATATTTTCCAGCACGGTCATGTGCGAGAAAATCATCCGCCCCTGCGGCACGTAGGCGATGCCGCTTTCCACCCGCTGATGGGTTTCCAGTTTCGACACGTCCTTGCCGTCCACGCGAACCTGCCCGCCCCACTGCGGCAGGATGCCCATCAGGCTCTTGAACAAGGTGGTCTTGCCCATGCCGTTGCGGCCCATCACCGCGACGATTTCTTTCTTCGCCACGTCGAGGTTGAGCTCGTGGAGGATCTGGCTCTGGCCGTAGCCAGAAGCGAGGTTGCTGATCTGGAACATGCTTGTCACTCCAACATAGACGGTGCGCACGGCGCACCCTAGGGTCTGATACCCGGGTGTAGGGTGCGCCGCGCGCACCGTTTCGTAGCCATGGCCATCAATGCCCCAGGTACACCTCGATCACCTTCGGGTTGCTCTGCACCGCCTCCATGCTGCCCTCGGCCAGCACCTTGCCCTGGTGCAGCACGGTGACGCGGTGGGCGATGCTTTTCACGAACTCCATGTCGTGCTCGATGACCAGCACCGAGCGGCCCTGGCTGATGCGGTTGAGCAGATCGGCCGTGGCTACTCGCTCGCTGACGCTCATGCCGGCCACTGGCTCGTCGAGCATCAGCAGTTGCGGGTCCTGCATCAGCAGCATGCCGATCTCCAGCCACTGCTTCTGCCCATGCGAGAGCAGATCCGCCTGACGGTGCAGGTGATCGCCGAGCATGATTTCCTGCGCCACCTGCTCGACCCGCTCGATCACCTCATGCGTGCGCTTGAAGAACAGCGCGCCGAACACCTTGCGCCCGGCCGGGTAGGACATTTCCAGGTTCTCGAACACCGTCAGGTTTTCGTAGATCGACGGGTTCTGGAACTTGCGCCCGACGCCGGCACGAACGATGTCGAACTCGCGCATCTTGGTCAGCTCACGGCCATCGAAATCGATGCTGCCGGCGGTGGCGCGGGTCTTGCCACAGATCAGGTCTAGCACCGTGGTCTTGCCGGCGCCGTTAGGGCCGATCACCACATGCACTTCGTTGCGGTCGACGTAGAGGTTGAGGTCGTTGACCGCCTTGAAGCCGTCGAAGGACACGGTCAGCCCCTCGATAGCCAGTACCGGCTTGGCGGCCTGGAAGCCTGCGGGGCTGTTCATGGCGTGGTCTCCAGTTCAGGGGTTGGGCGCTTGCTGGGGGCAACGGCAACGGGCTTTGGCGCAGCGGCCACCTGTGGCTTGCGCTGCAAGCGGGCCAGCCAACGCTTGCCGTGGCTGTCCCACAGCCCCGCCAAGCCATTGGGGAAGTACATAACCACGACGATGAACAGGCCGCCCATCAGGTACAGCCACAACTCGGGGAAGCTCTCGGAGAAGTAGGTCTTGCCGAAGTTGACCAGCAGCGCGCCATACACCGCGCCGAGCAGCGACAGGCGCCCGCCGACTGCGGCGAAGATGACCATCTCGATCGACGGTACGATGCCGACGAAGCTCGGCGACATGAAGCCCACCTGCAGGGTGAACATCGCCCCACCGATACCGGCGAATGCCGCGCCGACGCAGAACACGAAGATCTTGAAGCTGGCCACGTCGTAACCGGAGAAACGCACCCGCTCTTCCTTGTCGCGCATCGCCAGCAGCAGGCGACCGAGCTTGGAAGCGATGATGAAACGGGCGATGAGAATGCAGCCGATCAGCAGCGCCGCACTGACGAAGTAGAGAATCAACTTGGCCTCGTTACTGCGGATGTCCCAGCCCTTGAGCGTGCGCAGATCGGTGATGCCGTTGACGCCACCGGTCAGCCCCTGCTGGCCGATGATCAGCACGGTGAGGATCAGCGCGATGGCCTGGGTGACGATGGAGAAGTACACGTCACCGACGCGGCGCTTGAACATCGCGATACCGATCACCAAGGCCAGCAACACCGGCACCGCCACCACCGCGATCAGGGTGAAGCTCAGGCTGTGGAAGGGCTCCCAGAACAACGGCAGTTCGGTGATCTGGTTCCAGTCCATGAAGTCTGGAATGCCAGGTGTGGACTGGATCTTGGTGCTCTCCGGGTCGGATGCCTCGAGCTTGAGGAACATCGCCATGCAGTAGCCGCCCAGGCCAAAGAAGATGCCCTGGCCCAGACTCAGGATGCCGCCATAGCCCCAGCACAGCACCAGGCCAACGGCGACGAAGGCGTAAGTCAGGTACTTGCCCACCATGTTCAGGCGGAAGGCATCCAGCGCCAGCGGAAACACCACCAGAATCAGCGCGGCGAGCAGCGCCAGGCCGATGGCGCCCTGCTTGCCGCCGAGCAGTTTATCGAGTGTATTGTT
Source organism: Pseudomonas sp. o96-267 (assembly GCF_003935465.1). Lineage (NCBI taxonomy): Bacteria > Pseudomonadati > Pseudomonadota > Gammaproteobacteria > Pseudomonadales > Pseudomonadaceae > Pseudomonas > Pseudomonas sp. o96-267. Next base: position 165,415 of record NZ_RHQP01000002.1, read on the forward strand.
CATGTCCGCCTCCTCAATTCACTGTAGGAGCCCGCTTGTGGGCGATCTTTCGCTTGGTCATCGCCCGCACGCGGGCTCCTACGAATCACCTGCGCCGCTTGCCGGAGCGGTACGTAATTTTTCATTTGCGCACCTTGGCCGAGAACAGCCCCTGCGGGCGCAGCATCAGGATCAGCACCACGGCGGACAGGGTGAACACCTTGGCCATCGAACCGCTGGTGAAGAACTCCAGCAGCGATTGCGCCTGGGCGATGCTGAAGGCCGAGGCGATGGTGCCGAGCAGGCTGGAGGCACCGCCGAACACCACCACCAGGAAGGTGTCGACGATGTAAAGCGAACCTGCTGTCGGCCCGGTCGAACCGATGGTGGTGAAGGCCGCGCCCGCAACGCCGGCAACACCGCAGCCGAGGGCGAAGGTCATACGGTCGACGCGCTTGGTGTTGATGCCCACGGAGCGTGCCATCACCCGATTCTGCATGGTCGCACGCACCTGTAGGCCCCAGCGCGAGCGATAGATCATCAGGAACAGCAGCGCGGTGAGCAGCAGGGTCAGGCCCATGACGAACAGGCCGTTGCGCGGGATGTCGATGGCCTCGGTCGGGTTCCACGAACCCATCAGCCAGTCCGGCAGCGTGGCGCTGACTTCACGCGCGCCGAAGATCGAGCGAAAGCCCTGCTGCATCACCAGGGACAGACCCCAGGTGGCCAACAGGGTATCCAACGGACGCTGGTAGAGCTTGCTGATCATCGCCCACTCCACCAGCCAGCCAATGGCGCCGGCGATGAAGAACGAGAGGATGATCGCGAGGAAGAAGTAGTAAGGCCCGAAGGCCGGTGCGTAGCTAGACGTCAGCGAGGACACCACGAAGGTGGTGTAGGCGCCGATGGTGAGAAACTCGCCATGGGCCATGTTGATCACGCCCATCTGCCCGAAGATGATCGCCAGCCCCAGAGCCATCAGCAGCAGTACGCAGAACACGGACAAGCCGTTGAACCCCTGCATGGCTGCGATGGCGCCGAATTCCGATAGCCATTCCATGTCGATGGTCTCCAGAAGAAAAGAGAAAAGCCGGTAGGAGCCGGCTTGCCGGCGATTCATTGATCGCCAGCAAGCTGGCTCCTACGAGAGGGTGTTGCTTACTGGTAGCCTTCCGGGAAGGGGTTCGGCTCGATCAGATCGGACTCGAATACCACCTTGAACTGACCGTCTTTCTGCACTTCACCGATGCGGGTCTTGCTCCACAGGTGATGGTTGTCGTGCACCTTGACGTAGCCTTCCGGCGCGGTGTCCAGCTCGATGCCCGGAGAAGCGGCGACCACCTTGTCGATGTCGAAGCTGCCGGCTTTCTCCACCGCGGCTTTCCACAGCCATGGGCCGAGGTAGGCAGCCTGGGTCACGTCACCGATCACCGCGTCCTTACCATACTTGGCCTTGAAGGCTTCGACGAAGGCGGCGTTGTTCGGGTTGTCCAGGCTCTGGAAGTACTTCATCGAGGCGTAGAAGCCAGCCATGTTCTCGCCGCCGATGCCGAGCAGCTCGTCTTCGGTGACCGACAGGGTCAGCAGGGTCTGCTTGTCGGCGGTGACACCGGCGGCTTTCATCTGCTTGTAGAAGGCGACGTTGGAGCCACCGACCACGGCAGCGAAGACCACGTCAGGCTTGCGCAGCTTGATCTTGTTGATCAGCGAGCCGAACTGGGTGTTGCCCAGCGGGTAGTACTCTTCGCCGACCACCTTGCCGCCGAGCACGTTCTCGATGTGCTTGCGGGCGATCTTCATCGAGGTACGCGGCCAGATGTAGTCAGAGCCGAGCAGGTAGAAGGTCTTGGCGCCCTTCTCCTTGGCGACCCAGTCCAGGCCCGCGAGGATTTGCTGGGTCGCTTCCTGGCCGGTGTAGATGACGTTCTTCGACTGCTCCAGGCCTTCGTAAAAGGTCGGGTAGTAGAGCAGGCCGTTTTCCTTTTCGAACACCGGCAGCACCGCCTTGCGCGAGGCCGACGTCCAGCAGCCGAACACGGTGGCGCCCTTGTCACCGACCAGCAGTTTGCGCGCCTTCTCGGCGAAGGTCGGCCAGTCGGAAGCCCCATCTTCCTGAATGACCTTGATCTGCCGGCCGAGCACACCGCCACTGGCGTTGATCTGCTCGATAGCCAGACGTTCGGCCTGGATCGAACCAGTTTCGGAAATGGCCATGGTGCCGGTGGCCGAATGCAGAATGCCGACCGTGACCTCGCTGTCGGTCACCGCCAGGCCGGTGGTGTTCACCTCGGCGCTGGCCACATGGCTGAACAGGCTGGCGGCCAGCAGCGAGAGCGCTGCGGCCCCCACCGCCAGCCGGCGGGGAAGAAGTCGAATCGGTTGAGAGTCCATGGTCGTGCTCCTGTGCTGGTTATTCGTGCCGAACCACGCCGGCTTCGCAGCTAGGATGCGTTTGCCCCCACCGAGCGGGGTATACGCAGCATGACGTAAGGGCATACGTCATCTGACGTACAGCGCCCTGCTCCAGCCTGGTGCAAGCTGGGCGCAGAAAAACCAGGCAGACAGAAGCTCGCGCGCGCGGCAGAGGCCTCGCCGAGCCGGGGCATGGAAGTTGCTATTTCAACGTGCCGTAGGAGCCCGCTTGCGGGCGACTCGCCCCTTTCAGCCCTGCTGATCGCCGGCAAGCCGGCTCCTACAGGGACGCGCGACAGGGACGGTCTTACCCGATAACGCCAGCAGGACTTCGCCCGTGCAACCAACCGGCACCCAGCGCATCATCAAGATTCGCCGCGACTACAACGCCTGGGTCGCCGACGAGACCATGGAGGATTACGCCCTGCGCTTCACGCCCAGGTCGTTCCGCAAGTGGTCGGAGCTGCGCATCGCCAACACCGCGCTTGGAGCCGTGTCGTTCCTCGCCCTGGAGGCCATCGGCGGCGCACTGGCGCTGTCCTACGGCTTCACCAACACCCTGTGGGCGATCCTCGCGGTCAGCCTGGTGATCTTCCTCACCGGCCTGCCGATCAGCTACTACGCCGCCCGCTCCGGCCTGGACATGGACCTGCTGACCCGTGGTGCCGGTTTCGGCTACATCGGCTCGACCATCACCTCGCTGATCTACGCCAGCTTCACTTTCCTGTTCTTCGCCCTCGAAGCGGCGATCATGGCGCTGGCCCTGGAGCTGTACTTCAACATCCCGTTGGCCCTGGCCTATGTGATCTGCTCAATCATCATCATTCCGCTGGTGGCCTACGGCATCACCCTGATCAACCGCCTGCAGATGTGGACGCAGCCCGTGTGGCTGTTCCTGCTGGTGCTGCCCTACGTGTTCGTCATCGCCAAGAACCCCGAAGCACTATCGGACTGGACCAGCTTCGCTGGCCGCGAGGGCGACCCCGGCAGCTTCAACCTGCTGCACTTCGGCGCCGCCTGCACCGTCGCCCTGGCCCTGATCACACAGATCGGCGAGCAGGTCGACTACCTACGTTTTTTGCCCGAGAAAACCCGCGCCAACCGCGTACGCTGGTGGACCGCACTGCTGCTGGCCGGCCCCGGCTGGATCATCCCCGGCGCGCTGAAGATGCTCGCCGGCGCCTTCCTCGCTTTTCTCGCCCTGCAGCATGAAATCCCCATGGAGCGCGCCGCCGAGCCGACGCAGATGTACCTGGTGGCATTCAACTACGTGTTCGCCTCGTCGCAATGGGCATTGGCGGCCATGGTGCTGTTCGTCATCGTCAGCCAGGTGAAGATCAACGTCACCAACGCCTACGCCGGCTCGCTGGCCTGGTCGAACTTCTTCGCCCGCATCACCCACAGCCACCCTGGCCGCGTGGTGTGGCTGGTGTTCAATGTGGCCATCGCCCTGATGCTGATGGAGCTGGGCGTGTTCGAGGCGATCGAGGAAGTGCTCGGTCTCTACGCCAATATCGCCATCGCCTGGATCGGCGCGCTGGTGGCCGACCTGGTGATCAACAAGCCGCTGGGCCTGTCGCCGAAGTACATCGAGTTCAAGCGCGCACACCTCTACGACATCAACCCGGTGGGCGTCGGCGCCATGCTGATCGCCTCGCTGCTCTCGGTGCTCGCCCACGGCGGCCTGTTCGGCGCCCTGGCGCAGGCAGCCTCGCCGGCCGTGGCGCTGGGTTCGGCATTTCTGCTGGCGCCGCTGCTGGCCTGGTTCACTGGCGGGCGCTACTACATCGCTCGCGAGCGCCAGCCACACCTGCTCTACCCCTACACCGAAGCCGGCCAGGTGCAATGCTGCCTGTGCAACAACCGCTTCGAGGAGCCGGACACCGCGCACTGCCCCGCCTACGGCGCACCAATCTGTTCGCTGTGCTGCTCGCTCGACGCGCGCTGCGAGGATCGCTGCAAACCCAGAGCCCGCCTGAGAGATCAGCTCGATGACTTCATCGGCTGGCTGTTCCCGCGTGCGTCCATCCCGCGCCTGCACAGCCGCCTGGCGCAGTACCTGGGGTTGCTGGGCCTGCTGGTGCTGATGCTGTTCGGCGCGTTGGCGCTGATCTACAGCCAGGTCTCGCTGGGCCTGCCGACGCAGGAACCGGAAATGCGTCAGACGCTGTTCCAGGCCTTCCTCAAAGCCTTCCTGACCCTCTCGCTATTCGCCGCCATGCTCGCCTGGTGGCTGGTACTGACCCGCGAAAGTCGGCGCGTTGCGCAAGAGGAATCGGATCGGCAAACCCTGCTGCTGATGCAGGAAATCGAAGCCCACCGCAAGACCGACGAAGCCCTGCAGCAGGCCAAGGAAGCCGCCGAATCGGCCAATGCGGCGAAGAGCCGCTACGTCACCGGGCTGTCCCACGAGTTGCGCACGCCGCTCAACAGCATCCTCGGCTACACCCAGATACTGCAGCGCGACGCGGCCATGCCGGACCGACACAAGGATGCCCTGGCGACCATCCTGCGCAGCGGCTCGCACCTGCTGTCGCTGATCGATGGCCTGCTCGACGTGGCCAAGATCGAAGCCGGCAAGCTGCACCTGGAACTGGCAGAAATTCCCTTCCCGGAATTCATCGACCAGCTAGAACGCATGTTCACCCCACAGGCGGCCGAGAAAGGCCTGCGCTTTCGCCTCGAATGCATCGGCCGCATGCCAGCGGTGGTGCGTGGCGACGAGAAACGCGTGCGGCAGATCCTGATCAACCTGCTGGGTAATGCAGTGCGTTTCACCGAGCGCGGCGATGTATGCCTGCGCGTCGGCTACATGCGCGAGACAGCCACCTTCGAGATCATCGACACCGGTATAGGCATCGCTGCGGAGCAGATCGAACGGATCTTCCAGCCCTTCGAACGCGGCGACCTGATGCGCCAGGACAACGGCGTCGGCCTCGGCCTGACCATCACCCGCATGCTCACCTCGCTGATGGGCGGCGAGCTCTCGGTGCACAGCGAACCCGGTCAGGGCACGCGCTTTCAGGTGCGCCTGTTCCTTTCCGAGGTGCGCGTACCGCAGGCGGTGGTGCACGTCGAACACGACATCACCGGCTACCAGGGCGAGCGCCGTCTGATTCTGGTGGTGGACGATCACCTCGAACATCGCCGCGTGCTCGCCGGCATGCTCGAGCCGCTGGGCTTCGAGGTGATTCAGGCCGCCAGCGGCCAGGAGGCGATTCGCCAGGTAGCGCTGCATAACCCGGCACTGATCCTGATGGACCTGTCCATGCCGCAGATGGACGGTTGGGAAACCAGTCGCCTTATTCGCCGTAACACGCAGTGCCAGGCGCCAATCATCGTCATCTCCGCCAACGCCTTCACCGACGACCGCGAACGCAGCATCGCCGCGGCCTGCGACGACTACCTGGCCAAACCGGTGTACACCCCACAGTTGCTCGAACGCATCCAGCATCAGCTCAGCCTGACCTGGCTGCGCCGCACCCAGGAGCAGTTGCCGCCGCCCGAGGCCATGACATTGCCGGGCAGCGACGACCTGCAGGCACTGCGTGAACTGGGCGCCCTGGGCTATGTGCGCGGCATCCAGCAACGCCTGGACGACATCGACCAGCGCGACCCGGCCTGCGCCAGCTTCACCGCCACCCTGCGTCTGCTGGTGAAGAACTTCCAGCTCGATGAATTCAACCGCCAACTGAAGGAGGCCGAACATGAATGCGCCGCTCCACCAGTCTGAGTCGTGCTCGCCCGTCAGCCTGTCAGCCGAGCGCGGCATCATCCTCATTGTCGACGACACGCCGGACAACCTCGCGCTGCTCTCCGACGCTCTCGACGATGCCGGCTACATGGTACTGGTCGCGCTGGACGGCGCCAGCGCGCTGGGGCGTATCCAGCGGCGCAGGCCAGACCTGATTCTGCTCGACGCGATGATGCCGGGGCTGGACGGTTTCGAGACCTGCCAACGGATCAAGGCCGAGCCGAGCAGCGCCGATATCCCCGTGCTGTTCATGACCGCCCTGACCGACAGCGAGCACGTGGTGCAGGGCTTCGAGGCCGGCGGCATCGACTACGTGACCAAGCCGATCAACCCAGAGGAGGTGCTCGCACGCGTCGCCTCGCACCTGCGCACCGCGCGCATTCTGCAAGCCGCACGTGCTGCGTCGAAACCCCTCAGCCTCAGCCTCGACGACGCCCCGGCGCATGCCAAGCTATCGGCGCGCTTCCAACTCACCGAGCGCGAGGTGCAGGTGCTGCGCTGGGTCGCCTGCGGCAAGACCAACCGCGATATCGGCGACATCCTCGGCCTCAGCCCGCGCACGGTGAACAAGCACCTCGAGCACGTCTACGTGAAGCTCGGCGTGGAAACCCGCACCGCCGCCGCCTCGGTGGCGCTGGCAGCGATGAGCGAGCGGGGATGATCTCCGCGTAAGGCGGGTGCAACCCGCCATTGCCGCGCCGGCGGGTTTCACCCGCCCTACCGGATAAGTGAACGCCCGTAGGATGCGCCGTGCGCTCCTGGACAAAGGCGCTGGTGCGCACGGCGCACCCTACGGATTGGCAATTTGGCTTAGAGTTGCAGCAATGCACCTGTCTTCGGAGCCGCCATGCCCCATCCCAATATCGTCATTCTCACCGGCGCCGGTATCTCCGCCGAGAGCGGCATCCGCACCTTCCGCGCCGCTGACGGCCTCTGGGAAGACCACCGCATCGAAGAGGTGGCCACGCCCGAAGGCTTTGCCCGCGATCCGGCACTGGTACAGCGCTTCTACGACATGCGCCGCGCGCAGTTGCGCGACCCGGCCATCGCACCGAATGCCGGGCACCTGGCCCTGGCGGAACTGGAGGCTGCCTGGCAGGGCGAGTTTCTGCTGGTCACGCAGAACGTCGACAACCTGCACGAACGCGCCGGCTCCAAACGCCTGCTGCACATGCACGGTGAGTTGCAGTCGATGCTGTGCAGCAATAGCCAGCAGCGTTTTCCGCTGCTGGACGACATGCCGGTCACGCAGGCATGCACCTGCTGCGGCCTGGTCGGCACCTTGCGCCCTGATATCGTCTGGTTCGGCGAGATGCCCTATCACATGGAGCGCATCTACGACGCGCTGGAGCAGTGCGAGCTGTTCGTCAGCATCGGCACCTCTGGCCATGTCTACCCGGCGGCGGGCTTCGTCGAACAGGCGCGTCGCGCGGGCGCGCATACGCTGGAGATCAATCTGGAGCCGAGCCAGGGCCATTCGCTGTTCACCGAGAAACGCTATGGCCCGGCCACCGAGCAATTGCCCCGCTGGGTGGCGGAGCTGTTGGCGGGTTGAGCGGCGTGACTGGCGCGTGTTGGCAGGCAACCGACTAGCCACGCCTTGGCACGAGCGGCCCCCTCTCCCATTCATGGGAGAGGGATAGGGAGAGGGGGATACAGACGACTCGGCGTTGCCGGATGCCCCTCCCCCCCGCCCCCTCTCCCGCACGCGGGAGAGGGGAGACGAGCACCTACTGTGCAGAGGCGTCAACGGGTGCCGCCGCTTCGGCCGGCACCTGCGGCTCCGGGCTGAACACCCCATTGCTCCAGGCGTAATACCCCACACCCAGCGCCAGCAACAGCGCGATGATCCAGGGCCACACCAGCGGTTTGTTGGCATAGGGATCGCGCAGTGCGCGGTCACTGCCCTTGGGCAGTTCCGCCATCTGCGTGAGCGCGGTACCGAAGGGAATGCTGATGCGTGCCTGGGCATTCACCGCCCAGCCGTTACCATCGAGGATCGGCCCCAGACTGCGGCGACGCAGCTTGAACCAGGCCAGCAGCATGGCCGGCCCGGAGATGGCCAGCAGCACACAGATAAACAGCAATGGAACCTGCCACCAGACCAGCGACAGAATCCCCGTGACCACTGCCGCCAGCGCCGTGCCCAGGGCACCGACCGCCAGGCCGATGGCCGCGAAGATACCGGCGAACTTGGCGATATCGAATGCCGGGGTAGGCGTGGCGGCTGGCGCTGCACCGGTTTCACCGACCTTGGCGGCGGTCTTGCTGACCATGTCGGCGTCACGACTGGCCGCAAGCTTCTGCACCTGATCGGAAACCAGCTTGGAAATACGCCGATACGGCGACCAGAACGCCTCGCGAATACTGATCGCATGCTGTACCACCTTGACCACCGTGGCATCCCAGTCGTTACCGTCGCGGTCGTAGAACAGTCCATGGCGCCCCGCCTGCAAATCACCCTCGCTGCCGGCAGTCACCGCCACCACGATATTCAGGCTTTCCTTGCCGCGCACCGGCTCACCGCGACGGGTGCAGGCGCAGTAGAGCAGGAAGCAATCACTGGCCGCTGCCACCTTGGCGTGGGCTTCGACATTCTCGACCTCCACCACCAACTCGCAGCTCTTGCCGTCGATATACAGAACCCCGGCCTGGAAAACGGCCTTCTCGTGACGCGAATAGAACGTCTGGAAGGACACGAAGTTGCGCAGCAGTGTGACCAGGCCATGACGCAGGCGAATCAGCTTGTCCAGCTCGACCAACCCGTCCGCCGCTTCGGCCACGGTCTTGTCCTCTTCCACCAGCGCCAGCAGGCGCGCTTCGGCGCCCTGCTCCACCAGCTCGAGAATACGGCCGCGTTCGAGCACCTCGGCAATTGCCACTTTCGGCGTCTCGGCGCGCCAAGCCAGGTAGTTGCCGCACAATGCGACCAGATGCTGCCACTGCTCGCGCGACAGGCTGTCCTGCTCGCCATACACCGGCACCACCACACGTTGGCGGAATTCATCGACGGCATGCTGCCAGGCCGGGTTGAGCCCCTTGCTCAGCGGCAGCTCGTCACCGTGCTGCACCGTTGCCAGGGGCAGACCCGCGACCTCGCCAGCATCTGCCAGCGACAGCGATGCCAAACGCACCAGCTCCTCTTCCTTGGCATTCATCAAGGCGGCGGCGCGCGGATCGAACTCGGCCATGGCCACGCGGGTGAAGTAATCGTCGATCTTGGCGCGCACGGCGCTCAACGCTTCGACTGCCGCCACCGTGCCTTCACCGAAAGCATCCAGCCCCTGTTCGGCGGCGCGCGCATGCCAGGCATGCATCTGACGCGCCTGATCGAAGAAAGAGGTGATCTGCTCGACGCCGATAGCGGGCTCGCCACTGCGATCGGTCTTCGCCCCCAGGCAGGCGATGATGTCGGTGATGGCGGCCTTGAGCTCGGCATCGTCGGTCATGCTGGCCGGCACCAGGCCATCGCCATTGGATTCGTGCGGCGGGAACAACTTCGCCAGATCAGCGGTATCAGCCGGCGTCAGGCTCTCGGCATCGGGTCGCCCGAGCACGCCCAGCAGGCGCCGCGCCGCCAGCCCCAGGCGTGTGCCTACGGCGTCGTCAGTGAGCGACGACAACTGCAGCGGTCCCTCCTGGAACAGCACGGCCGGATCACGCAGGCGTGCCAGCGTCCAATCCACCACATCGAGAATTTCCGGAGCACGGATACGACCGTCCTTGTTCAGGTCGATGTATTGCAGCATGCGCCGGTCCAGTTCCAGGTTGTTCACCGGGCAGGCCAGGCTGGCCCAGAGTTTCTGGTCCAGGCCGCGCAGGGCGGCGAGATCCGCCGGGGTTTCAAGTTGCACCTGATCGAAGCCGCCGGCACGGAAGAAGCGCCAGCGATGCGCGAGAGCTTGGGTCATCGACAAAAGATCCTTTCTTTATGAGGGCGACTGCGCCACGAAGCCAGCGAGATCCGTCGCTGCGCATCGGCGCACGGACCATTCAACAGACTCCTACTTCCCCGGCGCCGTTCAACTCAGTGTAACCGAGGCGCAGCGCCATGCGCTTATTGCGCGCCAACCGCCAGCGGCTGCGCCTCGGGCTGCTTGATCAGCGCATAGAGCACGCCGGTGAGCAGGCTGCCGGCGACGATGGCCAGCAGGTACAGCAGCGCATGGTTGATGGCGTTGGGAATCAGCAGCACGAACAGCCCGCCGTGCGGCGCCATCAGCTTGCAGCCGAAGTACATCGACAGTGCGCCGGTCAGCGCACCGCCGGCAATGCTGGCCGGGATCACCCTCAGCGGGTCCTTCGCGGCGAACGGAATAGCCCCCTCGGAGATGAAGCACAGCCCCAGCACCCCGGCCGCCTTGCCGGCCTGGCGCTCGCTCTGGGCGAACTTGCGTCGTGCCAGCACGGTGGCGATGGCCATGGCGATCGGCGGCACCATGCCACCGGCCATGGTCGCAGCCATCGGCGCATAGCTGCTCGACGCCAACAGACCGACCGAGAAAGCATAGGCCGCCTTGTTGATCGGCCCGCCGAGATCCACGCACATCATGCCGCCGAGCAATGCGCCAAGGAGGATGGCATTGGTACTGCCCATGCTGTCGAGGAACTGGGTGAGCGACTGCAACACATCAGCCACAGGACTGCCGACGATATAGATCATCGCCAGGCCGGTGATCAGGCTGGCCAACAGCGGGATGATCAGGATCGGCTTGAGCGCCTCCAGGCTGTCAGGCAAGCGCACCCAGCGGGCAATGGCCTTGGCCGAATAGCCGGCGATGAAGCCAGCGACGATACCGCCGATAAAACCGGCGCCCAGCGAGCTGGCGAGCAACCCACCGATCATCCCTGGCGCCAACCCCGGACGGTCGGCAATGGAATAGGCGATATAGCCGGCCAGCACCGGCACCATCAGCTTGAATGCGGCGTCGCCACCGATCTGCATCAGCGCGGCGGCGAATGTGCCCTCCTGCTCATACGCCTTGATGCCGAAGACGAACGACAGGGCGATCAGCAAGCCGCCCGCCACCACCATCGGCAGCATGTAGGAAACACCTGTGAGCAAGTGCTTGTAAGGGCCAGATTTCTCGCCGCTGGCAGCATTGCCTTCGGCAGGCGCGGCTTCGCTCAGCGGACGAGCTTCGTTCAAGGCCTTTTCCAGCGTCTGCTGCGGTTGCTTTAGCGCCACCCCGGTGCCACAGCGATAAACCTTCTTACCGGCAAAGCGGCTGGTATCCACCTCGATATCGGTGGCCAGCAGCACAGCATCGGCAGCCGCGATGACGGCATCATCGAGCAGGTTGCGCGCACCGACCGAACCGCGGGTTTCCACCTGCAGGTCAAGGCCCATACGCAGCGCTGCCTGCTGTAGCGCTTCGGCAGCCATGAAGGTGTGCGCCACCCCGGTCGGGCAGGCGGTGACCGCGACCAGCCGACGACGGCCGCTGGACGCCACCTCGGGGCTTTCAGCATGGGGCTGGGCGCGCTCGGCGGCGTCCTGCAGGAAACGCTGCGGGTCGGCCAGCGCCTCGGCTGGCGTGGCCTGCAGCAAGCGTTTGCCGGCAAAGCGGCTCAGCGGCAGCTCACCGGTCTTGACCACCAGCACCCAGTCGGCAGCGGCGATCTCGGCCTCGCTCAACGGCGAGCCAATCGCGCGCGCGTCATGCACCTCGACACGGGTTTGCCAGCCCAGGCGCTCGGCAGCGGCCTGCAGCAGGCGCGAACACAGCACGCTGGTGACCTGACCATTGGGGCAGGCGGTGACGATCAGCACATTCATGGTGGGTGCCTCTTATTTTTCTAAAGGGTGCAATTGCACGGCCGCATCGAAGCGGGCCAGTTGCTCGCGATCATGGATACCGAAGCCGATCTGGGTGACCGCTTGCGCCGCCACCGCCGTGGCCAGGCGCAAGGTGCGCTCGGCCGGCCAGCCTTCGAGCAGGCCGTGCAGGCTGGCCGCCAGCAGCGAGTCACCGGCGCCGACCGTGCTGGCGACCTCGACACGCGGCGGCGTGGCGCGCAGGGCAATGTCCGGGCCGTGCCAGTCGACGCCGTCTGCGCCACGTGACAACAGCACGTGCTCGATACCCTGCGCACGCAGCGTCTGCACCGCGACGGACAGGTCGCTGCCGCAAACCTCGGCCAACTCTTCTTCATTGGGTTTGATCAGCCAGGGCGCGACGCCCAGGGCCGCCTGCAAAGCCGCGCCACTGCTATCGACCGCCAGCGGCACTCCGCTGGCCTTGATCCGCCGCAGCAGGCTGGCGAACCACTCAGGCGTCACGCCACGCGGCAGGCTGCCGGCCACCACCACGGCGTCATACCCGGCCAGCAACGGCTCCAGCTCATCTTCCAGGCGCTCCAGGTGCTCAGCCTCGACCTGCGGGCCGGGGCCGTTGAGGTCGGTGATGCAACCATCGGCTTCGGCCAGCTTGATATTGCTGCGCGTCTCGCCCGGCACGCGGACGAACAGGTCGTGAAAACCGCGCTTGTGCATCAGGCTCTCGAACGGCGCGGCATTGGCGCGGCCAAGAAAACCGCCGACGCTCAGGCTGTGGCCAAGGTCGGCCAGCACCTGGGCGACGTTCAGGCCCTTGCCGGCGGCGTGGCTGCGCAGCTCATGACAGCGGTTGATCGCGCCGGGCTGCAAGCGGTCGAGACGCAGAGTCAGGTCCAGCGCCGGGTTCAGGGTCAGGGTCAGGATTCGGGCCATCAGTGCATCTCCGCCACCAGCGCACGCACGGCGCTGGCACTGTCCAGGGTCAGGGCGCGGTCGGCCAGGGTTCGTGCCTGGCGGCTGTCCAACTCACGCACGCGCGCCTTGACCAGGGCAATCGAACGCGGCGTCACGCTCAGCTCGTCCACGCCCAGACCGACCAATAGCGGCACGGCCAGGCGGTCGCTGGCCAGCTCACCACAGACACCTACCCACTTGCCTTGAGCATGGGCTGCGGTCACGGTCATCTCGATCAGGCGCAACACCGCCGGATGCAGGCCATCAGCCTGCGCCGACAGCTGCGGATGGCCACGGTCGATGGCCAGGCAGTACTGAGTCAGGTCATTGGTGCCGATGCTGAAGAAGTCCACCTCGCGCGCCAGTACCGGCGCCAGCAGCGCGGCCGAGGGCACTTCGATCATGATGCCGATCTGCAGGTCGCGCACGTCGATCTCTTCGCGCAGGCGCTGCACCATATCGCGCGCCGCGCGCCATTCCTCCACCGAGCCGACCATGGGGAACATGATGCGCAGCGGGCGGCCATCGGCCGAGGCGAGCAAGGCGCGCAGCTGGGTTTCCAGAATCTCCGGCCGCTGCAAGCTCAGGCGAATGCCGCGCACACCGAGGAAGGGGTTTTCCTCGGCCGGCATCGGCCAGTACGGCAGCGGTTTATCACCGCCGACATCCAACGTGCGCACCACCAGCGGGCGACCGGCCAGCGCATCGAGCACGCGCCGGTACTCGCGCTCCTGCGCGGCGTGCTCCGGCGCCTGGGCATGCTCCATGAACACCAGTTCGGTGCGCAGCAGGCCCACCGCTTCCGCGCCCAACTCCACCGCATCGGCGCTTTCACCGCTGGCGCCAATATTGGCCGCCACTTCCACGCGCACGCCGTCCTGGGTCTGCGCGCCATCAAAGCGGGCGGCATGCGCCTGCTCGCGACGCTGCTGCGCGGCCTCGCGCTCATGCAGCGCCTGGTCGCGCTCTGCCGCATCCGGGGCAATGCGCAGCAGGCCGCTGTCGCCATCGAGCAGCAGCGGCGTGCCTTGCGCCAACGCCAGCACACCATCGCCGGCACCGACCACGGCGGGAATTCCCAGGGCACGAGCGATGATCGCACTGTGCGCGGTAGCGCCACCACGCGCAGTCAGGATGCCTGCGACGCGCTGACGGTCGAGGCCAGCGACGTCCGACGGCACGACTTCGGCCATCACCAATATGTAGGGTTCATTAGGCTCGCTGGGCAGCTCAATGCCGCACAGATGCGCCAGCACACGGTTGCCAATATCACGCAGATCCGCTGCGCGCTCGGCCAGCAGGACATCATGCAGAGCTTCCTGACGCTTGGCCGCCGCCTCGACCTCGACCTGCCAGGCCGCTTCGGCGCTCGCGCCCTTGCCCAGGTGGGCGTCGACATCCTCGCGTAGCGCAGGATCAGCGAGCATCGCCAGGTGGGCACTGAAGATCTCCCGAATGCTCGCCACGCCGGCGCCATCGACCAGGCGCTGAATCTGCGCAGAGACAGTCGCCAGAGCTGAATCCAGTCGCCCGCGCTCCTGTTCGACGCCCTGGCCCTGTTCGGCGAAATCAAAGGTCGGCGGCGTGCGCACCAGCGCCGGGCCTATGGCGATGCCGGGCGAAGCGCCGACTGCCAGCAGACGGCTTCCGGCGACAGGGGCGACAGCCTCAACCGGTTCAAGCTGCGCCGCCACTTCGGGCAGCGCTTCGCTCAACGGCTCGACCGTTTCCCCCAGACCACTTTCCAGTGCAGCGCGAATGGCCGGCAGCGCACTGTCGGCAATCGCCGGTTCAGCGCTGAATTCGAGCATCTGACCACGCCGCGCACCCAGCGCCAGCAGGCGGCTGAGGCTCTTGGCCGAAACCCCAGCGCCCGAGTCGCCAAGCAGACGCACGCGGATATCTCCAGCAAAACCCTGCGCCAGCTCGCTCAGCGCCTTGGCCGGTCGTGCATGCAGGCCATGGGCATTGAGCAGCGGCACGCTGAGGCTGGGCCAGTCCGGCGGCACTTCACCGCCCAACGCCTCGATCACCTGGCGGCTGTCGCTGGCTTCACTGAACGCCGCCGCGCGGCCACCGATCAGCACATCGCATAGACGCTCCAGCGCCTGACGATGCGCCTCGCCCTGGCTGGCCAGGCAGAACAGGCCGCGTAACGCCTCACCGCGAAAAGTCAGCGGTTGTGCCGGGGTGACGAAGGCCAGCCCGGGCCGCTCGACGCTGGCCTCGCTGTGCAGCCACCACAGGCCATCGCCCAGCGGTAGCGGCTCGCCACGCGCCAGCCCGAGGGCGAAACCGCTGCGTGCGCAACCGGCCTTACGCAGCAAGCGCGCGCCCTGCCAGAGCAATTCATCGAAGTCTTCGGCAGGCTGCGCCAGCGCCACCAGTTGGCCGTCCAGTGCCAGCGCCTGCGGTGCGCCCTGCAGCAGCTCGAGTATCTGCGCCGGCTCGCGGGCTTCACGCAGCGCCTGGCTCAGATCGCCCTCACCCAGGGCGCGGGTCAGCAGTTGCAGCAGGTGCAGGTGTTCGTCGGATTGGGCGGCAATGGCGATGGCCAGGTACACCTGCTGGCCGTTGCCCCAATCCACTCCAGCAGGAAACTGGATCAGGCTGACGCCGGTGCGCAGTACCTGATCGCGGGTCTGTGGCGTGCCATGGGGGATGGCGATGCCTTGGCCGAGGTAGGTCGAACCCTGCGCCTCGCGCGCCTGCAGGCCTTCGAGGTAAGCCGCAGTAGCCAGGCCGGCACTGGCCAGCGCATCGCCAAGCATGGCCAGGGCTTCGCCCTTGTCCGCCGCTGCCCGGCCCATCTGGATTTGGCTGGCATCGAGTTCGAGCATGGGTGCCTCCGGCTTGGATTCTTGTTTTGATTGAGAAGGGTGCTCACGGGCTCGGCGCTAACTTACGCCCCCCCAACACCCTCAAGATTAGCTGATGAATCGCATTGCTGAAACGTTTCATCAAACACTGGCACCTTATCCGATAATGGGTAATCCTTGAAGCCCGGCCGTCGTCGAGTCGGTGTAGACTCGCCGCGCTTGCACGCTCGACATCCTTTACCTGTATGGTGCTGCGCCCGTGAAACTCAGCGACATCGCCCGCCTGGCTCAGGTCTCGGTGACCACCGCCAGCTACGTGATCAATGGTCAGGCCGAACGTCGGCGCATCAGCCCTGCGACCGTGGCCAGGGTGCTGGCCGTTGTCGAGGAGCATGGCTATCGCCCGGACCAGCAGGCAGCCAGCCTGCGCCGCGGTCAAAGCCGCTGCCTGGGTTTCATCCTGCCGGACCTGGAAAACCCCAGTTATGCGCGCCTGGCCAAGCTGCTCGAACAGAAGGCCCGCGCCGCCGGCTGTCAGTTGCTGATCGCCAGCTCCGACGACGACCCAAACAGCGAGCGGCAGTTGCTCGAGCTGTTCCGTTCACGCCGCTGCGAGGCGCTGATCGTCGCCAGTTGCCTGCCACCAGACGACCCGCTGTATCCAACCATCGTCGCCGCTGGCCTACCTGTGGTGGCCGTGGACCGAGCGCTATCGCCCACCCACATCCGCTCGGTGGTCAGCGATGACGAGCAGGCCGGGCGTACCCTGACCGAAAGCCTGCTGACGCCCAAACCCAGGCACATCGCCCTGCTCGGTGCCCGCGCAGAACTGGTCATCAGCCAGGCGCGCGAACGCGGCTTTCATTCGGCACTGAAGGGTTTCGACGGGCACATCAGCGTCTACCACGGCGAGCTGTTCAGCCGCGCCTGCGGCTACCGGCAAATGAAAACGCTGATGGATGAAGTTGGCCTGCCGGATGCCCTGCTGACCACTGCCTACGTATTGCTCGAAGGGGTGTTCGATGCCCTGCGTGAACAGGGCAGCGAGCAATGGCCCACGGTGCGCCTGGCCACCTTCGGTGATACTCAGTTGCTGGATTTTCTGCCACTGCGGGTCAATGCCATGAGCCAACAACACGAACGCATCGCCGAGCGCGTGCTGGCCTGGACGCTACGGGCGGTGGAACACAACGACTATCAGCCCGGTATCGAGGCCATCGGCCGCAGCTTCAAGGCCCGAACCTGATAGTAGGGTGCGCCATGCGCAACGACTGTCGGAAAAGACCGGTGCCCGCGGCGCACCCTACCTCTGGCTCTGATACCGCCTGCTAACCGCCCTGAATCTTCTGCAGCAGCGGCTCACACTGGCTAGGCTCGTCACCCGAGCTAGGCGCTATCAGCGCCAACAACCCTGCCGCCGGTGCCACCGCGACGCCCAGCGCCACCAGGCCAACGCCACGCAGCGCCAGCGGCGTGGCCTGCACGCCTGGCGACGGGTCCTTGAACGTGCCGCGCACATAAAGCGGCGAACGCAAGGAAAAAACACGAAAGCCCTTGGTCGACGGCGTGATGGTGAAATCCAGCTGCTCGCTGGCGAAGTTGGCACTGCCGTCGACCTTGATCACCGCATTGTCGGTATCGACGACGAACAGCCGCGTGCTCATCAGCCCCTGCTTGATGCCGAGGTCGGCCGCCGCACAGTGGATCTTCACATCCTCGTCGCCGAACAGCCTGCCCACCAGGTAGTTGCCGACGTTCAGACCAGCGATTTCCATCAGCCCGCGACTTACCACGCCATCGTTGATCAGCATCTTCAGCTCGCCGTCGGCGCTGCCGAGTAACGCCGCCACCGAGTTGCCACGGCCACTGATGCGCGCATCGCCGTTGAGCTCGCCGAAACTGGTCTGCATCGGCGCGAAGGTGGGGAACAACTGCTTGAGCTTAAGATCTCGCGCACGCAGACGCATCTGGCCCTGCAGCGGCGTGGTCGCGCCATTCAGGCGGATCTGCGAATCGAGCACACCGCCGGCCATGCCGAAACGCAGTGGCTCCAGACTCAGCGCGCCATCATTGAGCACCACATGGGTGTCGAGATCGGTGATCGGCAACTGTTCGCTGTGCACGATGCGCTTGCCGACGAACCGCACATCGGCGTCCATCGCGCGCCAGCGGTCGGTACGAAACTCGGAAACCGGTAACGCCTTGTTCGCCGGCTGCACGTCCCGCTCGCCCCGTTCGCGCTTGTCCTCGCTGGAATCAGCGCCGATCAGCGGTGCAAGGTCACTGAACAGCAGTTGGTTGGAGGTCAGCCGGCCGGACAGTTTCGGCCGCGGCTCGCGAGCCACGAATGTCAGATCACCGTGAATATCGCTGTCACCGATCTGGCCATTGAAACCGAGGTAGCGAAAGATCGCACCGTCGGCATCGTGCAGATTGGCCTGCAAACGACCGTCAGTGCTGTACGGCGGAGTATCCGGCAAGGTAACGCCGGTCAGTGGATACAGGTGACCGAGGCTGGCGCCAGACAGACGCAAACGCAGGTCCAGAGCGCCCAGATTCTGCGGGTCGGTCAGGCTGCCGGCTAGTACGATGCGAGTCGCGCCAATGCGCAGGTCGGCTTGCAGCGGGAAAGGTTGCGACGCGTCATGCAGCGCCAGCAGGCCACCCACCTTGCCGTTGCCGGTCAGTGGCAGACCACGGAAACTGCCCTTGGTCTGCCAGGCGAATGCGTAATCCTGGGCATTGCCATTGTTCTCAGCCAGACGCTCGGCTGTGCTCTTGCCGACGATATCGGCAAATGGAACAGGCTCGCCCAGCGGCTGGATAATCGCCTCCAGTCGTGTATTGCTGACCTTGTCGTCGAGCTTCACCAGCCCCCGGTCAAAGCCGATGGTGCCGATATCCAACGTCCAGGGGCTGGGCTGATCAGTATCGTCTGCCTCCTCCTTACCCAGGTCGAACACCCAGTTGGCGCGGCCATCGGCCAGGCGCTGCAGATCGGCGACCGGCGCGCCAAGTTCGATACTGGGAATGTTCACCGTCTTCCATAGAAGCGGTAGCGGAGACAGGCGAAAGCGCACGCTATCGAGGCTGACGAAGGTATCGCCCTGCGCCCAATCGGGGTTACCCAGGCGTAGCTGCTCGGCAGAAAAATGCGGCCAGGGCACCCAGGCCCTCACGCCCTGCTGTCCGGCCTCACGCTGCCAAACCACACGCAGGTCACCCTCGATGGCGAACGGCCGGTTCAAGGCCGCAGAAACCTGTTCGTTGATCAGCGGCCGCGCCCGGTTCCAGTCGAACAACACCAGAAACAGCATCAGTGCCGCCACCAATAGCAGAAAAACGGCGAGCAAAGCGCCCAATAGCTTGCGTAACTGGTGCACCCAGCGACCTCCTTATTTCACCGCCCGAGTGAAACTCGTCCATATCCATACGACTGAAAAGATTAGCCAACGCTCCCTCGCTCTGGCAGGAAAGGGAAAAATAGCCGACTCTGAACGCCCAATCGTGAGCTGACCGATGCGCCTGATCGACACCCACACCCACCTCGACTTCCCCGACTTCGACGCAGATCGCGACGAAGTGCTCACACGCAGCCGCGCACTGGGCGTGCAGCGCCTGGTGGTGCTCGGCGTCTACCAGACCAACTGGCAGCGGCTATGGCAGCTGGTCGAGGAAGATGAAAGCCTGTACGCAGCTTTCGGCCTGCATCCGGTCTATCTGGACGAACATCGTCCGCAGGATCTTCTTGAGCTGCGCAACTGGCTGAGCAAACTGGCTGGGCACCACAAGTTGTGCGCCGTTGGTGAGTTCGGTCTGGACTATTACCTGGAACAGTTGGATCGACAGCGCCAGCAGGCGCTGTTTGAAGCGCAGCTGCAACTTGCTGCGGACTTCGAACTGCCGGCGCTGCTGCACGTGCGTCGCGCTCATGCCGCGACCATCGCCACCCTCAAGCGCTTTCGTCTGGCACGCGGCGGCATCATCCACGCCTTCGCGGGTAGCTACGAGGAAGCGCGCGAGTACATCAAGCTGGGTTTTCGCCTCGGTCTTGGCGGCGCCGCTACCTGGCCGCAAGCCAATAGACTGCGCAAAGTGGTGGCAGAGCTGCCACTGGAGGCCATCGTGCTGGAAACCGACTCGCCGGACATGGCACCGGCCATGCACGCGAATCAGCGCAACAGCCCGGAATATCTGGCTGAAATCTGTGCCGAGCTGGCAGCGTTGCGCGGTATGACGGCCGAGGAACTGGCGGCGGCCAGCAGCCGTAATGCGGATGAGTTGTTCGGCTGGAACTAAAGCCAGGTAGCCGCTGTGGGAGTGGCTTCAGCTGCGATCACTGCAAAAGCACCGCCGCTGAAGCGCTTCCCACGGAGCGATCAGACGCGAAACGCGCCGATCAACTGCTTGAGACGCGTAACCAGCTCGCTCAGCTCGCGGCTGGCCTGCTCGGTCTGGCTAGCCCCGGCAGCGGTACGCTCCCCCGCATAGTTGATCTCGACGATATTCTGGTCGATATCGTGCGCCACCGCCGTCTGCTGCTCGGCCGCCGCGGCGATCTGCTGGTTCTGATCGACGATCATGCCCACCGCGCCGAGGATGTTCTCTAGCGCCTGCTGCACCTTGGCCGACTGACTGACCGTGCCATCGGCCATCTGGTGACTGGCGTTCATCGCCTTCACCGCCGCCCCCACGCCACCTTGCAGCTTGGCGATCATCGCTTCGATCTCTTCGGTGGACTGCTGCGTACGCTTGGCCAGATTGCGCACCTCATCAGCAACCACGGCGAAACCACGCCCCTGCTCGCCGGCCCGCGCCGCCTCGATGGCGGCATTGAGCGCCAGCAGGTTGGTCTGCTCGGCGATGCCCTTGATCACATCGAGTACCTGGCTGATCGCGGCGCTGTCACTGGCCAGCTGGTTGATTACCGCCACCGACTGGTCGATTTCGCCGGCAAGACGCTGGATTGCGCCGACCTGCTGCTCGACCAACGCCCGGCCACTGACCGTTTCCTGATTCACGCTCTGCGCGCTACCCACCGCAGCGGCCGCACTACGCGCCACCTCCTGGGCAGTGGCAGACATCTGGTTCATCGCCGTTGCCACCTGCTCGATCTGTGCACGCTGCCCGGCCACCGCCTGATTGCTCTCGCCCGAAACCAGCTCGACACGATCCGCCTGACCACCGACCTCGCCCACCGTCTGCCCAACGCGCTCGATCAGGTCATGGATACGCACCACGGTCTGGTTGAACACCTGCCCCAATTCGCCCAGCTCGTCTCGGCTCTGCGCCTGGAAGTTGACCGTCATATCGCCTGCGGCAACCCTGTCCATCACCTGACCCAAGGTTTTCAGGGTCGCGCGAGTGGACACGTAGAAGCCGCTGTAGAGGTAGACGATCAGCAGAAACACCACTACCAGCGCCACCACCAACAACACCATCTGCGCACGGTTCTCGGTCAGCCGCTCGCTCAGCTGGCTATCGAGGAAGGCCAGCAGGCCGTCGTTGAAGGCGTAGGTCTTGGCCATTTCCTGGCTGACCTGATCGTAGAACTGCGCCCAAGGCGTATCCAGGCTGTCGGCAATGATCACCTGATCCTCGAACAGCACGCCACTGTCCTTCAGACTCTGGCGACTGGCTTCGGCAAGGCCACCCAGGCCGTTCTGCGCGGCGACGTTACCGGCCAATGCCTCCTGCAGGCTCAAGCCGTACTCGGCGTGTAGCTTCTCCAGTTGCAACAGCAGGTCATCGAACTTGGTGCTGGCTGCCGAGTTGAGAAACCCCTGCCCCAGGGAATAGGCGCCGATAGCACGGCCTTGACTGAGCACATCGGTGATCTGCGGGGTGACGTTGGTGATCAGCTCGGTAATCTGCCGCACCTGACGCTGCGGGTCCTGGCTTAGTCCCGCCTGGCTGGCCACCAGCTTGATGAAGACTTGGGACGAGCCCAGCAGCTTCTCGACGATGACCGTCTTGCTCTGCAAAGAAGTCTCGGCCTCTGCGCTCTTCAGCTCGGCCAGCAATTCGTCTCGCTTGGCGATGAACTCCGCTTCCTGCTCGGCATCGCTGGTCACTGGCTGCAGTCCTTGCAGGCCGGCACTAAGCGACTGCTGCAGTTGATCTATACGCCCCTCCAGATCCCCCGCCTGACCGGACTGACCAATCATCGAGTTGATCTGGACCAGATCATTGAGGCTTTCAAGATCACGCCGCAGCTGCAAGCTGCTGCCAAGTAGCTCGAGGCTTTCCAGGGCGGTCTGGGTACCAACGAACTGTCGATAGGAGTCGCGCACCAGGTAGAAGTTGGTGACGAGCATGGGCAGGAAGAATAGAACGCTGATCAGGCTGAACTTCATACCGAAGCTGAGGCGATTCATCAGCGCGATGGCCGGATACAACACGGTCTTCACTAGACGTCTCCAGTTGCCATTATTGTTATAGGTATTGCTTGGATCGCCGCCGAGCCTCTTACGGACTGATCACGGCGCCCTGTGTCGACCGACCTGGGTTCGCCGAGCTATGCGGCAAAGACAGGCAGACAAATGTGACGAAAATCACCAAACAGGGTCGACTACCGCCTCCTTATACGCCTTATCGACACGCGTCTCTGTAACTTAAGGTTAAACGCGCGCAGCACCCTTCACTCCCTCTCAAGAGTAAGCGTAGTTCGTCACTGGAATTACATAAGGACAAAGGGCGGGAGCAACCCGCCACTGTGCGTGACAGCAGGTTGCCCCCGCCCTGTAAACCGCCTGGGTACGATCTCTAGATGAATAACACCCAAACCGCGTAACCGGTATACCAGACCACCGCAGCGCGGATCAGCAGTTGCCACAGCTGATCCAGGGTATCGACACCCTCCTCACCCATCACTGGCGGCGGCATCTCACCAGCGGCTCGCCCAGCCTTGACCACCAGTTGCGCGGCAGAAATGTCCCAGCTCAGCAGCTCATGCAGCAAGGCGCGGCTGACAGCGACGAAGTTGCCGACCAAGGCGAAACTGGAAGCCAGCACCCGCGCCGGCAGCCAATCGAAGGCGTGGCGCAGTTGCACGGCGCGCTCACGCAGAGCAGGTTGCTGCGCATGCTCTGCGCTCATCGCCAACAGGCGATAGGCCAGAGCGGCCATGGGGCCCAACAGCAGATACCAGAAGATCACCGCAAAGAAGCTCTGATAGGCCTGCCACAGCAGATGCCCCTGCACCTGTTGCAGCAGCTCGGTGCCCTCCTCCGGCTGCAACGAAAGGTCACGTTCGGCTACGTGGTAAGCGGCCTGACCATCACCGCGCCGCCAGGCGTCGCGAAACGGCCCCAGCGCCGCGAGCAGATCACCACGCCCCAGGCTGTAAATCAGCACCAGCAAATGCACCGGCAAAGCCAGCCAGCCGTAAGCCAGCGGTTTGAGGAGCAGCAGCACCAGGCCCAACGCCAACACCGGCAACAGCACCAGAACGGCCAGGCACAGCCACGGAGCCTGCTGCAGGCCGCCTTGCTGCAGGCGCTGTAGTTGCGCCAACCAGGGGCCGTCCTGCTGGATGCGCAGGCGCCAGGCGGAAAACTTCTCGACCCACAGCACCAGCAGAATCACCAGAAAACTCATTGCTACCTCTCCTTCAATTCGGCGTGCAGACGCGTCCAGTCGAACGCGGCCCCCGGATCAGTCTTGCGCCCAGGCGCGATATCATTGTGGCCGCGGATGCGCTGCGTCGACAGCGACGGGTAAGCGTCCAGCAACTGCCGCGTCAGCTCGGCCAACCTGGCGTATTGAGCATCGGTATAAGGCAGATCATCCGTCCCCTCCAGCTCCACACCCAGCGAAAAATCGTTGCAGTTGTCGCGCCCCTCGAACCAGGAAACCCCGGCGTGCCAGGCACGATCCAGACAGGAGACGAACTGCGTCACCCCGCCATCACGCTCGATGAAAAAATGCGCGGAAACCTGCAAGGACGCGATCTCGGCGAAGAAAGGATGTTCGTCCACCGGCAAGCGGTTCTGAAAGAACGCCTGCACCTTGCCAGTACCGAACTGCCCAGGTGGCAGGCTGATGTTGTGCACCACCAACAGGGAGATTTCACCACTGGGGCGAACATTGAAATTCGGCGACGGGCAGTGAGGGATGCCCTGAAACCAGCCGGTTGAGGGGTCGAGCTGCATGGAAGGCTCCTGAACGAGCCACCACTCTAGAGCAGGGGGCTACGGCGGCCAAGCGCGAGGCCGCAACAGGATGTGCAAAGGCGGGAAAATCGAGGATCACGACTGTAGGAGTCGCGCCTCGCGGCGAATCGATATCGAGCACGCCGCAGGATCAAAAAGCTTCGCCCCGGGGCGGGGCTCCTAAAAATCAAGCCGTTGCCAGGGGCGAACGCTCCTGGCAATGAATCAGCTGTGCTTGAGCTTGCGCAAGTTACCGATGACCGACTCCAGGGCGCGGTCGAACAGCAACGCATCGTCGAGCAGGCGCACAGCGTTGCGGCGGAACTCCACCGCCAGCGCGTTGCGCGTCTTCTCCAGCACCTTCATGCCGGTGCGATTGACGAACACGTACTTGCCAGTGGGCTTGATGATGGCTGCCAGCTTGCAGCGCAGCTTGTGCTCTTCATCTTCCTGAATTTCCACCCAGCTACCCACACGCAGGCTGTCTACCTGCAGCAGCGCTTCGTCGTCGTCCGGGAGCACCACGTCCGGCTCCTGCGGACGGGTCTGACCTGGCGCCAGCAGAATGATCTCTTCGACCACCTCGACCATCGCCGGGGCATCCTCGACCTCTGCTTCGGCCGCCGGCAGCTCCAGCAGCGGCAACTCGACGCCCGCTTCGCTCAGATCGGTGTGCGTAACATCCTCGGGCACGGCCGTTTCGGCTTCAGGGGCAGCGCGCTTGAAGCGCTGGAAGGCTTGCACGTGCAGCACTTCCAATTGGCTGAAGAATTCGCTGGTAGAGAACGGATCGAACGCCGCACTGGCCATACCTTCGCGCAACGCCTTGAGCAAGCCGGGCACCAGTTCCAGCAAACGCAGACGCGCCTCTGGACCTTCATGCGGGGCGACGCTCCAGACCAGATCATCCATGGTCTGCAGCGCAGCCTGCCACTCGTCCGAATCCACGCCGTGCTTGAGGCAGGTCAGCATCAGCACCTTGCTCCAGGCTTCCTGCAGCAGCCGCACCACCACTTCCGGCAGCGTCTTGCCGAGCAAACGCTCATTCAGTGCCTGCTCGACCTGACGACGGGCCAGCTCGGCCTTGGCACTGCCTTCCTCGGCATCGCGGGTACGCTGTTCAAGCAACTCGCTGCGACGGCGCTCATCACCCGTGAACGCCATGAACTCGGCCAGCAGTTCGGAGAAGATCGCCGGATCATCGACGAAATCGTTCAGCAAACGCTGAACCACCTGTTCGATCTTCTGATAGAGGCTGTCACGCTGGGCATCGTCCTGATCGACCCAACCCAACGCGGCAGACGCAATTTCGTTGAGCAAGCGGCGCGCCGGATGGCTGCCACGGCTGAAGAAGGTCTTGTCCAGCACCGCAACCTTGAGCATCGGAATCTGCAGACGGCCAATCAGTGCCTTGAGCGAATCCGGCAGGGTGCGATCGTCGAGAATGAACTCGAACAGCATCGACACCAGATTGATCACATCTTCATCGACCTCACCCACCACTCGCGCCTTGCCACTCTTGGCGCTGGCACGTTCGAGCAATCGCTCGAGCTGGTCACGGAGATCGAAATCTTCGACGTTGACCTGTGCCGGAGCACGCTGCTGCATGTGCGATAGCAGGCGCATCAGGTCGTTGCTGGTGATCGGCATTGCATCGGCTGTCTGAGCCCGGCGTGGCATCGCCGTGCCGCGCACTTGCGAGAGCAGATCCTGCAGCGCACCGAACACTTCCTGCACGCCCTGATCGGCGCCTTCGAGCAAGGGCATGCCTTCCTCGCCGGACGACTGAACATAAGCGGAAGCTACCGGGCGCTGCTGACGGCGCGGCGGTGCGGACTTCAACTCAGGCAACACGCCCGCGCTGACCAGCGCCTGATTGGCCTCGGCGTAAAGCATGTCGCAACTGCCGAGCACGTATTTTTCGAACAGCTTGAGGATGATCAGCTTGACCTTGATCTCCACGCCCAGGCTGCTGCAGGCGTCGAGGAAGTATTCACTGAGCAGGGTTGGGCCGAGCGGGTTGCTCTTGTCGTCCAACTTCTTGCTGATCACCGCATTGAGGCGTGTGGTGAGATGGCCCAACGCAACAGCGTCTCGGCTCATCACCTTGGCCACCATGGCGTCCAGCGCCACGGTTTCTTCCAGTTCGTCGTTCTGCACCAGGCTCAGGCTATCGAACGACACGGCATCCAAGGCGGGTTGAGGCTTGCCAATTTCGTACTGGTTGAGATTGGCGAACGACTCGAACACCTTCTGCAGAAAGCCGCGCTCGATGTTCTTGCGCTTGAGCCGCAAGTCGCGCATGGCTTCGAAGAAAGCATTCTGCTCGGCATTGCTGGTCGCCCGATCCGCCATCTCGAAGAGGGTATCGTCAGCATTGTCGAACAGGCTCTGCAGGTTCTGCTTGAGCTGTTGCGCCGCTTTGTCACGCACCTGAATCAGCGCCACGGGCAGTCTTCCTACCGGCGAAGTTGGCGATTGCTCTGCGGTGGCCTTGTTCAGGTGCACCACGTTCGCGTCGGTCTTCATTCTAGTCTCCCGCAGACTGCTCGAACCCGAGCTTCCTGGTCTGCACAGCGTCAACCGAGCGTCGTCCCTAACGTCAAAGGCCTGGCGTCAATAATGAAAAAAGTAAAGCCATTATAGGGAGGCTGCGCGCCATACCAAGCCAATTTTTCCCACAGACATGACCCAGATCACAGATAGCCACACGCCATCTTCGGACGACGACCAATACACCACATTCGCACCCCCACAGCCTAACTCTGACAGGCCTTCGGCGCTGCACCGATAGTCGGGCCAAGGGGGCACTCTCGTCATTAAGAGCAGCGGCAACATATAAAAGTGCCTGATCAATTCTGCAGAACGACAAAAGGCCCAGCGCCGCGATGGAGCATTGCCCTGCAACCACCTGCCTCTATAATCGCGGCTCGACTACACCGGAGCCGACCATGCCCAACCTGACCCTCGCCGACCTCAGCAGTGAAATCGAAGCCAACGTCCGCCGCGCCCTGGCCGAAGACATTGGCAGCGGCGACATCACGGCCCAGCTGATTCCGGCCGAGCGCCTGGCCAGCGCCCGGATCATCACCCGCGAGGCGGCGGTTATCTGCGGCACGGCATGGGTCGATGCGGTATTTCGCCAACTCGACCCGCGTGTCGCGGTGCATTGGCAGGTAAAGGATGGCGACAAGGTCAGCGCCGACCAGACCCTGTTCCGCTTAGAAGGCCCGGCTCGCGCCCTGCTCAGCGGCGAGCGCAGCGCACTGAACTTTCTGCAGACTCTGTCTGCCGTCGCCACCCGCTGCCGCCACTATGCCGACCTGGTTGAAGGCACCCAGGTAAAACTGCTGGATACCCGCAAGACCCTGCCCGGTCTGCGCCTGGCGCAGAAGTACGCCGTAACCTGCGGCGGCTGCCACAACCACCGTATCGGTTTGTACGATGCCTTCCTTATAAAGGAAAACCACATCGCCGCCTGCGGCGGCATCGCCCAGGCAATTTCCGCAGCCCATCAGATCGCCCCGGGCAAACCGGTTGAAGTGGAAGTGGAAAGCCTGGAAGAACTGCGTGAAGCCCTGGAAGCCGGCGCCGATATCGTCATGCTCGACGAACTGTCACTGGAAGACATGCGCGAAGCCGTAAGACTCACCGCCGGCCGCGCCAAACTCGAAGCCTCAGGCGGTATCAACGACAGCACGTTGCGCGTGATTGCAGAGACGGGCGTGGACTACATCTCACTAGGGACGCTGACCAAGGATGTGAAGGCGGTGGACTTGTCGATGCGGTTGGCGTTGTGACCGACAGACTGCAAACAGCATAAGTTCGGACGAGCTCGGAGTGCCGCAATACTTGCGTGAAAACCAAGGCCACAATGGATAAACCGAGGTTGTCGGTGCGAACATTCAACTTCGCCCACACTCATATAGTCGTCATTTGAGATCGAGCGCTACTTGTGAAAGCGACGCCCACCACCAAGAGCTCGCTTCCTCCCAGTTTTCAGCAGGGTCCGACAGACAAAACCCGAGAGGTATTCTACTTGCCTGGCAAACTTGCCAAACCACATCGGCAGACCAACCCGCTCCAGTAGTTTCCTATTCCAGAGTGACGGCCGCGGCTACAGCCACGGTCGCAAGTCCACCACCGCAACGACCTCGGCAGTCTCCTTACGCAACAACACCACCATCGGTGTACCCGCCATCAAGGGCAGCCATGCGTCGGCTTCAGGCCATTGACTGATAGCTGACTGCACCTCGTCCGCCGAGTTGAACTTCTGCAATTCAGATAAAGGGGACGACCGCTCCGTTATCCGCTCGACACTATCGGCTATCGGCCGATAAAGGTCAGGACGCTGCGGCAAGTCACTACCCCCCTGCACGGACTCGAATATCAGCTCATTGTGCGCGGCACTATCACTTGGTGGCGCTGCGGCCACCCAGCGCGGGCCAAGCCAGGAAGGCTGACGGAACTCGGGGGCTGCCTGATCCAGCTTACGCGTGTCGACATCCAACACCCGCACCAGATCGAAACGATCAGTATTGAACACCAGCCAGGCTGGCCGCCCTTCAGCAACCGCCCACAACCCGTAGCCAAGAGCCGACAACTGCAACGCGGCGATCACGCTCAGATCGAACACCAGTGTTTTTTTACCTTCCTTGTACACCAGCAGGGTCAACAGCGGCCCGAGAATCACATCGACCAATAACAGCAATAAGAAAATATGAGTCACGCCCACCGCAGTATGCAGCGGAGCTGGATACCAGAGCTTGAACACCACCCACATTGCCAGCAGAGCAATAATGCCGGACAGACCCAGATGCAGAAGAAATGCTTTTAGACGTAGCGGCATAGACACACTAGACGAACAAAAAAGCCTTGGGAAAAACGGATTCAATGGCTCTAACCCAATTAATCCAAAATTCCAGGCCACTCAAAAACCATCAAGGTAATAAGCTTCATTAGCTGCACGCTTAACCCACTGTACTCAATCATTGTTCCCTCCGTAGGAGCCCCTCGGGGGGGGGGGAGAAGCTTTTAGGGGCAGACTGCCGACTCAACCGCTTTCGCCTTGGGTCGCGGTGTGCACAAAAAATATTGCAGGCCGCAATGGATACAGGCGAGTCCCACAACAGCACAACGCCCCGCACAATGGCGGGGCGTCGATACGTTCAGCCGTATAGACAGCCTGGGGGCGCAAAGGTACCTAAGTACACTTATTAGCCACGGCAGCTGGCCGGCAGATATTTAACATCAATCCCGTTACTAGCTGCCGGCTGACATACCCAAGCGACAACAGCTTGCTCTGTACCTTGGGTAAAGTCAGCTGCTGTAGCCGCTGTTTGAGCATCTGCATCAGTGTACGGAACCAACTCAAGGTTAACACCAGTACCCAGTTGCGAGATATTTTGAGCAACCACAGTGATCACACCAGCAGAAGTAGTAGTAATGGAATTCACATACTGGCTGATACCACCAGAAGGTGCAGTTGCGGTTTCACCGCATCCAAAGTCATTGCCAGAGGGGGCAGTGCGCAGACCAGTCTGAGAGGCCTCGGTGATGGTCGTACGGCAAGAGGATGCAGCAAGGATAACTTCAGAAACTCGCGCACGAGCCGTATAGTCCTGATAAGCCGGCAGAGCGATGGCGGCCAGAATACCGATGATCGCAACCACGATCATCAGTTCGATCAGGGTAAAACCTTTTTGCATTTGAGCTTTCATGCATTCTCTCCTAGAAATAGATAGGTCCAGCGACCTAGACATGACTATGCAGCCTGCATGCCAACCTCTCAAGCCAGCACAATCTGAGACACACAGATCTTTTCCCACCCCACCCACAACCGCAACCAAGCACTAACTGCCAATTTTCGTCACCTCGGACAACCTCGTTTGGCAGCCTATTGGCGACTAGGTTATAAGGCAGGCATAGTTTGTGGAGTCTCTAATGAACGAAAGCGTATCCCTGTCCGGTTTGGCCAAGCAGATGGTGCTGGCAGAACTGCTGGATGAAAAAGCCGCACAACAGGCGCAACAGCAGGCCCAGCGCAACAAGCTATCGCTGGTCACTTACCTAGTGCAGAACAAACTGGTAAAGAGCCGAGCTCTGGCCGAACTGGCCTCGGAGCAGTTCGGCGTTTCCTTTCTCGACCTCAACACCCTCGACAAGGAAAGCCAGCCACGCGATTTGATCAGCGAGAAGCTGGTACGTCAGCACCGCGTGCTGCCACTTTGGCGCCGTGGCAATAAGCTGTTCGTCGGCCTCTCCGACCCCTCCAACCACCAGGCCGTCACCGACGTACAGTTCAGCACCGGCCTGAACACCGAAGCGATTCTGGTCGAGGACGACAAACTCGGCGATGCCATAGACAAATTCTTCGACTCAGCCAACAGTGGTATGGAAGATCTGGCCGATGTCGACCTCGACGGTCTGGACGTCGAGGCGGTTAACGATGACAAACCCGTGGGTGAAGGTGGCGCCGATGCCGACGATGCACCTGTGGTTCGCTTCGTCAACAAAATGCTGCTGGATGCCATCAAGGGCGGCTCATCGGACCTGCACTTCGAACCTTACGAAAAAGCCTACCGAGTCCGCTTCCGCACCGACGGCATCCTCCATGAGGTCGCTCGCCCGCCCATCCAGCTGGCACCACGAATTTCCGCCCGCCTGAAGGTCATGGCCGCCCTGGATATTTCCGAGCGGCGCAAGCCGCAGGACGGCCGGATCAAGATGAAAATATCCAAGAGCAAAGCCATCGACTTTCGCGTCAATACCCTGCCCACACTCTGGGGCGAGAAGATCGTGATGCGGATTCTCGACCCCACCAGCGCGCAGATGGGGATCGATGTGCTGGGTTACGAGGAGGAACAGAAAGAGCTGTATATGGCTGCCCTCAAGCAACCTCAAGGCATGATTCTGGTCACCGGCCCCACCGGTTCGGGGAAAACCGTATCGCTCTACACTGGCCTGAATATTCTCAATACGCCTGATGTGAATATTTCCACCGCAGAAGATCCGGTGGAGATTAACCTCGAGGGTATCAACCAAGTAAACGTCAATCCCAAGCAGGGCATGGACTTTACCCAGGCGCTACGCGCCTTTCTGCGCCAGGACCCGGACATCATCATGGTGGGGGAGATCCGCGACCTGGACACCGCCTCCATTGCCGTCAAGGCCGCGCAAACCGGGCATATGGTGATGTCCACACTGCACACCAACAGCGCCGCGGAAACCCTGACCCGCCTGCGCAATATGGGCGTGCCATCCTTCAACATCGCCACCTCGGTCAACCTGATCATCGCCCAGCGCCTGGCGCGCAAGCTATGCAACAGCTGCAAGAAGGAAGTGAACGTACCGCGCGAAACCCTGCTGGCCGAAGGCTTCCCCGAGGACAAGATCGGGACTTTCAAGATTTATGGCCCGGCAGGCTGTGAAAATTGCAAAGGCGGTTACAAAGGCCGCGTCGGTATTTATGAAGTGGTTAAAAACACGCCCAACCTGCAGCGGATTATCATGGAGGAAGGCAACTCCATCGATATTGCCACGCAGATGCGTAAAGACGGCTTTAATGACTTACGCACCTCCGCTTTGCTTAAGGCCATGCAAGGGGTCACCAGCCTTGAGGAAGTCAACCGCGTAACCAAGGATTAACCATGGCGGAAAAAGCTCTAAAAACCAGTGTATTCACCTGGGAAGG
This sequence comes from Pseudomonas sp. o96-267, assembly GCF_003935465.1. Taxonomy (NCBI): domain Bacteria; kingdom Pseudomonadati; phylum Pseudomonadota; class Gammaproteobacteria; order Pseudomonadales; family Pseudomonadaceae; genus Pseudomonas; species Pseudomonas sp. o96-267. The sequence goes on from NZ_RHQP01000002.1 coordinate 196,958, forward strand.
TAAGAACAAAAGTGGCGCCGTGGTCAAGGGGGAGCTCAACGGGCAGAACCCATCCTTGGTCAAGGCGCACCTGCGCAAGCAGGGCATAAACCCGACCAAGGTACGCAAGAAGTCAGGCTTTTCTCTCGGGGGGTCGGGGAAAAAGATCAAGCCCATGGATATCGCCCTGTTCACTCGGCAGATGGCGACCATGATGAAAGCCGGGGTACCGTTGTTGCAGTCCTTCGATATCATTTCCGAAGGCTTCGACAACCCAAATATGCGTAAGCTAGTGGATGAAGTGAAACAAGAAGTGGCCGCTGGTAACAGCTTTGCGGCCTCACTGCGCAAAAAGCCGCAGTACTTTGATGAGCTGTACTGCAACCTGGTGGAGTCCGGTGAACAGGCGGGCGCCCTGGAAAACCTGCTGGACCGTATCGCCACTTACAAGGAAAAGACCGAAGCGCTGAAAGCCAAGATCAAGAAGGCGATGAACTACCCTATCGCTGTTGTAGTGGTTGCCATCATCGTTTCGGCTATCTTGCTGATCAAGGTGGTACCGCAGTTCGAAGAAGTGTTTGCGAATTTTGGCGCCGAACTTCCAGCCTTCACTCGAATGGTGATAGGCATTTCCCAAGTTATGCAAGAGTGGTGGTTCATTTTTCTAATCGCGATATTTGCTGCGGCCTTTGCCTTAAAAGCAGCCTTGAAACGCTCACAAAAGCTTCGTGACTCCGTCGACCGTGGCGTCCTAAAGCTCCCTATTGTTGGTGACATCCTTTATAAATCCGCAGTCGCCCGCTTCGCTCGCACCCTGTCCACTACCTTCGCTGCTGGCGTACCACTGGTAGATGCGCTCGATTCGGTATCCGGAGCTACCGGTAATGTGGTCTTCAAAAACGCCACCAACAAGATCAAGGCCGATGTATCTACCGGCATGCAGCTTAACTTCTCCATGCGCACCACCGGCACCTTCCCCTCCATGGCTGTGCAGATGACCGCCATTGGCGAAGAATCGGGTTCGCTGGATGAGATGCTCGACAAGGTGGCCAGCTTTTATGAGGCAGAAGTGGACAATATGGTCGATGGCCTTACCAGCCTGATGGAGCCCATTATCATGTCCGTGCTGGGCGTTTTGGTCGGCGGCCTGATCATCGCCATGTACCTGCCTATCTTCCAGTTGGGTGCCGTCGTTTAAATGCTCGTAGTCGACTTTCTGGCCAGCCATGTGCTGGCCATTGTTTTGTGTGCTCTGCTGCTGGGTCTGTTGGTCGGCAGCTTCCTCAATGTAGTGATTTACCGCCTACCCGTGATGCTGCAGCGCGACTGGCAGGGCCAAGCGCGCGAGGTGCTGGAGTTGCCGCCGGCACCAACCGCTCAGACCTTCAACCTTATCCTGCCCAACTCCTGCTGCACGCAGTGCGGCCATGAGATTCGTCCTTGGGAGAACATCCCGGTCATCAGCTATCTGTTCCTGCGCGGCAAGTGCTCGAACTGCAAAACCCCGATCAGCAAACGTTACCCCATCGTCGAACTGGCCTGCGGGCTGCTTTCCGCTTACGTCGCCTGGCATTTCGGTTTTACCTGGCAAGCCGGGGCGATGCTGGTGCTGGCTTGGGGGCTGCTGGCGATGAGCTTGATCGATGCCGACCACCAGATCCTGCCGGATGTGCTGGTGCTGCCGTTGCTCTGGCTGGGCTTGATCGTCAATCACTTCGGGTTGTTCACCAGTCTGGAAGATGCTCTGTGGGGAGCGATTGCCGGTTACCTGAGCCTATGGTCGGTGTATTGGCTGTTCAAGCTGATCACCGGCAAGGAAGGCATGGGTTACGGTGACTTCAAGCTGCTGGCGATGCTCGGGGCCTGGGGTGGCTGGCAGGTTCTGCCGTTGACCATTCTGCTGTCGTCGCTGGTCGGGGCGGTGCTAGGTGTGATTCTGCTGCGTATGCGTGGCAGCGACTCCGGCACGCCGATTCCCTTCGGCCCTTATCTGGCGATTGCCGGGTGGATCGCCCTGCTGTGGGGCGATGTGATTACCGGCAGTTATCTGAAGTTCGCTGGGTTTTGAGCTAACCCAGCGACACTCGTCACTCCCGCGAAGGCGGGAGTCCAGGAGTTATCCTGACTCCACGAGCTGGGTCCCCGCCTTCGCGGGGATGACGGATCGCGGCACACGCGGGTCGCATCATCCAGCAATCCCCCCTACAATCGCGGCCTTGAGCAATAACGAGGCTGCATTGGCGTCATGAAACCCTGGATACTCGGCCTGACTGGCGGCATTGGCAGCGGCAAGAGCGCAGTGGCGCAAGGCTTTATTGAACGTGGCGTACACGTGGTGGACGCCGATCATGCAGCGCGCTGGGTGGTGGAGCCAGGCCGGCCAGCGCTGGCCAAGATTGTCGAGCACTTCGGTGCAGGTGTACTGCAAGCGAACGGCGAGCTGGACCGCGCCGCGCTGCGTAAGCTGATATTTGCCGCCCCCGAGCAACGCCGCTGGCTGGAAAGCCTGCTGCACCCACTGATCGGCCAGGAGATCGTGCAGGTGTTGGCGCACGCAGAATCGCCCTATGCGATTCTGGTGTCGCCACTGCTGGTCGAGTCCGGTCAACGGCAGATGACCCAACGTATATTGGTCGTCGACACGCCGGCCGAGTTGCAGGTGCAGCGCACCATCGCACGCGACCAGAGTTCGGAAGAACAGGTTCGCGCCATCATGCAGGCTCAGGCCAGCCGCGAAGAGCGTCTGCGCCATGCCCACGACGTACTGGTCAATGATCGAGACAGGGTTTGGCTGGACGCGGAGGTCGAGCGCCTGCACAACTTCTATCTGACCCTGCGCGGAGGCCAACCATGACCACGACCGTTCAATGCCCCACCTGCGGTGCGCCCGTCGAGTGGAAAACCGAGAGCATCTATCGTCCATTCTGCTGCGAGCGTTGCAAGCTGATCGATCTGGGCGCCTGGGCCGCTGAGGAACATGCGATTCCCGGCAATGATCTGGAAGACGAGATGTTCAGCGGCGATCTGCCGACGCGGCCACATTGACGAGCAATCGCGGCTAAAGCCGCTCCTACGGTAGCGCCTGGATAAGCTACGGAAGCCATCAGCATCCTGCGCGCGGGCGGTGCGCACGGCGCACCCTACGGGGCTCAGGGGCGCATGAAGGCGTAGTCGCGATCATCGTCGAGGTTGTCGGCGAGAAACTGTAGTTCGTGCGCCAGCTCCTCGGGATCACGCAGCGCTCTGCTCCGCTGTACGACCTCCGACAGCAGCGCACGCAATGCCACGATAGGCTCATGACCCTGCACTTCGGCGTCATGCAAATCGTCCTGAACAGCGTTTCTTGCCCAGCTGTGAACACTCATATCGAGTCCCTCGGAGGCGTTTCTCACAGCATGGCGGCAGGCCCGTTTCGGATATTGACGGGGATCAATCCTCTAGGCGGCATTCAATCGGCCAATACGGCGCCATTCACTCGCCGCGATCGCTCTCCTTCCAGGGCGCCTGCAGGTAGCGGCTGCGGTTGAAGGTTTCCAACCAGTCCGGGTAGAACACCACCAACGCGGTGACGATGGTGCCGTTGATGAAGGCTTCGGGGAACGCCACCAGCCACAAGTAGCCGGCAAAGTCGTCCAGCCAGGGCGGCATGGGGAACAGCCCATCCATCCACAACAGGGCGAGACCACCGAGCAAGGTCATCAGGGTCGCCAATGCCGCCGGGAAGAACCCGCAGAAGAAGATGTAGACGAACAGGTTGCGCGGCTGCGCGCGCTCCACACGTAGCGCGCACAACTCGGTGATCAGGATGGGGGTCAGCACCAGCAACACGCCGTTGATGCCGAGTGAGGCCAGATCCATACGACCGATAGCCAGCAGGCCAAGCTGCGCCGCCAGGCCCGCCAGCACGGCAAGTGGCCAGTCGAGTAGCAGGGTCACGGCAGTCATACCGATGAAGTGATAGGAAAGCCCGGAGTCGAAATCGCGACGCACCAGCCACAGCAGGAACAGCGCGAGCATGGTGCCGAACAGCAGATGCTGGCGGCGCAGATCACTGAACAGCTCGACCCAGGGCGCCCGCGCCACCGCCCAGAGCAGCGTCAGCCCGTAGACCAGCCAGCCGACCAACAAGGTGGAGAACGCCAGCAGGTTGGAAGCGATCATGCGCGCACACCCTCTCCTTCATTCATCGCCATGCCCGGCAGTCTACACCGGTACTCAGATTTGATTTTGCCGGCAGAGCAGCTGCCCTGCCATTGATCGACAACAGCCAACGAAACCCTGCTGGATTTCCACGCTCACTGGAACGACTGGAGTTGCAGCACTGGCATGCGGGTAAGCGCTACGGCTAAGCTTTGGTCATGGACGATTCCGATTACCTGCGCTTACTCACGCACCAGGCCGAACAGGCCAATGCCTTCCTCTCCAACGCGAAGAAATGGGAGCGTGAGCGCTGGGTTTGTCAGCGCCTGCTGCAGGCCTTGAATGTACGCCATCACAGCGACGACTTTACACCCAGTGGCCAGGAGCCACCGGACGTCCTGTTTCGCGATGCCAATTTCGAAGTGTTCTTCGTGCTCGATGAAGGTCGGCGCCTCAATGACGAATGGCGCGCCGAGCTGGAGCGTCGCCGCAGCGCCTTTTCCCTCAGCCAACTGGTCAGGCGCGAAGCGCGCCCCAAACGTATTCCAGCCAGCGAGATGCAGACGAGGCTGGCGCCGACCTTGCGCAAGAAGGCGCATAACTATCGCGAGCGTGGCATCGACCTCGGCGAACTCGATCTGGTCGCCTTCGTCAGCCTCAAGCGCGCTGTGCTCGACTGCAACAGCCACTTCCCGCCGCCCACCGAATATCTGCGCCAGGGCTGGCGCTCGCTGTCGCTGGTTGGCCCGCGCTTCGCCCGCGTGCTGTTCGCTCACCCGGACGCGCCGGATTTTCTGCGGCACAACCTCGGGCGCAGTCTGCTGTTCGACATCGGAATCGGCCTATGAGCCCCTTGCAGGAATTGCTCGCCGAGGTGCCGCAGGTCGGCCAGGTACGCTGGATAGGGGTTCGCCCCAAGGCGCGCGAGGCGATGCTCGAAGTTGAGGCCGTGGAAGCCCGACGCGACGCCGGCCTGACGGGTGATCACAGCCGACCCGGGCCACGCAATGCACGCCAGGTCACGCTGATCCAATGGGAGCACCTGGCCGTGGTTGCCGCCCTGCTCGGCCGCGATACGCCCATGCTACCCAGCGAGCTGCGCCGCAATATCGCGGTTGCCGGCATCAATCTGTTCAGCCTGAAGGGTCGGCGTTTTCGCATCGGCCAGGCACTGCTGGAGACCACCGGCTGGTGCCAACCCTGCGCCCGCCTGGAAGAGCGTCTAGGGCGCGGCACCTTCCAGGCCATGCGTGGCCATGGCGGTATCACCGCTCGCGTGATCGAGGGCGGCATCATCCGCCTGGAAGACGCGGTAAACGTGGAAACCCTCGAAACGATATCTGACCCGCAGGACAACGACGCTCGCCAAGGCTGGCGGGCACGCCTAGAATAGTTGCATTCAAGCAGAGGCCCACCCATGACCAGTCGCCTGAGCCCCGAAGACCAGCAGAAAGTCGACCAATACCTGAGCGCACCGCAGCATCAGGTCGAACGTCAACCGTTTCGCGTTTGGCGGCTGCTGGCGGTGGTCCTGGTCGTGACCATTGGTCTGGGCCTGCTGAGCCGCCTTCTGAGTCGACTGGTGCTATGAGCTGCCTTGCGCTCGCCCTTTCGCACTCACACCGCATTTTTCAAAGCCTTGTGAGCAATATCCATGTCCCATCGCATCGTGATTGTCGGCGGCGGCGCCGGCGGTTTGGAGCTGGCCACCCGCCTTGGTAGAAAACTGGGCAAAAGTGGCGCTGCCCGGATCATTCTGGTCGACGCCAACCTCACCCACATCTGGAAGCCCCTGCTGCACGAAGTGGCCGCCGGCTCGCTGAATTCCTCGGAAGACGAACTGAACTATGTGGCCCAGGCCAAGTGGAACCATTTCGAGTTCCAGCTCGGGCGCATGTCCGGCCTCGATCGTGCAAGCAAGAGCATCACTCTAGCACCCACGCTGGATGATGACGGCCAGGTGCTGATGCCTGAGCGCCGCATCAGCTATGACAGCCTGGTGATCGCCGTCGGCAGCACCACCAACGATTTCGGCACCGCCGGTGCTGCCGAACACTGCATCTTCCTCGACACCCGCGCGCAGGCCGAACGCTTCCACCGGCGCATGCTCAGCCACTACCTGCGCGCGCATGCCAGCGAGAGCGAAGACGGCTCGAAGATCGATATCGCCATCGTGGGTGCCGGTGCCACTGGTGTCGAGCTGGCTGCAGAACTGCACCATGCCGCCAAACAGCTGGCTGCCTATGGCCTCAATCGCATTCGCCCCGAAGACATGCGCATCACCCTGATCGAAGCCGGGCCGCGTGTACTGCCAGCCCTGCCCGAGCGCATCGCCCGCCCGGTGCACCAGACCCTGGAGAAGCTCGGCGTCACCGTACTGACCGGCGCCGCCGTCAGTGAAGTGACTGCCGATGGCCTGAAAACCGCCGACGGCAACTTCATCCCGGCCAGCCTGAAAGTCTGGGCGGCCGGCATTCGCGCCCCCGGTTTTCTCAAGGAGCTCGACGGCCTGGAGAGCAACCGTATCAATCAGTTGCAGGTGCGTCCGACTCTGCAAACGACGCTCGATGACGACGTGTTCGCCTTTGGCGACTGCGCAGCCTGCCCGCAGCCGGGCACGGAGGGCCGCAACGTGCCGCCCCGCGCCCAGGCCGCACACCAGCAGGCATCGTTGTTAGCCAAGTCGCTACGTTTGAAGATCAGCGCCCAGCCACTGCCGGAATACCGCTATCGCGACTACGGCTCGCTGATCTCGCTGTCGAGTTTCTCTGCAGTCGGCAACCTGATGGGCAACCTGACCGGCAGCGTCATGCTCGAAGGCTGGCTGGCGCGAGTGTTCTACGTGTCGCTCTACCGCATGCACCAGATGGCTCTGTATGGCGTCCCACGTACCCTGCTGCTGATGCTCAGCGACCGCATCGGACGCAGTACCGAGCCACGCCTCAAGCTGCACTGAAGCTGTCTATACTGGGGCACGGACGCCCCAGTCGTTGGCGAGCGTCCTGCTCGCCAACATCTGCCCATTCGAGGCATCGCGCATGAATACGCAATGACCCGGCAACGCCCCGCCTTCAGCCGCGCCACAGGTTCGGCAACTACCTGACATCCCCATTCCAGAATCCGCCTGCAACGGAGCATCGCAGATGCACCCAAGCAATACGCCTGCCGCCAAACCCTCGGCCATTGCACTGCTGATCGCCGCTACCGGCGTGGTCTACGGCGACATCGGCACCAGCCCGCTGTACACCCTGAAGGAAGTGTTCAATTACGGCGTAGCACCCAATCACGAGGGCGTACTGGGCATTCTCTCGCTGATCATCTGGTCATTGATCTGGGTAGTATCGGTCAAGTACGTACTGTTCATTCTGCGCGCGGACAACGACGGCGAAGGCGGTGTCATGGCCCTGACCTCGCTGGCTCAACGCGCTGCACGCAACTACCCACGCCTGCGCAAGGTATTGCTGTTGATTGGCTTATTCGGGGCCGCGCTGTTCTTCGGCGACAGCATGATCACCCCGGCAATCTCGGTGCTGTCGGCGGTCGAAGGTCTGCAGGTCGCCTTCGACGGCATCGAGCGCTGGGTCGTGCCATTGGCGCTGGTGATCCTGGTCAGCCTGTTCCTGATCCAGAAACACGGTACAGCGCGCCTTGGCATTCTTTTCGGGCCAGTCATGCTGCTCTGGTTCAGCGTGCTTGCAGTGCTGGGCGTCCATGGCATCAGCCAGTACCCGGAAGTGCTCAAGGCGCTGAACCCTTACTGGTGCATTCACTTCTTCATCGTCCACCCCGGCATCGGCCTGGCCATCCTTGGCGCCGTGGTGCTGGCACTGACCGGCGCCGAGGCGCTGTATGCCGACATGGGCCACTTCGGTCGAAAGCCCATCGCCCGCGCCTGGTTTTTCCTGGTACTGCCGGGTCTGTTGCTCAACTATCTGGGGCAGGGCGCGCTGATCCTCGCCAACCCGGCCGCCGCACACAATCCGTTCTTCCTGCTGACACCGAGCTGGGCGCTGCTACCGATGGTGGCACTGTCCACCCTGGCCACGGTGATCGCCTCCCAGGCGGTGATCTCCGGCGCGTTCTCGCTGACCCACCAGGCCATCCAGCTGGGCTATATCCCGCGCATGTTCATCCAACACACCTCGGATACCGAACAGGGGCAGATCTACATTGGCACCGTGAACTGGATGCTGATGATCGGCGTCGTGCTGCTGGTGCTCGGTTTCGGCTCATCCAGTGCCCTCGCCTCGGCCTATGGCGTGGCGGTGACCGGCACCATGCTGATCACCACGCTGCTGGCCGCTGCCGTGATGCTGCTGTTGTGGAACCTGCCCAAGTGGCTTTCCCTGCCGATACTCGGTGGATTCCTGCTGGTCGACAGCCTGTTCTTCATCGCCAACCTGCCCAAAGTCCTGGCCGGCGGCGCTTTCCCGCTGGTCGCCGGGATCGTCCTGTTCGTATTGATGACCACCTGGAAGCGCGGCAAGGAGATCGTCTTCGAGCGCCTGGGCGAGAATGCCCTGCCACTCGAGGTGTTCAACGAAAGCATCGCCCGCCAACCCCCACATCGCGTCAAAGGCACTGCGGTGTTTCTGACCGCACGCACAGACAGCGTGCCGCATGCGCTGTTGCACAACCTGCTGCACAACCAGGTGCTGCATGAGCATGTGGTGTTGCTGACGGTGATCAGCGAGGACAGCCCGCGCGTTGCCGCCAGCAAGCGCGTACAAATTCAGGAGCATGGCGAAGGCTTCTACCGCGTTCTGCTGCACTTCGGCTTCAGCGAACGTCCTGACGTGCCATTGGCGCTCAGCCAATGCCAGGTTCCCGGGCTGAGTTTCGAACCGATGCACACCACCTACTTCATCAGCCGGGAATCGGTGGTTTCGACCAGCCGCATTGGCATGGCCCGTTGGCGCGAGATGATCTTCTCCTTCATGCTGAAGAACGCCAACAGCAGCCTGCGCTTTTTCAACCTGCCGCTCAACCGCGTGATCGAACTGGGTACTCAGGTGGAAATCTGAAACGCAGAAACGACGAAGCCCGCACTTGGCGGGCTTCGTCGTTGTATGGTGGGTCGTGTAGGATTCGAACCTACGACCAATTGGTTAAAAGCCAACTGCTCTACCAACTGAGCTAACGACCCAAAAATGGTCGGGGTAGGGGGATTCGAACTCCCGACATCTTGCTCCCAAAGCAAGCGCGCTACCGGACTGCGCTATACCCCGATAGGAAGTTGGCTCCGCGACCTGGACTCGAACCAGGGACCCAATGATTAACAGTCATTTGCTCTACCGACTGAGCTATCGCGGAACTTCGGTCTTCCAGCTCTTCTGCGCTTTGGCTTTCGCTTTACCGCTTCAGAGGCGCGCCATTTTACGTAGCAAAATTTCCCTGTCAACCCCTGCAAACTGCTTTTACGACAATGCTTTGCAGGCAAGCCATGGACTACTATATGTTTCATCGAACTGTGGCACGACGCAGGACGCGCCAGCCGAAGACGCCAGCCAGGACAGTCCATGAGCAACCAGGACAAGCCCCCCATTCATCCCAAGGTGGTCAGCCTCGCCAGCCGCGGTATACAGCCGCGCTTCAGCGATCTGGTACAAGCCTGCCGCAAGCTGGTGATGAATCGCCTGGCGGAGCATCTGAGTGGTGTATTCGGCCAAGTCGATGACACCCTGTTCGAATGCGCCGAAAAGGCCGAGAACAACAAGGTGCAGACGCTGTTCTTCGACAACATGCGCGAGATACGCCGCCAGCGCCCGCAGATCGAGCGCAGCTACCACCAGACCATCGCCAACAATTTTTCCGATTTTCTCGACGGCAAGTTGCAGGACCAGGCACCGGCCACACTCGACCCCGAGCAATTGGCCCTGGTGCAGAACGAGGATTACGAAGAAACCCTGCAGGTCACCAATATGGTCAGCCGGGTCAAGGCACGCTGTACCCAGCCACTATTTGCCCTGGAGCAGCGCCTGGCGCTGCTCAACAACGGTCAGAAGCTCGGCGAGGACAGCAACCCCTTCGGCCCACAGGCCATTGCCCAGGCGTTTCGCGATGCGCTGGCGCCCTGCCCCTTCCCGCTGCAGATCAAGACCATCCTCTACATGCTCTTCGATCGCCATGTGATGCAAAGCCTCGATTCACTCTATGGCGCGCTCAACCAGCGCCTGATCGATGCCGGCGTGCTGCCCAACCTCAAGTACAGCGCACAGATCACTCAAAGCGTCAGCCGCCCCGACACCCCAACGAAAGAAGCCCCGACGCCCCAACAGCAAACACCGGGCAGACCGGGTAAAAACCCTGCGCCCGTAGAGCCGGCACTGCTCGACCTGGACCTCAGCGCACCGCCGCCCAGTGAGCCGGGCGCGTTGTTCAGCGGCTTGTCCAGCCTGCTTGGCGAGCACCGCCAGAGCCACCCTGACGCCCCACTACTGGGGGGCACACGGAGTATCATCAGCTTCTCTCCGCGCGAGGCCAGCCGCACCTACAGCGCCAGCGAGTTGCTCGCTGCGCTCAACCGCATGCAACAGCAGTCAGCCCACGAACTGGCCCAGCGCCTGCATCAACCACAGGCCGTTGAAGGCCTCAAGGCCAACCTGCAGCAGCAGCTGGAATCGCACAGCAGCCTGCCCGGCGATAGCAAGGTGTCCGATCAGGAAGCCGACGTGATCGACCTGGTTGGCATGCTGTTCGACTTCATCCTCGATGACGAGAACCTGCCGGACGCCTGCAAGACAGCGCTGTCGCACCTGCATACGCCCTATCTGAAAATCGCGCTGCAGGACAAGGCGCTGTTCACCCAGCACCACCATCCAGCGCGGCGCCTGCTCAACACCATGGCCCAAGCCGGCGTGCTGTATGGCAACGAAGGCGACGAACGCGGCCTGCTGGCCAAGATGCAGTGGGTGGTCGAACGGGTGATTCACGGTTTCAGCGGTGACCTGGGGCTGTTCGACAGCCTGATCGAGGAATTCAACGAATACGTCGAAACCCTGCGCCACAAGGTCGAGCTGCGCGAACGCCGCGCAGTCGAGGCAGCCAAGGGCCGTGATCGCCTACTGGGAGCTCGCGAGCAGGCACTTGAGGTGGTTCAGCGATGCGTCGGGCAGCGCAACCTACCGACAATCATCCGCAATTTCCTCGAGCTGACCTGGGCCGATGTGCTGGTTTTCGTCCTGCTGCGCCATGGCGAGCAGAGCATGGAGTGGAAGCGCTCCTGCGAAGTGGCCGAGCAGCTGGCCTGGAGCGGCACCCCGCTGAACGAGACCGAGGCGCTGCAATTGCAGGAGCAGCGTGTGCCGATGCTGAGCGATCTGCGCAAGGGCCTGGAATTGCTCGGCGGCTATCACGAAGACGGCATCCGTCGCCTGCTGCAGGACCTGGTGGCCTGCCAGCATGCGGTGCAAGCCAAACAACCGCAGTTGGCCGCCCAGCTCAAACCCACCCTGCCAGAAAGTCCGTTGGGCGCCATGCTCGGCGAGGATGCCGACCTGGCTCGCCAGGCACCTTCGCGCAGCAAGCTCTCGGCGCGCGCACAAGCCCTGGCCAAGGAGCTGGCCAACGTCGAGTTCGGCACCTGGTTCGAGTTCGTCGAGGGCAGCAAGAGCCGCGTACTCAAGCTTTCCTGGTTCAGCCCGACCACGCACAACTACATGTTCGTCGACCACAGTGGCCAGCGCGTGGCGATCAAGCCGCTAACCCTGCTGGCCAGTGAGATGGAAAAGGGCCTGGCCCGTATCGTGACCCCCGAACGCGCGACGCCACTGGTCGATCGCGCGCTGACTGCCATCTACCGTGTGCTGCAGCGCTTCACTGGGCGCACGGCCGAACCCCGCTGAGGAATTTCCATGGAAGAGCGTCGTCAACACAGCCGCCATGGCACCGAGATGCAGCTGGAGGTCTTCGACCTGAACAGCGGGCAGCGCCTGGGCCGCATCGTCGACCTGTCTGCCGATGGCTTCATGCTGTTCAGCGACACCCCCCACACCGCCGATGCGGTGCTGGAATGCCGCCTGGTGTGCACCACAGGTGGCGATGCGGTACAGGAAGTACATCTGGGCGCCGATTGCCTGTGGAGCCGCCCCGGCGCCGACGGCCAGCATTGCTGGGCGGGCTTTCACATCATCGATCTGGCCGAGGACCAGGCCAAAGCGCTGGAGAGCCTGCTGGCCAGGCTCTGAACCAGCCGCGCGCCAGCACAACGAAAAACGGAGCCCGAAGGCTCCGTTTTTTTCATCTGGCGAACTTACTGCGCCAGCTTCTTGTAACGCACACGGTGCGGCTGCGCGGCGGCATCGCCCAGACGTTTCTTGCGATCGGCTTCGAACTCGGTGTAGTTGCCTTCGAAGAAGTTGACCTTGCCGTCGTCCTCGTAGGAGAGGATGTGCGTGGCAATACGGTCAAGGAACCAGCGATCGTGGGAAATCACTACCGCGGCGCCCGGGAAGTCCAGCAGCGCCTCTTCCAGCGCACGCAGGGTTTCCACGTCGAGGTCGTTGGACGGTTCGTCGAGCAGCAGCACGTTGCCGCCCTGCTTCAGGGTCAGCGCCATGTGCAGACGACCGCGCTCACCACCGGAGAGGTCCTTGACGAACTTCTGCTGGTCGGCGCCCTTGAAGTTGAAGCGACCGACATAACCGCGCGACGGCACTTCATAGTTGCCGACCTTGATCATGTCGAAACCGTCGGAAATCTGCTCCCACACGGTCTTGTTGCCTTCAAGCGCCTCGCGGCTCTGCTCGACGCTGGCGATCTGCACGGTTTCACCGATTTCGATGCTGCCGGCGTCCGGTTGCTCCTTGCCGGTGATCATGCGCAGCAGGGTCGACTTACCCGCACCGTTACCGCCGATCACGCCGACGATGGCGCCTTTGGGGATGCTGAAGGACAGGCCATCGATCAGCACACGGTCGCCGAAGGACTTCGAGACATTGACGAAGTCGATGACCTTGTCGCCCAGTCGCGGACCAGCCGGGATGTAGATCTCGTTGGTCTCGCTGCGTTTCTGGAATTCCTGCGACTGCATTTCCTCGAAACGCTGCAGGCGCGCCTTGGACTTGGACTGACGCGCCTTGGCACCCTGGCGTACCCATTCCAGTTCGGCCTTCATCGCCTTGGCGTGCGACGCCTCGGCCTTGGCTTCCTGGGCCAGACGGTTGGCCTTGGACTCCAGCCAGCCGGAGTAATTGCCCTCGTAGGGAATACCGTGGCCGCGGTCGAGCTCGAGAATCCAGCCGGCGACATTGTCGAGGAAGTAACGGTCGTGGGTGATGGCCACCACGGTGCCGGGGAAGTCGTGCAGGAAGCGCTCCAGCCAGGCCACCGAGTCGGCGTCCAGGTGGTTGGTCGGCTCGTCCAGCAACAGCATGTCGGGGGCCGACAGCAGCAGGCGGCACAGCGCCACGCGGCGCTTCTCACCACCGGACAGGTGCTCGATCTTGGCGTCCCAGGCCGGCAGACGCAGAGCGTCGGCGGCGACTTCCAGCTGGCGCTCCAGGTTGTGGCCATCGGACGCCTGCAGGATGGCTTCGAGTTTGGCCTGCTCGGCAGCCAGGGCGTCGAAGTCGGCGTCCGGCTCGGCATAGGCGGCGTAGACCTCGTCGAGACGGGCCTGGGCCTGCTTGATCTCGCCTACGGCCTCTTCGACGATGTCGCGCACCGTCTTGCTCGGGTCGAGCTGCGGTTCCTGCGGCAGGTAGCCGACCTTGATACCCGGCATCGGACGGGCTTCACCGTCGATCTCGGTATCGACACCGGCCATGATGCGCAGCAGCGTGGACTTACCGGCACCGTTGAGGCCCAGCACGCCGATCTTGGCACCTGGGAAGAATGACAGGGAGATGTCCTTGAGAATTTCACGCTTCGGCGGGACGACCTTGCTGACCCGATGCATGCTGTAGACGTACTGAGCCATGGAGAACCTGACTGATGAGAATTGGGAACTGGAAACGGCGCGCCATGCAGGTCGCGTGAAAACATGATGAATGCGTTGAGGGGCTATGTTCGCGTTAGCTGTTGTACACCCTGTAGGAGCGGATTTATCCGCGAAATTCGCGGCTGAAGCCGCTCCTACCGAAAAGCCAGGGTCGTTAACGTGCGCTAGCCATCAGTTTTCACACCACCTACGTGTACGCAATGTGCAGAGACCTTAGCCCCTGCGGAGGCGAACGCCAAGTACCGCGCGGACAGTTCACGCGCGCGGCGCAAAACTACCGGAATGTGCGTGACAGGGCAAACCTACGCTCGTCGGCATAGCTGGCACTTGGCCACGTTTGCAGGCATGCTAGCCGGCTCGCGCGAGCGCAGGCATGCTCGCGCGTCCCAACGCTTAAAATAGCCCAGCACTGGCTGCAGGTTCTCAGAACGTGTCGACTCCCTCATCCCTGCCTTCCTTCTCCCCGGGCGAGTCGCGCGCACCGAAGCGTCGCATGGCGCTGAGGCGCGCACTGGTCGTGTTGGTGCTGGCGATCCTGGGATTGCTGGCGTGGCAACTGACCCAGGAATATCGCCAGTTGCTTGATAGCCAGAAGCAGCTGAGCCAGGGTTACAGCATCCAACTGGCCAAGCACCTGAGCCTGAACATGCGCCTCAAGGCGCAGGCGGGCCAGGCGATATTGCAAGGCAACCCAGCACGCGCTGGCGACGGCAGCGCGCTGGTCGCCTCATTGCGCAGCATTTTCCCGACCCTCGACAGCGTGGCCTGGCTCGATGCCAACGGGCAGTTGCTGGCCGACAGCGCCAGTGAGTCGCGCGACCTCAGTTTCATTCGCAACCAGCAGCAACGCAGCGGTACGGAGCCCTATCACTTCGCGTTTAGCGCACTGGACGGCGGCGCTCTCTACTTGCTGCTGCGTCAGCCTGACGACAGTCACCGAGTATTGCGCATGCGTACCAGTGCACTGCGCGGCTGGCTGCGCGAGCAGCACCAGAGCGAGTACAACTGGTTACTTGAAGATCTGCTCAGCCACCGCGTGATAGCGCGCGCCGACGACCTGCAACAGGCAGGCAGCATCATCGCCCCGGTTACCGCGGCAGAACAGGCGCAGAGCCTGGAGCTGATCACCCTGCCCGGCAGTGACTGGCAACTTCGCGCCCTGTTCGATGCAGAGCGCGCCGGCAACGAGCTGATGCCGACCCTGGCCGGCAAGTTCTTGCTGTTCGCACTGTGCAGCCTGCTTACCCTACTGGTTCTGTACGGACTGCAACGCGAGCAACGCAGTCTGCAGCGCCTGAATACCGAAACACGCCGTTCGCTGCGCCAGGCCGCCAGTGCCCTGGGCGCCGTCGAAGAGCGCATTCTGGTGACTCAAGCCGACGGCAAAGTACGCTACCTGAACCCGCAGGCCGAAGCGTTGTTCGGGGTTCCTAGCGGCGTGGCCAGGGAACTCCATTTGCTTGATCTGCTGCCCGATCTCGACCCCCTGCTGCTCAACAGCCCACAACTGAGCAGTGATCTGGGAGCGGAGCTGATCAGAGTCGAAAGCGAGGGGCGCGAGCGCCTGTTCGCCGTGACCCGTAGCGATATCAGCGAGGTCGGGCGCCATGCCGGTTACGTCTGGGTGCTGCGCGATGTGACCGATGAACAGCAGGCCATGCGCGTGCTGCAGGAAACCCGCAGGCGCTACCAGGACATCTTCGATGGCACCGGCGTGGCTCTGTGCGTGCTCGATCTCTCCGGCCTGCGCAGCCTGTTGCTGCAGCACAAGTTGCGCGATGCGGCGGGTTTGCAACGCTGGTTGCAAGCCGATGCCGAGCATCAGCAACTGCTGATCGAGCAGTTGCGCATTACCGAGGCCAACCAGGTGGCGCTCAACCTGCTCGGGGTGAAGTCAACCGAGCAGGCCTGGCAACAGCTGATTGACAACGGCCCGGTACAGCCGGACGACCTGTGTTACCGCCTGGCCGTGGCCGTACTCGAAGGCCCCAACCTGATGGAACTGGAAACCCAGCTGGTCACCGCACAAGGCTTGCAGCGTCACGTCTGGCTGGTGCTGCGCCTGCCGGAAATGCTCCAGGACTATCAGGCAGTCACCCTGAGCATCAGCGACATCACAAGCCGCAAGCGCATTGAGCTGTCGCTGATTGAGCGTGAGCGTTTCTGGTCCGAAGTGGTTCGCTCGGTTCCCGACTTGCTCTACGTGCATGACATGCAGAACAAGCAGGTGCTGTTCAGCAACCACAGCCTCGGACTGCAGCTGGGCTATAGCATCAGCGAGCTCAAGGCGATGAGCAGGGACTTCTGGGAGCAGGTACTGCACCCGGACGACAGCGAATACTACTGGCGCATCCGCAACCTACAGAAAGTGGTCGGCAACGGTTTGCTGCTCGAATCAGTGCTGCGCTGGCGTCACCGCGACGGCCAGTGGCGCTGGTTCAGCATCCGCGAACAGGCCCTGGCGCGCGATGATCGCGGGCGCGTCAGCCGCCTGATCGGCGTGGCCAAGGACATTACCGAGCAGATCGAGCGCAACCAATCGCTGCGTGACAGCGAGCAACGCTACCGTCTGCTGGCGGAAAGCATCAGCGACGTGATCGTCTCCACCGACGACAGCCTGAACTTGAACTACGTCAGTCCGTCGGTCGAAGCCATGCTCGGTTACGACGCCGAATGGGTGACAACCAACGGCCTGCAAGGCCTCGCGGCCAACCCGCAGCAGCTCGCCAGCCTCTACCTGCTGCTCGAGCGGATTCGCGACTCACTCGGCGAGCAGGATCGACTCAACCGCTTGCGCGATGAACTGCCAGACCAGCTGTTCGTCTTCGACTGCCTGCGCGCCGATGGCCACAAGATCCCGGTGGAACTGCGCCTGGTATTGATGTGGGACGAGAACGGTCGCTTCGAGGGCATCCTCGGCGTTGGCCGCGACGTCAGCCAGCAACGTCGCGCGGAAAAAGACCTGCGCATGGCTGCCACGGTATTCGAACACTCCACCGCAGCGATTCTGGTGACCGACCCGGCCGGTTACATCGTACAAGTCAACAAGGCCTTCAGCCGCGTCAGTGGTTATTCCGCCGGGCAAGTGCTCGACCAGCTTCCAGGCATGCTCACCGCCGATCGCCAGCAGGCGGCACACCTGCAGTACATCCTCGGCCAACTCAACCAGCGTGGCAGCTGGGAGGGCGAGGTGTGGCTCAAGCGCAAGGGTGGCGAGAACTTCCCTGCCTGGGTCGGCATCACCGCGGTACATGACGAAGAAGGTGACCTGGTCAGCTATGTGTGCTTCTTCAGCGACATCAGCGAACGCAAGGCCAGCGAACAGCGCATCCACCGCCTGGCCTACTACGACGCCCTGACCCACCTGCCCAACCGCACCCTGTTCCAGGATCGCCTGCACAGTGCCCTGCAACATGCGGATCGGCATGATGAATGGGTGGTGTTGATGTTCCTCGACCTCGACCGCTTCAAGCCGATCAACGACTCGCTCGGCCACGCTGCCGGCGACCGTATGCTCAAGGATGTGGCCGTGCGCCTGTCGGCCTGCGTCGATGGCGACGACACCGTGGCGCGCATGGGCGGCGACGAATTCACCCTGTTGTTGCAACCGCGCGCCACCCGTGGGGGCGCACTGAATCGCGCCATCCATGTCGCCGAGCAGATTCTCTCCAGCCTGGCCCGCCCCTTCGTGCTCGAAGGCCGCGAGTTCTTCGTCACCGCCAGTATCGGCATCGCCCTCGCCCCGCAGGACGGTAGCGAACTGAGCCAACTGATGAAGAACGCCGACACCGCGATGTATCACGCCAAGGAGCGCGGCAAGAACAACTTCCAGTTCTACCAGGCCGACATGAACGCCAGCGCCCTGGAGCGTCTGGAGCTGGAAAGCGATCTGCGCCATGCCCAGGAGCAGGGCCAGTTCGTCCTGCATTATCAGCCGCAGTTCTCGGGCGACGGCAGTCGCCTGACCGGGGCCGAAGCACTGCTGCGCTGGAACCACCCGAGCCGCGGCCTGGTATCACCCACCGAGTTCATTCCGGTGCTGGAAGAGCTCGGCCTGGTAGTCCAGGTCGGCGAATGGGTACTGGAGGAAGCCTGCCGCCAGTTCAAGGCATGGCAAGAAGAGCAGATACGTATCCCCAAGATCTCGGTCAACCTGTCGGCCCGTCAGTTCGCCGAAGGTGATCTGAGCGCACGGATCGCCACCATTCTGGACAGAACCGGCGTGGCCCCGGCCTGTCTGGAGCTGGAGCTGACCGAAAGCATACTGATGCGTGACGTCGCCAGCGCCATGCAAACGCTCGGCAACCTCAAGCGTTTGGGACTGTGCATTGCGGTGGATGACTTCGGCACCGGCTACTCGTCGCTGAACTACCTCAAGCAGTTCCCCATCGATGTCTTGAAGATCGACCGCAGCTTCGTCGACGGCCTGCCCGATGGTGAGCAGGACGCGCAGATCGCTCGCGCCATCATCGCCATGGCGCACAGCCTGAACATGATGGTGATCGCCGAGGGCGTGGAGAGCCAGGCACAACTGGACTTCCTGCGCGAACACGACTGCGACGAAGTGCAGGGCTACCTGCTGGGTAGACCGATGCCCGCTCGGCAGCTCACCGCCCAGTTCAGCGGCGCAGCGCTGTTCATGCTCAGCTGACTGGCCGGACACCAGTAGGCCCTGCGCCAAACTCAGCATGAAGGCCATTTATCAGGCTCATGACCGACCTTCATATGCCTGAATGCGACCTTTGCGGTAGAATCCGCCGCCTATTTCTTCCGCCCAACTGGTTTTCAGGGGATTGCCATGTTCAGCCGTGATTTGAACCTCGCTCGTTATGACGCCGAACTCTTTGCCGCGATGGAGCAAGAAGCTCAGCGCCAGGAAGAGCACATCGAGCTGATCGCCTCGGAAAACTACACCAGCCCGGCGGTGATGGAAGCCCAGGGCAGCGTGCTGACCAACAAGTACGCTGAAGGCTATCCGGGCAAGCGTTACTACGGTGGTTGCGAGTACGTCGACGTGGTCGAGCAGCTCGCCATCGACCGCGCCAAGGAACTGTTTGGCGCCGACTACGCCAACGTCCAGCCACACTCCGGCAGCCAGGCCAACAGCGCCGTGTACATGGCCCTGCTCAACGCCGGCGATACCGTACTGGGCATGAGCCTGGCCCACGGCGGCCACCTGACCCACGGTGCCAGCGTCAGCTTCTCCGGCAAGATCTACAATGCCGTGCAGTACGGCATCAATGATCAAGGCCTGATCGACTACGACGAAGTCGAGCGCCTGGCCGTCGAGCACAAGCCGAAGATGATCATCGCCGGCTTCAGCGCCTACTCGCAGGTGCTCGACTTCCCGCGTTTCCGCGCCATCGCTGACAAGGTCGGCGCCTACCTGTTCGTCGACATGGCTCACGTGGCCGGCCTAGTCGCCGCCGGTCTGTACCCGAACCCGGTCCCGTTCGCCGACGTGGTCACCACCACCACGCACAAGACCCTGCGCGGCCCGCGCGGCGGCCTGATCCTGGCGCGCAAGAACGAAGAGCTGGAGAAGAAGTTCAACTCCGCGGTATTCCCGGGCGGCCAAGGCGGCCCGCTGGAGCACGTCATTGCCGCCAAGGCCGTATGCTTCAAGGAAGCACTGCAGCCTGAGTTCAAGACCTACCAGGCGCAGGTGATCAAGAACGCCCAGACCATGGCCCAGGTGTTCATCCAAAACGGCTACGACGTGGTTTCCGGTGGCACCGAGAACCACCTGTTCCTGCTCTCGCTGATCAAGCAGGACATCACCGGTAAGGATGCCGACGCAGCCCTGGGTCGCGCCTTCATCACCGTCAACAAGAACAGCGTCCCGAACGATCCGCGTTCGCCGTTCGTCACCTCCGGCCTGCGTATCGGTACCCCTGCGGTCACCACTCGCGGCTTCAAGGAAGACGAGTGCCGTCAACTGGCGGGCTGGATCTGCGACGTACTGGCCAACATCGGCAACGATGAAGTCGAAGGCCGCGTGCGTGAGCAGGTCAAAGCCCTGTGCGCCCAGTTCCCGGTTTACGGCAAGTAAGACAGCACTTGCAACGAAGAAGCCCGCCAATTGGCGGGCTTCTTTTTGCCTGGAATTTGCCTCAGGCCGGTTGTTTCACATAGCGCGCCAGTTGAGCGTCACGACTCATCACATCGAGGGTAGCGGCCAGCACCTGCTCGCTGGTGGCGTCGGCTTGGCTGAAGATGCTGCCGAAGTTGTCGTGGGTGACCTTGGCGAAGTGCGAACGATCCTTGGCCTCCACACCCAGCAAGGTGGCGTAGGCGTCCAGCGCTTCACCCTGGCCCATGGCCATGTCTTCGGCGATGGAATCGAGCATACCGTTCATCGCCAGCATGGAGCGGCCGTTGTAGCCCAGCGCGCCACTGGTGTCGCAACCATTGGTGCCTGAGGTCATACCGAAGGTGGCATTACCGAAGGTGCCGTTGGTGGTGGTGGCCAGAAAATGCGGGGCTATGCCACGCTGCCCTTCGAACAACATGTTGCCCCAGCCGCAGCCATTGCCACCCGCAGCGTCGGCAAATGCGCCAACACTGGCCATGCTCAACAGGCCGAAGACCAAACCTTTGCCTAGCAGTCGCTTGCTCATGTCTATTGCTCCGCATTATCGAGTAATGAAAACCACACAAGGAGCTTTGGTGAGACTTGGCCACCTGTCAAACTGATGTGCCTCAGCTGTGCCCTGCGACACCGCGGCAACGCACGGGGCCGTCAGCCTTGGCTATAGTGATGTAAATACTTCAGGAGTATGGGCATGAGTGAATCAGCCAACGAGCGTCGGCGCTTTCAGCGCATCGCCTTCGACGCCCCCACCGTCATCGCTCAAGGTGAGCGGCAATGGTCGGCAGCTCTGCACGATGTTTCACTCAAGGGCCTGCTGATCAAGACCCCGCGTGACTGGAACGGTGACCCGAACCAGCCCTTCGAAGCCCTTATCGAACTGGGAGATGAAGCCAAGGTAAAGATGGAAGTGGTGCTGACGCGCACCCAGCCGCAGTCCCTCGGCTTCGTCTGCCGCCATATCGATCTGGACTCCATCAGCCACCTGCGCCGCCTGGTCGAACTCAACCTTGGCGATGAACAGCTTCTGGAACGCGAACTGGCGGCGCTGGGCGAAGACGACTAGGTTCTATACGAAAAGTCGTCGAGCGAAGGTCAGGCGAGGCAAAAACCGGTGAGGAACGGACTGGGCTCGCACTCGAGTTTACGAGTGGTAAATGAGCATTCCGAACCGGTTTTTAACGAAGCATCACCGAGCGCAGGCACTTTTCGTACAGAACCTAGTGGTCAGTGACGCAGGCAGGCCGCTTCTGCCTGCTCACGGCGCTGGCGACGCGCCTGAATACGCTGCGCCTCACGACGTGCATCGCGCGACTGGACTGCTTTGGCGTCGAAGTTGAAAGCCCGGGAAAAGAAATCGAAGAACAGGAACATGATGGCATCTCCTTCAGTGGATACGCCTTCATGCTGCGCGCCGATAGCCTGCTACCTATTGATCTCGGTCAGTTTTCGCCCCGCCCCACTCGCGGCAGAACGCCGCATGCGTGGATCGCGGCTGTAGCCCCTCCCACAGCCGATTCATGGCGCCTGTGGTAAGGGTTTTAGCCGCGAATTAGCTTATTCGAAAAGCGTATCCAGCGCCTGTTCCAGCCGCGTGACAGCGACGACCTGCAGCCCAGGCGGCGCCTCCTTGGGCGCGTTGCCCTTGGGCACGATGGCACGCTTGAAGCCGTGCTTGGCCGCCTCTTTCAGCCGTTCCTGACCACTCGGCACCGGGCGGATCTCGCCAGACAGGCCGATCTCGCCGAACACCAGCAGGTCGTGCTGCAAAGGCCGGTTACGCAAGCTGGAGATCACCGCCGCCATCAACGCCAGGTCAGACGCCGTTTCCAGCACCTTGACCCCACCAACCACATTGAGAAACACGTCCTGGTCATAGGTCGGGATGCCGCCGTGGCGATGCAGCACCGCCAGGAGCATGGCCAGACGGTTCTGATCGAGGCCCAGGGTGACACGGCGTGGGTTGCCCAGATGACTGGTGTCGACCAGCGCCTGCACCTCCACCAGCATCGGCCGCGAGCCTTCCCAGGTGGCCATCACCACACTGCCGGGCACCGCCTCCTGAGCACGCGTGAGGAAGATCGCCGAGGGGTTGGAGACTTCCTTCAGGCCTTTGTCGGTCATGCCGAACACACCCAGCTCGTTGACCGCGCCGAAACGGTTCTTCACTGCCCGCAGCAGGCGCAGACGACCGTCGGACTCACCCTCGAAATACAGCACGGTATCGACCATGTGCTCCAGCACACGCGGGCCGGCCAGCGCGCCTTCCTTGGTCACGTGGCCGACGAGAAAGATCGCCGTACCGCTTTGTTTGGCGAAACGCACCAACAGCGCCGCACTCTCGCGCACCTGGGCGACACCGCCTGGCGCCGACTGCAGCTGCTCGGTGAAGATGGTCTGGATCGAGTCGATCACCATCACCTTGGGTTTTTCCTGGCGGGCAGTGGCGATGATCGTCTCGATGCAGGTCTCGGTCATGACCTTGAGCTTGTCCTGCGGCAGGTCCAGCCGCCGTGCACGCATCGCCACCTGCTGCTGCGACTCTTCGCCGGTGACGTAGAGGGCGGGAAAACGCGTGGCGATATTGCACAGCGTCTGCAGGAGGATGGTCGACTTGCCTATGCCTGGGTCACCACCGATCAGCACCACCGAGCCATCGACCAGGCCGCCGCCGAGCACCCTATCCAGCTCACCGGAAGCGGTGGAAAAACGCGGAATTTCCTCGACACTGACCTCAGCCAGGGTCTTGATATTGGCCTTGTCGCCGGCCCAGCCGGTGCGACCGCTGGGCGTAGCGCCCTCGACCACGGTTTCCACCAGGGTATTCCAGGCGCCGCACTCGCCACACTGCCCGGCCCACTTGGGAAAGGTGGCGCCACACTCGGTGCAGCCGTACATGCGTTTTGCCTTGGCCATGGGGAAATCGTCCTGCCTGTTGAGCGAAGGCTGGAACGATACCGAACTACTGGATAGATTTACAGACCACCGACACAGACCTTCACCAGGGAACACCATGCAGATCGAACTGCTACCCACCACCGCCGAGCAATTACCGCTGATCCGCAATCTTTATCAGTTCTACTCCTACGACAGCTCGGACTGGGAGCAGGAAGACGTAGAGGTCGATGGTCGTTTCTACATCCATGAGGAGCACCTGCAGCGCTATTGGCAGGAGCCGGGCTGGAGCGCCAGCCTGATCCTGGCTGATGGATTCATTGCCGGTTTTTTGCTGGTCGAGCGCAGCGAACTGCCCGCCATCGATGCACCGGAATTCGCCGATCTGTTCATCCTCAAGCGCTACCGCCGACTGGGTATCGGTCGTGCACTGGTGCAGCAGGCGATGGGCGACGGCAGCACCTGGTTGTTGCGCTTCTACCGCCAGGACAACGTGGCCCTGGCTTTCTGGCAACAGTTGATGAGCGAGTTGCCAAGACCGCCGAGAGCGGTCTGGACGGAAGATGAGGCAGAGGGGCTGCTGACTTATCTGATGAACCCGCCCGTGCATTGAAGCCTCTCAGCGCCGGTGACGTAGTCCAGATGAAATCCGGAAAGCCGGTGCGCACTACCCAGCACAAACAAAAACGCCCCGAACCAGTCGGGGCGTTTTTCGTTCAGGCCTGGCGGATTACAGACGCAGGCCGCCGTCCAGCTCCAGAATACGGCCGGTGTAGTAGTCGTTTTCCAGAATGTAGGCCACCGAGTGGGCGATCTCGGCCGGCTTGCCCATGCGCTTGAGCGGAATACCCGAGGTCATCTTCTCCAGGGCTTCCGGCTTCATGCTGCCGGTCATCTCGGTCTCGATGAAGCCCGGCGCTACGCCTGCGACGCGAATGCCGTAACGCGCCAGCTCCTTGGCCCAGACCACGGTGTCGGCAGCGACACCCGCCTTGGCAGCCGAGTAGTTGGCCTGGCCCATGTTGCCCGCGCGGGAAATGGAGGAGATGTTGACGATCGCACCCTCGTTCTTCAGCTCGATCATCTTCGCCGCGACTTCGCGAGTGCAGAGGAACACGCCGGTCAGGTTGACATCGATCACCGCCTGCCACTGCGCCAGGCTCATCTTGGTCATTTCACCATCCTTCACGCGGATGGTCAGGCCATCACGGAGGATGCCGGCATTGTTGACCAGGCCGTTGATGGCGCCGAAGTCATCGGCAACCTGGGCGACCATATGGGTCACCTGCTCTTCATCGGCAACGTTGCACAGATAGGCACGGGCGTCACCGCCGGCAGCCTTGCAAGCGGCCACGGCTTCGTCGAGCTTTTCCGCGTTCAGATCGACCAGCGCCAGCTTGGCACCCTTGGCCGCCAGGTACTCACCCATGGCGCGGCCCAGTCCCTGGCAACCGCCAGTGATGATGATGACTTTGTCTTTCAGTTGCATCGCTTTATCCCCTCAAGGTGCAGCATTTACCGACCCCGCTGATGCCCGCTAACCGCTATGCTAGGGCGTCTGTCCGTTTCTGACGGATTCTTTGCGAGGAGTCATAAGGTGAGCGTGAAAGCCGGCAAGCATGCACGAGAATTGCTGCTCAAGGAATACCGTGGCGTGCTCAGCACCCACTCCAAGGCCATGCCGGGTTTCCCTTTTGGATCGGTGGTGCCCTACTGCCTGGACGCCGAGGGCCGGCCGCTGATCCTGATCAGCCGTATCGCCCAGCACACCCATAATCTCGGGCAGGACGCCAAATGTTCGCTATTGGTCGGCGAACGTGGCGCAGAGGATGTGCAGGCGGTCGGCCGCCTCACTTTGCTCGCCGAAGCACGACAGTTGTATGACGAGAGCGAAATCGAAGCGGCCGCACAGCGTTATTACCGCTTTTTCCCCCAGTCGCGCGACTACCACCGGGCGCATGATTTCGATTTCTGGCGACTGGAGCCGGTGCGCTGGCGCTTCATCGGGGGCTTCGGGGCCATTCACTGGCTCGATGAGGTAACCCTGGCCAACCCCTTTGCGACGGACGGCAGCGAAACGAGCATGGTCGAGCACATGAACGAAGACCATGCCAAGGCCATTGCACATTACGTCGAACTGGCCGGCCTGCCGCAACACGAACCGGCGCAAATGGCCGGCGTCGACACCGAAGGCTTCCACCTGCGCATCGGCCAGAGCCTCTACTGGCTGGCCTTTCCAACATCCTGCAACAACCCGGGGCAGGTACGCGAAGCCCTGGTGATGCTGGCTCGCGCCGAGAGCTGGCCGACCAGTGGTGCGCCTTCAGCTTGAATTCAGGCCATCACCCCATACTTAACTCCTACTGGAAGCCCACTTCCGCCAAGGACCCACTGAAATGCGCGTCTTTTTGTTTCTCTTCCTGCTGTTCCCGATCATCGAGCTGGCCCTGCTGATCAAGGTCGGCAGCGCCATTGGCGTGCTGCCCACCCTGCTGCTGATCATCGGCACCGCGATTCTCGGCAGCGTGCTGCTGCGCGTCGCCGGGGTGGCCACTGCCTGGCGCGCCCGTGAAAAACTCTCGCGTGGCGAGCTGCCCGAGCAGGAAATGCTCGAAGGCCTGTTGATCGCCGTCGGCGGTGGCCTGCTGCTGTTGCCGGGCTTCATCAGCGACATCTTCGGCGTGCTCTGCCTGATTCCGTTCACCCGCCGCCTTTTGGTTGGCAAGATTCGCCGCCGTGCCGAGGAGCAGGCCCTGCGTCAGCGCGCCTTCTTCGATGACCAGGCCGCCCGCACCGGCAAGACCAACCCCAACGTGCTCGAAGGCGAGTACGAGCGCCGCGACTGATCCCTACAGTTCTGCAGGAGCCGGGGGGGGGGGGGGGGGGGACAGGGTGTTGGGGAGGCCGCCGCCCGCGCGGCCACCCGCCGCCCCCCCGCCGGGGCACCCAACAAAAACACCACCGC
>NZ_RHQP01000030.1:0-74910 GCF_003935465.1 Pseudomonas sp. o96-267
GTGGCGGGGTCTCTTTTTTTTTTAAACCTCCCTCTCCTTCCTCCCCCCCCCCCCCCCCCCCCCCCCGGGGGCGCCCCCCCCCCCCCCCGCCCCCCCCCCCCGCCCCCCCCCCACGGCAGACCCAGGTCTACGGCCTGCGCGAACTGGAACAGATCGAACCCTTCCTGCGCGACCTCTATGCCGCCTGCAAGGCGCAGGGCATTCCCGCGCGCACGGCGATTTCCGAATACGCCCCCGGTCAGGTGGAAATCACCCTGGAACATGGCCCGGTGCTGGCGGCGATGGATCAGGCGGTACGTTACAAGCGCCTGGTCAAGGGCGTGGCGCACCGTCACGGCATGCAGGCCTGCTTCATGGCCAAGCCATTCGACCATCTGGCCGGCACCGGCATGCATATGCACGTCAGCCTGGCCGATGCGCAAGACAACAACCTGTTCGCCAGCGAAGATCCTGCCGGCACGCCGCTGCTGCGCCAGGCGGTTGGCGGCATGCTCGCCAGCCTGCTCGACTCGCTGCTGCTGTTCTGCCC
This sequence comes from Pseudomonas sp. o96-267, assembly GCF_003935465.1. Taxonomy (NCBI): domain Bacteria; kingdom Pseudomonadati; phylum Pseudomonadota; class Gammaproteobacteria; order Pseudomonadales; family Pseudomonadaceae; genus Pseudomonas; species Pseudomonas sp. o96-267. The sequence goes on from NZ_RHQP01000030.1 coordinate 530, forward strand.
CAACGCCAACTCCTACCGGCGTTTTCAGGCCAACAGCTATGCGCCGCTGGCGCCAACCTGGGGTGTGGATAACCGTACCGTCAGCCTGCGCGTGCCGGGCGGGCCCGCCAATACCCGGCATGTCGAGCATCGTATCTGTGGCGCCGATGCCAACCCCTATCTCGCCGCGGCGGCGATTCTTGCCGGGATTCACCGTGGCATCGCTGATCGTCTCGACCCAGGCGCGCCGGTGGAAGGCAACGGGTATGCCCAGGCCAAGACTCTGCTGCCGACCGAGTGGCTGGCGTCGATCCAGGCACTGGAGCGCTCCAGCTGGGCGCGTGATGCCTTTGGTGCCGAATTCCTCAAGGTCTTTCTCGCCGTCAAGCGTGCCGAGTATCGCCAGTTCATGGGTGAAGTCGGTGAGCAGGATTGGCGTTGGTATCTGAGCAATGCCTGAGCGCATGAATTGAAAAGCTCGCGGCTAAAGCCGCTCCTACAGGACTCAGCTCAGTGTAGGAGCGGCTTCAGCCGCGAATTCTCCGGATTTACTGGTGCGCACAGCGCACTCTACGGCGGTTCCGCCGCCCCAAGGACATGCAATGAACGCGATCAAGCAACCCGTCAAACCCGCCGCCGAGCGCGCGCCGTCTTACTACTCGGCGTCGCTCAACTTCGAGACCGACTACCCGACACTGCAGGGCAGCGTGACCGTCGACGTGGCCATCATCGGCGGCGGTTTCACCGGCATCGCCACGGCGGTGGAGCTGGCCGAGCGCGGCCTCAAGGTCGCCGTGGTGGAAACCAACAAGGTCGGCTGGGGCGCCAGCGGGCGCAACGGCGGCCAAGTCACCGGTAGCCTCTCCGGCGACGAGGCCATGCGCAAGCAGATGCGCAACACCCTCGGCGAGGAGGTGGATGACTTCATCTGGCACCTGCGCTGGCGCGGCCACGAGATCATCAAGAACCGCGTGGCGAAGTACGGCATCGACTGCGACCTCAAGCACGGCCATCTGCATACGGCGATGAAAGCCAGCCATATGGACGAGCTCAAGGCGACCTACGACGAAGCGCTGCGTCGCGGCATGGGCGGCGATGTCACCCTGCTCGATGCGGCTGGCGTACGCGCTCAGCTGGGCAGCGAGCTGTACTGCGGCGCGCTGAAGAACACCCGCAACATGCACCTGCACCCGCTTAACCTGTGCCTCGGCGAAGCCAAGGCCGCCGAGAGCCTGGGCGCGCTGATATTCGAACATTCCGAGGTGCTGGATATCGTCCACGGCCCGCGTCCGGCGGTGGTCACCAGGGGCGGGCGTATCGAGGCCAAGCAGGTGCTGCTGGCCGGCGACGTCTATCACAAGCTCGAGCGGCGCAAGCTCAAGGGCATGATCTTCCCGGCCATGGGCGGCATCGTCACCACCGCGCCGCTGGGCGAGCTGGCCCGCGAGATCAACCCGCAGGATCTGGCGGTATACGACTGCCGCTTCGTGCTCGACTACTACCGGCTGACCGGTGACGGCCGCCTGCTGTTCGGCGGCGGCGCCAATTACTCCGGGCGCGATTCGCGCGATATCGCCGGCGAGCTGCGCCCGTGCATCGAGAGCACCTTCCCGCAGCTCAAGGGCGTGCAGATCGACTACCAGTGGAGCTGCGCCATGGGCATCGTGATGAACCGCATCCCGCAGTTGGGCAAGCTCTCGTCCAATGTCTGGTACTGCCAGGGCTACTCCGGCCACGGCGTGGCCACCACTCACATCATGGGCGAGATCATGGCCAAGGCGATCACTGGTGATCTGGAGCAGTACGACACCTTCGCTGCCTGCAAGCACATCAAGGTGCCGCTGGGCGACCAGCTCGGCAACCCGATGCTGGCCGCCGGCATGTGGTACTACCAGATGCTCGAAAAGCTGCGCTGAGAAGAACAGGCTTCTGACCGGTATCGAGCAACGCTTCAGCGCTTGGCGTTGTCAATCAGTTGTAGTAACTGCTGGCAAGCCTGCTCGACGTCAGGCTCCAGAATGTTGGGAATGCCTAGTAGCAAGCCTGGCCTGGCATGCTCGGCCTCGGCATACCAGACACTCAGGGGCGCTGGCGCCAGGCCTAGCGCCAAGGCCTGCTGGGCGATGTGCTGATCATCTTGCCCGTTGTCGAGCGGTAGAAGCAGTGCCAAACCCGCCATGGCATCCTGGGCGTGTTGCTGGCCCAGCGCCTTTCGCAGCAGCTCCAGGCGTGCGGCATATAGCCGTTTCATGCGCCTGAGATGGCGCAGGTAATGCCCGCCTTTCATGAACGCCGTAACGGCCATTTGAGTGGCCATGGCCGGAGCCGGTGCCAACACGGCTGCCGTGTCGACGAATTGATTGACCAAGGCGGGTGGCACGACCATGAAGCCCAGGCGCAATGCCGGGCTGATGGTCTTGCTGAAGGTGCCGATGTGGATCACGCGCCCCTCGTTATCCAGCGAAGCCAGCGCCGGAGCGGCCTTGCCTGCCAGTTGCAGTTCGCTGAGGTAGTCGTCCTCGATGATCCAACTGTCACTGCACGCAGCCCACTTCAGCAGTGCGTGGCGCCGAGCCAGCGACAGGGGCATGCCCAGCGGTGCCTGCTGTCCCGCCGTCACCACGGCCAGAGCGGCCTGGGGCACTTGGGACAGACCCTGATCAACCTTCAGCCCCTGTTCATCGACCTCGATTGGCATCACTCGAAAGCCTGCCTTCGTCAGGGCGATGCGGGCCAGCGGGAAGCCGGGTTCTTCGAACCAGGCTTCCCGGTTGCGCAGAGGCAGTGCGTGCAATGCCAGGCCCAAAGCACCGGTATAGCCGCTGGTCACCAGAATCTGCTCTGGCGAGCAGACCACGCCACGAGCGACCGCCAGGTAGGCGGCGATTTCCGTGCGCCGGGACTGCGCGCCACGGGGATCGGGGTAATTGGCTGGGCTATGCGCGGCCTGCCGCGCGGCGCTGATCGAGGTGCGGCGCCATAGCGTGTGGGGAAAGGCATCCTGCGCCGGGACACCGATCTGGAACGGCAGTGGTGGATTGCCGAACGGCTGCACGAAAAACGCCGGCAATGGCCCACGTAGTCCAGCCGGCTCGCTGGTCGTCTTGTTCACAGGCGGGTGCTCGCACACATAGGTGCCTGCTGCACCGCGAGCGACCAGCAATTGCTCGTCGATCAAGCGCTCATAGGCCGCTCGCACGGTACCGCGCGCCACGCCCAGCTGAGCGGCCAGGTCGCGCCATGAAGGCATGCGAGCACCGGCATACAGCTGCCCATCGCGGATGGCCGCGCCGATGCCGAGTCGTATCTGTTCGATCAACGACTGGCCGGTGTGGCGGTTGAGTTCGATGCGCACGTTGCTCACCAGACAAGCCTCGTCTCGGGGGTGCTACATCCATGTGCCGCCCGATCAATATTGCGATGTCGCTAAAAAATGGGCACACCTGCATGCTTTGCCGTGCATGGATGAGCCTCATCGTCATTCGGCTATTTGGGCGATGGTACAGTTGGAAAGGTCATTCTTGGCTCTTTTTTTTGAACCGTCAGCGGGTGAAGATCACCGCCTCTCATTACTCGGTGCGTAGCCGCTCGGCCCCTAGGTCGCCCGTATGCGCGGTACAGGCTTGAAGGAGACTCCCGTTGACACTCACAACACGGATCAAGTGGCTGATCAGCCTGGCCTTGCTCGCTATCGCCAGCCAAGGCGTTCATGCGCAAGACAGCATCGATGAAGGCGAGCGCCGTGCGCAACATGCGGGTGCCTCGCTGATCGGCAAACCGGCGCCGGCCGCAGTCCTCGAAACCATCGATGGCGAGCGGATCGACCTGTCGCAGCTCTACGGCAAAAAACCGGTCTATCTCAAGTTCTGGGCGACCTGGTGCGTGCCTTGCCGGCAGCAGATGCCTGGCTTCGAGGAAGTACAGCAGGCCCTCGGTGAAGATATCCAGATCATCGCCGTGAACACTGGTTTCAGTGACGACATCGAGTCGGTTCGCGCCTATCGCGAGGAGTTAGGGCTGAGCATGCCCATCGTCGTCGACGACGGCAGCCTGGCCGCTGCACTCAACCTGCGTGTCACGCCTCAGCACGTGTTGATCGGGCAGGATGGACGGATCGCCCATATCGGTCACCTGGATGATCCGCAGTTGCATGCGGCCTTGAACCGTATCAAGGCCGTGGGCGATACGACGGTGGCCGCACCTGCGCCTGACACGGCCGACAAGGCCCGTCGCTTTGGCATCGGCGATCAGGTCGAAGGTGTGCAACTGACGACCCTTGACGGTACGGCTGTCTCGCTCGGTCAGGCCAGCGGCAAGCCTCGGGCGTTGGTGTTCTTCGCCCCGTGGTGCGAGCCCTACCTGGCCGAGAGCCGTCCGCAGACCTCCCAGGCCTGCCAGCGGGTTCGTCAGGATGTCGACAAACTGGCGGCGCAAAGTGGTGTCGACTGGCTCGGCATCTCGTCCGGCCTGTGGACCTCGAAGGAAGACCTGCAGGACTACAAGACCAGCACCGATACGCGCCTGCCGCTGGCTCTGGATGAGGATGACGGCCTGTTCCGCGCCTTTGGTGTGCGTGACATTCCCAGTGTCGTCCTGCTCGATGCGCAAGGGCGGGTGGCACAGGTGCTGGCGCCGCAGGACACACAACTGGCTGAAGCGCTGAACGCCATCGCCCCGCGATGACATCCACTGACAGCGGCGGTGTGCGTCGCTGTCAGCCTCTGCTTGCAAGGTAATCATGTCGAAACGGTTAATCACGGCACTGCTGCTCGCTGTCATCGTGGCATCGACTGCCTGGGCACAGAACATGCCGGGGCGCGACGAGATCCTCATCGCTTCGTCCCTGCTGGCCGAGAGCCCGACACCAGCAGCAGGCAAGCAGACGACCCTGGCACTGTTCATGGAGCCCCAGGGCGATTGGCACGGCTACTGGAAGCAGCCAGGTGATGTGGGCCTGGCATCACGGCTGACCTGGCACTTGCCTGAAGGTGTCAGCGTGGGTGAGCCGGTTTACCCGGTGCCGGATACGTTGCTGATCGATGGTCTGATGAACCATGTCTACGAGCACCCTTACGCCGTGCTGGTGCCGTTGCAAATCGCGGACGACCTACCGGCCGGTCAGCCGTTGCCGATTCGCCTGGACATGCAATACCTGGCCTGTCGCTACGATGCCTGCGTCCCGGAACGGGCGACGCTGGAGGCGCTCCTGACGGTTGGTGACGGTCGCCACAACCCGGCACTCAGCAGTGTTTTTGCCCGCTGGCGGCAGGCACTGCCCAAGCCGCTCGGCAGCCGGGCACGGTTCACCCTCGACGAGGGGATCATGCGCGTCAGCATCCCCCTTCCGGCCACTCTGCAGATAGAAAATCCCCACCTGTTTTCAGCCACTCCGGGCGTTCTCGACAATGCGGCTGAGCAGCGTGTGCAACGTACCGACGATCACCTGATCATCGAAACCCGGCCGGGCAAGCAAGTGCCAGAGGCATTCGAGGCATTGCTGTCTCTCGGTAATGGTCTGGGCCTGGACGTGCAGGTCGCGCGCAATGCCAGCCCGTCAACCAATACCCTAATAGTGACGCTGGTCGCTCTGGGCGGCGCGACGCTGGGTGGCCTGCTGCTCAATCTGATGCCCTGCGTATTCCCGATCCTCAGCCTTAAGGCGCTGAGCGTCGCCCGCGCCAATAGCAGTGACGGAGCCGTCCGTCGTGAAGCACTGGCCTATACGGGCGGTGTGGTGGTCGTCTGCGTGCTGCTGGGGGCGTTGCTTCTCGCTCTGCGCGCCGGTGGTTCGCAACTCGGTTGGGCTTTCCAGCTCCAAGACCCGCGCGTGATCCTGATGCTGCTGTTGCTGACCACGGCAATCGCCCTCAATCTCGCTGGTCTGTTCGAGCTTTCGTCGGTGGATGTGGGTAACGGCTTAGTCAGGCGTGAGGGCAGTGCCGGTGCCTTCTGGACGGGAGCGCTGGCTGCCTTCGTGGCCACGCCCTGTACCGGGCCTTTCATGGCGGCAGCCTTGGGCGCGGCCCTGGTGCTTCCAGCCGCTGCGGGCATGCTGGTATTCGCCGGATTGGGCGTGGGCATTGCGCTGCCGTTCCTGCTGCTGGGGTTCGTTCCTGCACTGCGTCAGCGCCTACCCAAGCCTGGCCCCTGGATGGAAACGCTGCGCCGCATTCTCGCCGTTCCCATGTTCCTCACGGCGTTGGCGTTGCTCTGGGTGCTCGGTCAGCAAGTGAGTGCCAATGCCTTGGTCGTGGTGGTTGGTTGCACCCTGCTTCTGGGGCTTGGCTTATGGGCCTCGGGCTTGCGTCAGCGCACGTTGAAGTCCCGTAGCTGGATGCCGGCAACCCTGGCGGCCCTGCTGGCGCTGGGCATTGGCCTGACCCAGGACAACAGCCCGTCGACGCAGACCTCGGCGCCGGATCATCAACCTTTCGACGAGGCTCGATTGGCCACCCTTCGCCAGAGTGGCAACGCCGTCTTCGTGTACTTCACGGCAGACTGGTGCGTGACCTGCAAGGTCAACGAGCAGGTCGCCATCGATCGTCCGGAGACGCAGCGCGCCTTCGAGGAAAACAACGTCGTGGTGATGCGCGGTGATTGGACTCGTGGCGATGCGGCGATTACGGCCTTTCTCGAACAGCATGGTCGATCGGGCGTCCCGCTGTACCTGTGGTACGCCGCCCACAGCTCGTCAGCAGAGGTGTTGCCGCAAATTCTTGGCCCAGGACTGCTGAGCGAGCGGGCCTATCAATGACCCTCTGGGTCTTCAGGCGCAACGCAAACAACTTAACTCGGTCTACCGTCGTCTGATGCCAAGCGAACCAAGGATTGGGGCACCTGCAGACCCTAAGTGGTACTGATGGGGCGATCTTGCAGGGCCGGCTGCTCGCGTTCGGTGATGAAGGTCGCAGGCTTTGACCCATCGGCGTTGAGCTGAAGGATGCGCTTGGGCCGCCCCTGTTCATCGAAGAACACCTGGCCTAGGCCGGCGCTGTTCCACAAGCGTTCACCCGAGCGGCTGCGGTCGGGGATAAGCGGGGTGACGCGCATGCGGCGGCGTTTGGTCAGCCAGTTGAGCGGCGACCAGGGCGCGTAGAGCCAGCGATTGAGGCGGTCGAACCAGTCCAGCAGGTCGGCCGGGAATTCGTTCTTGATGCCGCTGCTGGTGATCTGCCAGATGGTCGGGCTGGCGCGGCGGTGGCGGATGTTCACGCGGTAGACGAAGGAGTAGTGCACGTCGCCGGAGAGGATGACGAAATCTCTTGGCGTACGTGAATGGCGGAAGATGTTCATCATCACGCTGGCCGCGCCGCGGTGGGCCATCCAGTTTTCTGCGTCGACCATCAGCGGGTGGCCGGCGAGTGTGAAGAGTTTCTGGATGCCCTCGATCAGTTTCACGCCGAACATTGGCGCCGCTGAAACGATGATGCAACTGGGGTGATCGAGCAGCGCCTGCTGGAAGTCGCACAGCGCCTCCCAGTCCATCAGCCCCGAGGGTTTCGACAGGTGCCCTTCGCTGCGCCAACGCCGTGTGCGGGTATCCAGTACCAGCAGCGCCGGCGTGCTCGGCAGCACGTAGTGCCACTGTTCGAAGCCCTGCAACTGGTCGATCAGTGCGTCCTGCGCCTTGGCCTGCAGATGGTCGTCCTGGCGCTGCTCAAGCAGTTCGCGAAAGGCCTGCAGCGGCTCCTCGAACACGTCCGGGTTATTGCCCCAGCCCTGGCACAGCAGGTAGGCGAGCAGGGCGTTGCCGATGATGCGTTTGGAGAACGGATGGCCGTAGGCGGTCTGCTCCCAGCGCGCGGAGAGGTTCCAGTCATCGGTGACGTCGTGGTCGTCGAAGATCATCAACGTCGGCAGGTGGGCGAATACCCGCGCGACCTGGCCAAGATTCTGGCGGAACGCATCGATACGCTCGCGCTCGTTGGCGTAACGCTGCTGTTGTTCTTCATCCAGCGGCGGCTGCTTTTCGCTGATCAGTGTCCAGGGCACCGGCGACCAGACCAGCAGGTACATGGCGATCATCTCGGCGAAGGTCACCAGGTGGTTGTCGGCGCTGTTGCTGGTAAAGACCGGCTTTTCCACACCGCCGAAGAACTTGTCGCGCAAGGTCTGGTTGCTCTTCACCGCGGGCAGTAGTTCGGCGCGCTGGTAGTAGCCGACCGGGTTGGCGTAGAGCGCCTGGCTGTCCTCGACCACGGCACCTTCGAGAAATTCGTCAAACAGGCCGAGGCGGGCGATCAGTTGGTGGATGGCGCACAGCAATGGGCCGGCGACATCGTCGACATAGACCTGGTCGCCGCTCATCAGCAGCAGGGCCGGGCGCTGGTCGGCTTCGGGTTGACCTGCGAGCAGGCGGTCGGCGCAGAGCAGGCCGTCATCGGCAGCGTGGTGCGGCTTGCGGCAGGAGCCGTGGAGCAGGTGATCGACACGCGAGCGCAGGACGAAATCGGCATGCTCGGCACCGTCATGCATCAGGTGCGGTGCCCAGTCGCGCATGCCTTGCGGATCATCGTCAGCGACGATCTGCAGGTCATAGGCGATGCGTACGTCTTGCGGCAGGGCCTGCGTAAGGGGCAGGTCGATCAGATGCAGCACGGCATGTCGGCCGAGCGGCAGTTGCTGGCAGTGTTCGTCCAGTGCATGTGTCTGCTGCGTCTGGCCTTCGGGCTGCAGCCACAGTTGCAGGCTCAGCTCGCGACTCGCCACCAGCCACAGTACCAGGCGGCCGGGCTCCAGGCGGCGCAGCAGCGGGCCGGCGAGCACATCGGGCAGTGGAGTGTGAGTGTTGTCTGGCATCGGTACGGTACTTCCTGCAAAAACACGACAGGGGTTGGACAGTGGCAGGGCGCCAGCAGTTCAGGAGGCCAGCTGGCGCAGACGCTCGAAGTCGAGAATTTCGATCTCACCGTAAGTGAGCTGCACCACGCCCTGCGCCTGCAACTCCTTGAGGATCTGGTTGGTGGTCTGGCGTGACAGCGAGAGCATCAGCGCCAACTGCTCCTGGGCCAGGTGCAGAATCCGGCGCGGTTCGCTTTCACCGTAGTTCTCAGCGATCAGCAGCAGCCGTCGGGCCAGGCGCGGCGCAGCGGGTAGCAGGCTCATGTCTTCCAGGGTGAGGAAGGCCAGGCGCAGCTTGTGGCTCATCAGCAGGGCGAAGTCGCGCCAGTACTGCGGCTCGCGTTCGAGCAGCGCGAGCAGGTCGTGCTGGGGCAGCAGCAGCAGGGTGCTGGCGCTTTCAGCGAAGGCATCGTGGGTGCGTGGCAGGCCATCGAACAGGGAAATTTCGCCGAACCAGTAGGGCGGCTCGACCAGGGTCAGCAATGCCTCCTTGCCGTTTTCGCTGACCGCGCCGATGCGCACTGCACCTTCGACTACCGCATACAGCCCGCTGGGTTTTTCGCCACGGCGAAACAGCCGCTGGCCGGCATCCAGGCGTTGCACCTGGGCCATTTCCAACAGGCTCTGGCTTAGCGCTGGGGGCAATGCGGCGAACCAGTGACCCTGGTTCAGCTGGCTGACGTAATGACGGGGATCGGGCATTGCGGCTCCTGTGAGGTTGCGCGGCGGTGCGGCCATCCCTGCCATTATCGGCTAGCCGACAGTGCGACTAGCCAAGGTGGGGGGATCATGTACGGGCCCGTTTCACACCTGAGGACGATAATAATGAAAACCCTCGTCGATCACCTGGCGCAATATGCCGCCTACCATCGCGACCGGCGCAATATCGCCAGCCATTTCATCGGCATCCCGATGATCGTGCTGGCCGTCGCCGTGCTGCTGTCGCGGCCAGGCTTCCATCTCGCCGGCCTGTGGCTGGCGCCTGCCACGCTGGTGGCACTAGCGTCGGCATGGTTCTACCTGCGTCTGGACACCCGTTTCGGCCTGCTCATGGCCGTGCTACTGGGGCTGTGCCTGTGGGCCGGTGCCAGCCTGGCGGTCGCTTCCACAGCCCTGTGGCTGACGGCAGGCATTGGCCTGTTCGTGGTCGGCTGGGTCATCCAGTTCGTCGGTCATTACTACGAAGGACGCAAGCCGGCCTTCGTCGATGACGTCATGGGGCTGGTGATCGGCCCGCTGTTCGTGGTCGCTGAACTGGCTTTCCTGCTCGGCCTGCGCAAGGAAGTCGAACATGCCGTGGTGGAGATCGCCGGCCCGACCTGCATCCGCGAGAAGAAGGCGCTGGCCTGAGCACGTGCTGCTGTTCGTCGCGGCTGAAGCCCCTCCCACGGCCATTCGGTTTTGTGGGAGGGGCTTCAGCCGCGAGCCTTTCTAGAACATCTCCATCCACTGCGCCGTCATCGAGCGTGCGTGACGATCCACGGTAATGGGCGCGAAGGGACGGCCGGAGACGCTCTGCAGGGTGTTGCTCTGGCTGTTCATGTCGGCCAGCGCGGCACGCAGGTAGCTCCAGCGCGTCTGCAGCTTGGTCACCTGCGGGTCGGATTGATCCTCGATTGCCTGCAGCTCGCTGTCGATAGCGGGCAGCAGCAGGCGTTCGTCCTGACCGAGGTAGGTGCCGGGTTGCTCGCGGGCGATCTCGAAGGTGCCCAGGTAGGAGCGGCTGAGGTATTGCACACAGAGGTACTCGACCTTTGCCGCCAGCTCGCTCTGGCCTTCGGCGCCCGGCAGGGCCCGGGCCGTGCTGAGGAAGTCACGCAGGGCGCGGCTGAGGTCCTCGGGGAAGCGCCAGGGCACGTTCTCGTCACCGGGGCCATAGGAAACACCGTTGCGCAATTGGGTAACGAGCGCCTGATGCGCGCTGGTGAGTTCGGCGCTGCCCTGCGGCAGGCTCTGCATCGCACCGGCCAGCGCGGCGAGGTCGGCTTCCAGGCGCTGCTGATGGGTCTTCTGGAAACCTTCGCCACGTAACAGCATCAGGCTGCTGGTGGCGCGGCTGGCGTGTACCTGAATCTGTTCCTGCGGGCTGACAGCCTCGGCGAAGGCCACTGGCGAGAGCCCGACGAAGAGTCCGAGCGACCAGAGAAAAGCATGACGCAACAGTGCTTTACAGCGCATCCGGGGTGCTCCTTGTTATTGTTTTGAGCAGGTATGCATTGGCAGCGTCAATGACGCAGCGCCAAGACTACTGCGCCAAGCGTCGCGGAGCATGACCCGAAAGAGTGATTTCGTCGGAAATCGCTACCGTTCAGGGGCTTTTCGCCAGGTTGCGCAGGTAGTCGGCGGTGAAGGCGTCGGCGGGGAAGAAGGTCTCCAGCGCCAATTCGGCGAGGGTCACGTCATTCGGTGTGCCGAACACCGTGATGGTGCTGATCAGGCTGAGTACACCGTGCTCACTGTGCAGTTGCAGCGGCACCAACACGGCATCGCTCGGCGGCGCAGGGACCTCTGCCGGCGCCGGGTAGCCGCTCAGCTCATCGAGCAGGCTGAACAAGGCTTCGTCGCCGCTGATTTCTGCATCGCGCTGCAGGCGCATCAGCAGATGTGCGCGCCACAGCGCCAGGTTGGCGATGCGCGGGGCCAGGCCCTCGGGGTGCAGTGACAGGCGCATCACGTTGAGCGGCGGGCCGAGCAGAAAGTCCGGCATGCCGGCGAGGAAGGGGCCGACCGAGGCGTTGGCTGCCAGCAAATTCCATTGTCGGTCGATGGCCAACGCCGGATAGGGCTCATGGGCCTTGAGCAACTGTTCGATGGCCTGGCGGGCTGGGGCCAGCGCCGGGTCGCTGAGCTCGTGCTGGCTGTACAGCGGGGCGAAACCGGCGGCGCTGAGCAGGCGATTGCGCTCGCGCAGGGGAATCTCCAGTTGCTCGGCCAGGTGCAGCAGCATTTCGCGGCTGGGTTGGGCGCGTCCGGTTTCGACGAAGCTCAGGTGGCGGGTGGAGATCTCCGCCTCGCAGGCGAGGTCGAGCTGGCTCAGGCGGCGCCTTTGGCGCCATTGGCGCAACAGGGCGCCGGCGGTCTGGGTATTGTTCATGGTCAGCACGATAGTTCAGTCAGGTCATGCCGGCCATTACCTGGCAGGTAATCGACGCCCCGCGCGTTTCGGCGAAATCTGTAGGCCAGGCACCACCCCGGTGTCCCTATGGAGGATTCATCATGAACGCACTGCAACCCACCCCGATGCTGCGCAATGCTCTCTTGCTCGATGGCCTGCTCAGCGGCGTCACCGGCCTGCTGCTGGTCCTGGCGGCCGGCTGGTTGGGCGCCTTCCTCGAATTGCCACGCCTGCTGTTACTGGTCGCCGGTAGCGCGCTGCTGCCCTTCGCGGCGCTGCTGGTGTGGTTGTCCAACCGCGCCGAAATCAGCCGCCAGGCCATCTGGGCGGTGATCGCGGTCAACGCGCTGTGGGTGATCGACAGCCTGCTGGTACTGGTGATCGGCTGGGTGTCGCCGAACTTGTTCGGCTACGCCTTCATCATCGGCCAGGCGCTGGCGGTGGCGCTGCTGGCCGAGTTGCAATGGTTCGGCCTCAAGCACTCGCAGGCTGCCGTGATCTGATGGCGCCGGCTCAGAGACCGCGCAGCGCCAACTCGGCACCGAGCAGCAACAGGCCGATGAAGAACCAGCGTATGAAGCGCTCCGCGCTGATGCGTTTGCGCAGCCACTGGCCGCCGGCCATGCCCAGCAGTGCGGGCAGCAGGGCGAGAGCCGATACACCCAGCACCGCCGGTTGCAGCAGTTCACCGCTGTGACCGAGCGCTGCCGCTAGAGCCAGGGTGGAGACGCTGAAGGACAACCCCAGGGCCTGAACCAGATCGTCCTTCTCCAGGCCGATGGCCTGCAGGTAAGGCACGGCGGGAATCACGAATACACCGGTAACTGCGGTGATCGCTCCGGTGATCGCTCCGATCACCGGGCTCAGCCAGCCTTCCTTGGCCCGCTCCACGCGAAAGTGCACCTTGGCCAGGCCAAGCACTGCGTAGATCACCAGCGCGACGCCCAGCCAGCGGGTAGCGCCGGGCAGGTCGAGGCTCTGCAGCAGGGCGGCCACCAGCAGCGTGCCGCACAGGATTCCCAGCAGCATCGGCCATAGCCGGCGCAGCATCGGCAGCGGGCTGCGACCGTCGCACAACTGCCAGATGTTGGTCACCATCGACGGGATGATCAGCAGCGCGGCGGCCTGCAGTGGCGCCATCACCAGACCGAGCAGACCGACGGCGATGGTCGGCAGACCAAGGCCGACCACACCCTTGACCATGCCGGCGAGCAGGAAGGTGGCGAGGATCAGCGGCAGGTGCTCAGTCATCGCGCTGCCCCTGCTCGTGGATCGCGCGGCTGTCGGCCGGCGCCTGTTCGCGCTCGTGCATGCCGTAGTCGCGCAGTACGTGGGCCACGCGCAGGCGATAGTTACTGAAGACCTCCTCGCGTCCTGCCGTCTGTGCGCGTCGGTGTTCCTCGCGCTGGCGCCAGGCCTGGATCGCGGCTTCGTCCTGCCAGAACGACAGCGACAGGATCTTCCCAGGCTGGGTCAGGCTCTGGAAGCGTTCGATGGAGATGAAACCCGGCTGCTCGGCGAGCAGCGGGCGCAACTCCCCGGCGAGGTCGAGATAGTCCTGCTGCTGGCCTGTCTTGGCCTGAACTTCGAAGATCACGGCGAGCATCGGTTTCTCCCTGGCTGGCTCTGGCTGAAATTGCCTGCCAGTATCCACATTTGCTGCACGCCATGTTTCGTCATGAGGTGAACTATGGAATACGCACCGGGTTTCAGCTCGATTGCCGCACTGCTCGCCGATGCCGGGCGCGCCAGCATGGTCTGGGCGCTGATGGACGGCAGCGCGCGGCCGGCCGGCGAGCTGGCATTGCTGGCGGGGCTGTCGCCTTCGTCGACCAGCGCGCACCTGGCCAAGCTGGTAGAAGGCGGCCTGCTGGCGCAGCAACGCCATGGGCGCAATCGCTATTACCGCCTGGCCGGGCCGGAAGTCGGGCAATTGGTCGAGGCCCTGGCCAGTGCCGCGCTGGCCGCGCAGCCACGGCAACCACGCGCGGTGCCGGCTTCACGCGGGACGCCACAGACCATGCGTGAGGCGCGCACCTGCTATGACCATCTGGCCGGCGAACTGGCGGTCGGCGTGTTCGCGCGCATGCGCGCGGCTGACTGGCTGAGCGAGGAGGGCGGTGCGTTGCAGCTGACGGCAAGTGGTGAGCAGGGGCTGCAGGCGTTGGGCATCGATCTGCACCAGATCAACCGTCAGCGACGCCAGCGACTCTGTGCCTGCCCGGACTGGAGCGAGCGCAAGCCGCATCTCGGTGGTGCGCTGGGCGCGGCGTTGCTGAGTCTGTGCGAAGGCGAGGGCTGGCTGCGGCGCAGCACGGGTTCGCGTGCGCTGCAGGTTTCACCGAAGGGGCGCAGGGCGATCATGGCGATCGCTGCTTCGTCGGGGGGGCTGGGCGGTGATCCGCTTCAGCCCACCGAACACAGGTTGAGCTCCTGTCGGTGTAGTCGGTGGGCTGAAGCCCACCCTACGCCCAGCCTACGTACTATCGCCCGGCCTACCCTACGAAGAACTACACCTGGGCGCTGACCGGCTTGCCGCCCTTGGGCTTGAAGTACAGGGTGGTGCCGCGGGCGAGGTTGTCCAGGCTGATGTGATCCTTGGCCACCTCGGCCTCGATCAGCTCGTCCTGGCCGTCGACCTTGAGGGTGATGCGGGTGATCGCGCCGAGCAGGCGGATGTCGCGCACCTCACCGGCCTTGTGCTCCGGGCTCGGTTCGCTGGACAGGTCGACCTCGTGCGGGCGGAACAGCACGTGGTGATCATTGCCGACGTAGAGGCGGTTGGCGTCGCCAAGGAAGTGGTAGACGAAATCGCTGGCCGGATACTCGTAGACTTCGGCCGGCGTGCCGATCTGCTCGATCACACCCTTGTTCATCACCACGATGCGGTCGGCCACTTCCATGGCTTCTTCCTGGTCGTGGGTGACGAATACGCTGGTCAGGTGTACGTCCTCGTGCAGGCGCGCCAGCCAGCGGCGCAGCTCCTTGCGCACCTTGGCGTCCAGCGCCCCGAAGGGTTCGTCGAGCAGCAGCACTTTCGGCTCCACTGCCAGGGCGCGGGCCAGGGCGATACGCTGGCGCTGACCACCGGAGAGCTGTTCCGGGTAGCGATCGCCGAGCCAGTCGAGCTGCACCAGGTCGAGCAGTTCGTGCACCTTCTGCTGGATCACCGCTTCGCTCGGGCGCTCGCGCTTGGGCTTCATGCGCAGGCCAAAGGCGACGTTGTCGAATACCGTCATGTGGCGGAACAGCGCGTAGTGCTGGAACACGAAGCCGACGTTGCGATCACGCACGTCGTGGTTGGAGACGTCCTCGCCGTGAAACTCGATGGTGCCGCTGTCCGGGGTTTCCAGGCCGGCGATGATGCGCAACAGGGTGGTCTTGCCGCAGCCGGACGGGCCGAGCAGGGCGACCAGTTCGCCGCTCTGGATGTTCAGATTGATCTCGTTCAGCGCCTTGAACGCATTGAAGTTCTTGCTGACGTTACGGATTTCGATACTCATGTTTATTCCTCGCCAGCACTGGCTTTGCGGCGGTTGATACGGGATTCGCTCCACTGCTTGAGCAGCAGGATGAACAGCGCCAGAAGCAGCAGCAGGCTGGCAACGCTGAAGGCGGCGACGTGATTGTATTCGTTATAGAGAATCTCGACATGCAGCGGCAGCGTGTTGGTGTAGCCGCGGATGTGCCCGGAGACCACCGATACCGCGCCGAACTCGCCCATCGCCCGGGCGGTGCACAGCACCACGCCGTAGATCAGGCCCCATTTGATATTGGGCAGCGTCACGTGCCAGAACATCTGCCAGCCGTTGGCACCGAGCAGGCGCGCGGCCTCTTCCTCCTGTGTGCCCTGCTCCTGCATCAGCGGGATCAGCTCGCGGGCGACGAAGGGCACGGTGACGAACACGGTGGCGAGGACGATGCCGGGCAGGGCGAAGATGATCTGGATGTCGTGCTCACGCAACCAGGGACCGAAGAAGCCCTGGGCGCCGAACAGCAGCACGTAGATCAGACCGGCAATTACCGGTGACACCGAGAACGGCAGGTCGATCAGGGTCACCAGCATGCTCTTGCCACGGAACTCGTACTTGCTCACGCACCAGGCGGCGGCCACGCCGAACACCAGGTTGAGCGGCACGGCGATGCCCACGGCGAGCAGGGTCAGTTTCAGCGCGCTGATGGCGTCGGGCTCGAGGATCGAGGTGACGAACACGCCGACGCCCTGTTTGAGTGCCTCGGTCGCCACCACGAACAGGGGGAGTAGCAGGAAGAAGGCGAACACCAGCCAGGCCGAAATGATCAGCAGGCGGCGGCCCAGGGCGTTGCCGCGGCGCGCGGCGTTGTTGGCGGCGCTGGCCGTCAGGGTTGCAGATGACATGCCTGGCTCCTCAAGAACGACTGATGCGGCGCTGCAGCAGGTTGATCAGCAGCAGCAGAATGAACGACACCACCAGCATCAACACGCCGATGGCGGTGGCGCCGGCGTAGTTGTACTGGTCCAGTTGCACCATGATCAGCAGCGGCAGGATCTCGGTCTTCATCGGCATGTTGCCGGCGATGAAGATCACCGAGCCGTACTCGCCGACGCCACGGGCGAAGGCCAGGGCAAAGCCGGTCAGCCAGGCCGGCAGCAGCGCCGGCAGCAGCACATGGCGAGCCACCTGCAACGGCTTGGCACCGAGGCAGGCGGCGGCTTCCTCGACCTCGCGCGGGATGTCGGCCAGCACCGGCTGCAGGGTGCGCACGACGAAGGGCAGGGTGACGAAGGTCAGCGCCAGGGTGATGCCCAGCGGGGTGTAGGCGATCTTGAAGCCCAGGGCCGTGGCGAACTGGCCGATCAAACCGTTGGGCGCGTAGAGCGCGGTCAGGGCGATACCGGCAACGGCTGTGGGCAGGGCGAAGGGCAGGTCGATCATCGCTTCGATGACCTTGCGACCGGGGAAGGTGTAGCGCACCAGCACCCAGGCCAGCAGGGTGCCGATCACGCCGTTGATGATGGCAGCGAGAAAGGCGGTGCCGAAGCTCAGCTTCAGGGCGGCCAGCACGCGCGGTGAGGAAATGATTGCCCAGAACTGATCCCAGGTGAGCTGGGCAGCGTGGACGAACATGGCACCCAGGGGAATCAACACCAACAGACTGAGGTACACCAGGGTGTAACCCAGCGTCAGCCCGAAGCCGGGTATGACGGGGGAAGTGCGGCGAGACATGGAATGAACCTGTACGGGGTAGGGTGCGCCGTGCGCACCATCTGAGTGCGCGCAGCCTAGTGTGTAGGGTGGAAGTCGCTTTTCACTTCCACCAGCGGCACTCGCAGGGGCGATGGTGGATCGGTGAAGCGTGATCCACCCTACGGATCAATGGGCCTGGTAGATCTGGTCGAAGATGCCGCCATCGTTGAAGAACTTCGGCTGAGCGGTTTTCCAGCCATCGAAGTCAGCGTCGATGGTTACCAGTTTGAGCTGCGGGAACTGCTTGGCGAACTCGGCCGCCACCGCCTGGTTGCGTGGGCGGTAGAAGTGCTTGGCGGCGATGCGCTGGCCTTCCTCGCTGTACAGGTAGTTGAGGTAGGCCTCGGCGACTTTGCGGGTGCCTTTCTTGTCGACGTTCTGATCGACCACGCTCACCGGCGGTTCGGCGAGGATCGACAGCGACGGCGCGACGATCTCGAAGTTGTCCCCGCCTTCTTCCTTGAGTGCCAGGAAGGCTTCGTTTTCCCAAGCCAGCAGCACGTCGCCGATGCCGTTGTTGACGAAGGTGATGGTCGAGCCACGGGCGCCGGTATCGAGCACCGGGACGTTCTTGTAGAGCTTCTCGGTGAAGGTCTTGGCCTCGGCTTCGCTGCCGTACTTCTGCTGGGCATAGGCCCAGGCAGCGAGGAAGTTCCAGCGTGCGCCACCGGAGGTTTTCGGGTTCGGGGTAATCACTTCCACGCCCGGCTTGACCAGGTCATCCCAGTCCTTCAGGCCTTTCGGGTTGCCCTTGCGCACCAGGAACACGATGGTCGAGGTGTAGGGGGTGCTGGCGTCCGGCAGACGCTCCTGCCAGTTTTCCGGGATCAGCTTGCCGAGCTTGTACAGCTCGTCGATATCGCCGGCCAGAGCCAGGGTCACCACGTCGGCGCGCAGGCCATCGATTACCGCACGGGCCTGCTTGCCCGAGCCACCGTGGGATTGCTGGATGGTCAGCGCTTCGTTGCCCTGGGCCTGCCAGTGCTTGTTGAAGGCGGCGTTGAATTCGGTGTACAGCTCACGGGTCGGGTCGTAGGACACGTTGAGCAGGGTTTGTGCGGCGGCCACCGGGCCGGCGATCAGACTGCTGGCCAGCGCGGCCAGGGCAAAACGACGAAGGGACATGGTGCAGCTCCTGACTGGGTTTTTATGTTGGCTCTGGTTCGTGGCGGTCAGTCGCACATTCGCGGGCGACAGCAACGATGGCGGTGCGTGTTCATGGCTGGGTTCTTTTCATGGTCACGCCCTCCGGTGGTCCAGTCGGGCTGCTTGCTTGGCTCAGGGGGTCTTGGCGTTCGGTTGTTGCAGGCGAATCTTTTCCTTGCGCTCGATCTGCACGACCTGGCCGTTGTGCACGGTGATTTCCACCGAGCCAAATTTCAGGCCATGCAGGGCGGTCTGGATCTCGCGCAGGATCACGGCTTCGTCCTGGCCTTCCAGGTTTCTCAGCGTCGCGGTCATTTCCAGGCTCCTTGTGAACAGGTCGCCACGGCGGCGGTATGGAGTACCGACGCTGGCGTGGAGCGGATAGTAGAGAGGCGGAAATATTCTTAAAAATATTGTTTAAGAACATTTATATGCTTTTTGGAAATATGAGGCGTGATGCGGTTTATCGTTTTTTTGGAATAAGTAAATAAGTTCTTATTCTTTTTGTAATTTATTCGTGCTGCCTAGACTGACGCCATTCGATTCAAGGAGGCGCCGTCATGGGCAGCGAAGCAATCCGTTATCTGATCCTGCCGGGCTGGCAGGGCTCACCCGAAGAACACTGGCAAAGCCATTGGCAGCGCAGCCTGCCGAACAGCGCGCGTGTGGAGCAGAAGGACTGGCTCAACCCGCAGCGTGGCGACTGGGTCACCGCGTTGAACCAGGCAGTCGCCGACGATCCGCGTCCGCTCATCCTCATCGCCCATAGCCTGGGCTGCGTGACGGTGGCGCATTGGGCCGCGCAGGCACCGGTCGAACTGCTGCGCCGGGTGCGCGGCGCGCTGCTGGTGGCGCCGGCCGATGTCGAGCGGCCGGGTTGCCCCGAGCCGCTGCAGAATTTCGCACCGATGCCACGTGATCTGCTGCCCTTTCCCAGCCTGCTGGTGGGCTCCGACAACGACGCGGCGGCCAGCGCCCTGCGCGCCATGGAGCTGGCGCGGGCCTGGGGTAGCGAGGCGGCGATTCTGAGCGGAGCCGGGCATATCAACGTGAAGTCCGGGCACCGTTACTGGGAGCAGGGCTTCGGCTATCTGTATCGCCTGCAGAACCGGATCGAACAGCAGTCGCGCTTGCGCGCCTGAGACTGTCATTGCTGCACCACCTTTCTCATCGCGGCGCACCCCACGGCGTGCACCGATCTTTACGTAGGGTGCGCCATGCGCACCGGGTGTGCCGCAATTGTCGGGCATCTGGTAATCGCCCCGGATTGCATCCGGGCTACGAGCCTGGTGCATCCGCGTGTGATCGGTGCGCGGCGCACCCTACGGTCGGCCGGATCGTTTGTCCCGCACCCTACGGCGCGAGCAGCGACACCGACTTCACCTGCGCCCACAGCGCCTGTCCGGCATGAATGCCCAACTGATCGAAGGAGTAACGGGTGATTCGCGCCAGCAGGCGTTGATCACCGATGCGCAGGGTCAGCAGCATCTGTGCGTCTAGCGCCTGCCAACTTTCCACCGTCGCCAGCAGCAGGTTGAGCAGGCTGCTGCCCTCGGCGCGTTGCAGGCCGAGGCTGACGTCGCGTGCCTTGATCTTCACCCGAACCTGATGGCCGCTGGGCAGCGCCGTATGGGGCAAGCGCAGGCGCGCCTCGCTGCCAGGTAGTTGAAGCTCCAGCAGATCGTAGGCGGCATCGTGGCCGCAGACCTGGCCGTCGATCACCGCTTCGGCATCCTCGTCGCTGGCGAAGGGCAGGTCGGCGCGCAGCAGGGTTTCCTTGAGCGGGCCGCTGGCGCGCACCTGGCCTTCGTCGAGCAGCACCAGATGATCGGCCAGGCGCGCCACTTCGTCCGGCGCATGGCTGACATAGAGCACGGGGATGTCCAGCTCTTCGTGCAGCCTCTCCAGATAGGGCAGCACTTCCTGCTTGCGCTTGAGGTCCAGCGAAGCCAGCGGCTCGTCCATCAGCAGCAGGCGCGGGCTGGTGACCAGCGCACGGGCGATGCCGACGCGCTGGCGTTCGCCACCGGACAGCGCCGAGGGCATGCGCTCGAGCAGATGGCCGATGCCCAGCAGCTGCAGTGCCTGATCCAACGCCACCTTGCGCTGCGCGGCGGGGATGCGCCGTTGGCCGTACTCCAGATTCTTGCGCACGCTCAGGTGCGGGAACAGGTTGGCGTCCTGGAATACGTAACCGATGGCCCGCTTGTGTGCGGGCAGAAAGAACCCGCGCTCACTGTCTTGCCAGAGCTCTCCAGCGACCTGCAGGTAGCCCTGCTGCGGGCGATCCAGCCCGGCGAAGCAGCGCAGGCAACTGGTCTTGCCCGAACCGGAGTGGCCGAATAGCGCACTGACGCCGCGTCCGGGCAGGTCGAGGTCGACATCCAGGGTGAAGCCCGGATGCTTGACCAGAAAGCGCGCGCGAATGCGTCCATCGTCGTGAACGGCGGGTGGCGAGGCCTTGCCGAAACCGAACATCACAGCGCCCTCATCCGGGTGCTGCGCCCGCTGTACAACGCCAGCAGAACGATGAAGGAGAACGCCACCATGCCACCGGCCAGCCAGTGCGCCTGGGCGTAGTTCATGGTTTCCACGTGGTTGTAGATCTGCACCGAGACCACCTGGGTCTTGCCGGGGATATTGCCGCCGATCATCAGCACCACGCCGAACTCACCGATGGTATGGGCGAAGCTGAGAATGGCGGCGGTGATGAAGCCAGGGCGGGCCAGCGGCAGCACGACGCTGAAGAAGCTGTCCCAGGGATTGGCGCGCAAGGTCGCAGCAGCCTCCAGCGGGCCGCGGCCGATGGCCTCGAAGGCGTTCTGCAACGGCTGCACGACGAAGGGCAGGGAATAGAAGATCGATCCGATCACCAGGCCGGTAAAGGTGAAAGTGAAGGTGCCGAGACCCAGGCTTTGCGTCAGTTGGCCGAAGAAACCATTGGGCCCCATGCTTACCAGCAGATAGAAGCCGATCACCGTCGGTGGCAGCACCAGCGGCAGCGCCACCACGGCGCCGACCGGGCGCTTGAGCCAGGAGTCGGTGCGCGCCAGCCACAGGGCGATGGGGGTGCCGATGATCAGCAGCAGCACGGTGGTCAGCGAGGCCAGCTCGAGGGTCAGGAGAATGGCATCGAGGTCGTTCTTGGACAGCGGCATGAGTGGGTTCCGGTGGCAGACGTAGCCCGGATGCAATCCGGGGCATGCTCAGACAGATGGCCCCGGATTGCATCCGGGCTACGGCAGTTTATAGCCGAACGATTCGATCACCTTGGCCGCTTCCGGGCCTTTCAGATACTCGACCAGTGCGACGGCGGCCGGATTGTTCGCGCTCTGCTTGAGGATCACCGCGTCCTGCCTGATCGGGTCGTACATGGCGTCCGGGACGATCCAGGCCGAGCCGCTGCTGAGCTGGCCGTCCTTGTACACCTGCGACAACGCGACGAAACCCAGCTCGGCGTTACCGCTGGAGACGAACTGATGCGCCTGGGTGATGTTCTGGCCCTCCACCAGCTTGGCCTTGACCGCCTCGCTCAGGCCCTGCTTGTCCAGCACCTGCATCGCGGCCAGACCATAGGGCGCGGCCTTGGGGTTGGCGATGGACAGGTGCCTGAACTGGCCGGCTTTCAGCGCTGCGTCCGTGCCGTCGAGGTAGCTGGCATCGGCCGACCACAGCACCAGGCCGCCGATGGCGTAGGTGAAGCGCGAGCCGGGCACGGTCGCGCCCTCGCGTTCCAGCCTGGCCGGCGTCGTGTCGTCGGCTGCGAGCAGTACATCGAACGGCGCACCATTCCTGATCTGCGCATAGAACTGCCCGGTGGCACCAAAGGACGCCACCAGCTTGTGCCCGGTGGCTTTTTCGAACGCGGGCGCCATGGCCTGCATCGGTGCGGTGAAGTTGGAGGCCACGGCCACCTTGACCTCGTCGGCGATGGCGCCGCTGGCGAAGACCAGGCCGAGGACAAACAGGCTGTGCTTGAGAGGCTTGAACATGAGGATTCCTCGTGGAATCGATCCCGACGAGAGACCGGATGCGCAATCCTACATCGTTATGTTTTTTTGTATATAGCGATCGTTGAAGTGGCTGCGGGCCTGGCCTGCATCACTTGAAGAACTGGCTGGGCGTTGTGCCGAACTGCTTCTTGAACATGGTGGCGAAGGCGCTGGGGCTTTCGTAGCCCAGCTCCCCGGCGATGTCGATGATCTTCTCGCCCAGGGCGATGCGCTCCAGGGCCAACAACAGGCGCGCTTGCTGGCGCCATTGGCCGAAGGTCATGCCGGTGCCCTTCTGGAACAGGCGCTGGATGGTTTTCTCGTCCAGACACAGGCGGGTGCTCCATTCAGCCAGGGTGGAGGCGTCGCCAGGGTCGTTCTGCAGCGTCGCGCAGATCGCCTGGATGCGTGGGTCGGCCGGCTGCGGCAGGTGCAGCGGCAGGGTCGGCAGGATGCGCAATTCATCGAGGATCAGACGCATCACCCGCGCCTCGCGCGAGTCGTCGGCATAGGGCTGGGTGATCGCCACGGCGGCTCGGATCAGCTCGCTGAGCAGCGGTGAGATGGCCACGGCGCGGCACTCGGCGGGCATGTCCGCCAGGCTGTCGGGGCGCACGAAGACGCTGCGCATTCGCACGCTGCCGATGCAGCGGATCGCATGTACCTGGCCGCGGGGCATCCAGATGCCTCGGCTCGGCGGCACCGTCCACTGGTTCAGCGCCGAAGTCACCACCATCACCCCGGAGATGGCGTAGATCAGCTGGTGCTTGTTGCGGTGCGAGTGCGGCTCGATGACGGCGTTGATCGGGTAATCGGTGGCGCTGCTGCTGACAAGCCAGGGGGAAGCGTCGATCTCGGCCAGCAACTTGTCAGCTAAGCGCATGAGGATGCCTTTTTTGCGAGGGTTGCTGCCCTGTCTTCGTGAGACAGGCGATTGAGCGGAGCCTAGCATAGCGCCGTTCCTCACCTCGTTCGGAAGCTTCAAGCATGTCCAGCAGTCCTGCCGCTACGCCCCTGGCCGGCGCCTCGCCCGTCAGCCAGGCCAGCCCTCTGGTGATGCGCGTGATCGGCGCCTGCGCCCTGGCGCACCTGATCAACGACCTGATCCAGGCGGTGTTGCCCGCCATCTACCCGATGCTCAAGCTCAACTACGGCCTGAGCTTCGCCCAGATCGGCCTGATCACCCTGACCTTCCAGCTCACCGCCTCGCTGCTGCAGCCCTGGGTGGGCTATCACACCGACCGCCATCCCAAGCCCTGGCTATTGCCGGCCGGTTCGCTGTGTACCCTGGTCGGCATCCTCATGTTGGCCTTCGTCGGCAGCTTTCCGGCGATCCTCATGGCCGCAGCATTGGTGGGCATCGGTTCCTCGACCTTCCATCCCGAGGCGTCGCGCATCGCCCGCCTCGCATCGGGCGGACGCTACGGCCTGGCGCAGTCCACCTTCCAGGTCGGCGGCAACGCCGGTACCGCCTTCGGCCCGCTGCTGGCGGCGGCGATCATCATTCCCTACGGCCAGGGTAACGTCGCCTGGTTCGGCCTGTTCGCCGCCTTCGCCATCGTCGTGCTATATGGCCTGAGCCGTTGGTATCGCCACCACCTGACGCTGTTCAAACTCAAGCAGGGCGGCATGGCTACTCATGGCCTGTCGTCCGGGCGGGTGAAGTTCGCCTTGCTGATCCTGGCGCTGTTGGTGTTCTCCAAATACTTCTACATGGCCAGCTTCACCAGCTATTTCACCTTCTTCCTGATCGAGAAGTTCGACCTGTCGGTGGCCAGCTCGCAGCTCTACCTGTTCCTGTTCCTCGGCGCGGTGGCGGCCGGCACCTTCTTCGGCGGGCCGATCGGCGACCGCATCGGGCGCAAGCAGGTGATCTGGTTCTCCATCCTCGGCGTGGCGCCGTTCTCCCTGCTGTTGCCGCACGTCGACCTGTTCTGGACCGGCGTGCTGAGCATGGTGATCGGCTTCATCCTGGCCTCGGCGTTCTCCGCCATCGTGGTCTTCGCCCAGGAGCTGATGCCGGGCAACGTCGGCATGATCGCCGGGCTGTTCTTCGGTCTGATGTTCGGCTTTGGCGGTATTGGCGGAGCGCTGCTCGGCTACCTGGCGGACATCCACGGCATCGAGGAGGTGTTCCTGCTGTGCTCCTTCCTGCCGCTGCTGGGCATCCTCACCGCGCTGCTGCCGTCGCTCAAGACCCGTTAGCCGACTCACCGCGGGGGCAAGGGGCCCCCACTACCCGCAAGGAGCAGGGACGAATGAAAAACCTTGATCGGATGTTGCTTGGCCTGGGCGTGCTGATACCGTTCTGGCTGTTCTTCGGCGTGTTGCTGACGGCGCTGGCGTACCCCGATTACAGCCATCTGGATCAGGCCATGAGCCAGCTTGGAGCGCAGGGCTCACCCACCCAGGGCTTCTCGGCCTGGGTCAATAACCTGCCGCTGGGCGTGCTCTTTGTGCTCTTCGCCGTGGGCGTGCTGCGTCGGCTGCGCGGCTCGCGGTTGGCGCTGTTCAGTGCCGGGCTGATTCTCGTCCATGGGCTGGCCAGCTTCGCCACTGGTTATTTCCCCTGCGACCAGGGATGTGCGCCAGTACAGCCGTCCTTCTCGCAGCAGATGCACAACCTGGCCGGGCTGGTGATGTTCCTATCGCTGACCCTGGCCAGCCTGCTCTGGGCCTTTGCGAGTAAACGCCTGATGGGCGCTCGCGGCTTCGGTCTGTTTTCCCTCGCCTGCACCGTGTTGGCCGTGGCCACTGTGGTGCTGATGGCCCAGGCCGTCGAGACCGGGCATTCGTTCGGCCTGTACCAGCGTATCAACTACGGTATCTCGGTGATCTGGGTCGCAGGCCTGGCGCTGATGTTGTCGCGAAGCCGTGCCGGTGCCCTCCAGCCAGGTACAACTTGAAGCGCTTCGCGGGCACTGGGGCGCCGATGCTCGGTGCTCTGCAGCGGGCGGTTGTTGGCGAAGGCGATTTCGTTCCGTAGCAGATGCATCTGCCGGCCGAGCCGTGTTTATATCGCGCGCTCATCGAACATGCCCGCAAGGAAGGACTGCCATGATCACTTGCTACCTGCGCTACATCGTCGACCCCTACAAACTCGAGGAATTCGAGCGCTACGCGAAACTGTGGATTCCCTTGGTAGAGAAATTCGGCGGTACGCACCATGGCTATTTCCTGCCGTCCGAGGGGGCCAATAACGTCGCGCTGGCACTGTTCAGTTTTCCCAGCCTGACCGACTACGAGCGCTACCGTCAGGACTCATTCGTCGACGCCGAGTGCCAGGCGGCGTTCAAGTACGCCGAGGAGACGCGCTGCGTCCTCAGCTACGAGCGCAGCTTCTTCCGCCCTGTACTCGACTAGGGCGAGGCAGGGAACTGCCAGGCGCCTGGCTGTCCCGAGCGAGCGCCCTGGCATGCCTTGCGGCGGTGAACCTCAACCGAGTCGCCGCCACACGCTGGCCAGCCAGGGTTGCTGGTCGCGTGGCAGGCCGGCGGGGCGGTAGTAGTGCTCCAGCTCGACGAAACCGGCTGCCGTGAGCCGTGCGCGCCAGCGTTCGAGGTCGTGGTAGCTGCCGTAGCGTGGGCCGTTCCAGCCCTCCTGATTCTCGCCGCGCGGGTTGGAGCTGAACAGCACACCACCGGCCTTGAGCGCCGCATGCAGCTCGCCGAGCACGCGCGGCAGCTCCTGATCCGGCACGTGGAACAGGCTGGCGTTGGCGAAGATGCCGTCGAAATGTCCAGCCGGCAGGTCCAGTTCGAGAAAGCTCTGCTGCCACACCTCGCAGCCGCTGTCGGCACGCGCCATGGCGACGAACTCGGCGCAACCATCGAGGCCGACGGCGGTATGGCCGAGGCCGCTGAAAGTGCGCAGGTCACGCCCTGGCCCACAGCCGAAATCGAGGATACGCCAGGGCTTTTCAGCTTCGATATGACGCAGCAGGGCGGCAATGTTCTGACTCACATCATGGTCGCGCGTGCCCTCGCGAAAATCCTCGGCGCTGCTCTGGTAGTGGGCCAGGGTGAGAGCGCTGATCTGCGTGAGTTCGTCGGGGCTCAGGGGCATGTGAGGTTCCGGTAAAAGAGCGCATTAAAACCCTTTGGTGGGGCGCACGGCCAGAGGCGGCATGCCCCTTGGTCGATGGCAATGAACCCGCGTACTGCTTGCACAGTCCCATTTCCTGAGGGGTGTAGACCGGCTGGCTGCAGTCGGGCACCCACAATCAAGGAGATAACGCGATGGTTACGCACTACAAAGTCTCTGGCCACCTAGCCTGTGGTTCTCATGGTGAAAAGCTGCCCGCCACTACCGAATTGGCCAAGGTCAAATGCCGCAATTGCCGCAAGACCGAAGTGTTCACCGAAGCTCGACGTAACTCACGCAATGCCGCGCGCCGTGCCGCCCGCCGCGAGAAGGCTGCCCGCGCCATCAACGACTGGCGCACTTCCTGGGAGGCGCGTCTGGCTGCCTTGCCAGGCCCGCAGCGTCTGCCGCGAGGTTTCGGCGACCAGGCATTCGTCTAGCCTGGATATTGGCGGGAGGAATGACCTCCCGCATCCCCCGAGCTGCCAATACCTGCAGGAGCCGCGCCCGCGGCGAATGGAGCCGGCAGCTCACTATTGCGATACGGCCGCATCCGTCTTCACGCCGGGGCGGCGCTCCTACAGTGACCTAACCAGGCGCGGCACCCGGCGTTGTCCAGTAAGGCGCTCGTGTGTCTGACGCCACCGCGCGGTCCAGGGCGCGATCTGCGCAACAGCCTGTTCCTGGGTTTGCCCCGTGGCGGAGCTTTCCCGTAGATTGGCCGGCTTACCTCGTCCGGCACTAGCCGGTCTTGCCTCGAGATTTTCGCCGTGTCCGCTGCCCCTGTTTCCGTTTACCGACTTCCCGGTTTCCTGCCGTTTCTCATCGCTCGCATCGTG
Source organism: Pseudomonas sp. o96-267 (assembly GCF_003935465.1). Taxonomy (NCBI): domain Bacteria; kingdom Pseudomonadati; phylum Pseudomonadota; class Gammaproteobacteria; order Pseudomonadales; family Pseudomonadaceae; genus Pseudomonas; species Pseudomonas sp. o96-267. The sequence continues at coordinate 27,753 of NZ_RHQP01000030.1, forward strand.
GTGGTGTTCGCCGTTCAGATCCAGGCCATCGTGGTGGCCTGGCAGGTCTACGACCTGACGCGCGATCCGCTGTCGCTGGCCTATGTCGGCCTGGCCCAGTTCATTCCCATGCTGGTGCTGCTGATGCCCGCCGGCGACCTGATCGACCGCTACGACCGCAAGCTTATCCTCATGCTCAGTTGGCTGGTCGAGGGCCTGTGTGCGGCGGCGCTGCTGTGGTTGTCGCTGAGTGAGGCGGCCGTCAGTTGGTACTACGCGGTGCTGGTGCTCTACGGCTGTGGCCGCGCCTTCACCGGGCCGGCGCTATCGAGCCTGTTGCCGCAGATCGTGCCGCGCGAACGCCTGGCTGCGGCCATTGCGGCCAACAGCATGATCATGCGCGGCGCGACCATTTCCGGGCCGGTGATCGGTGGCGGCCTGTACGCCATCGGTGGCGGCGGGTTGACCTACTCGGTGTGCCTGGCCTGCTTCCTCGCTGGCTCCGCACTGCTGCTGCGGGTACCGGTGCGCTACGCGGAAAAAATGCAGGCGCTGGAGTCCACTGCCTGGGCGCGTTTTACTGCTGGCATCCACTTCATCCGCACGCGGCCGATCATCCTCGGCACCATCTCGCTGGACCTGTTCGCCGTGCTGCTGGGTGGCGTGATAGCGCTGCTGCCGATCTACGCCCAGGAAGTGCTGGAAGTCGGGCCGACGGGCCTTGGTCTGCTGCGCAGCGCCATGGCCATCGGCGAAGTGTCGGTCGGCCTGTACCTGAGCATGAAACCCTTCAACCGCCATGTTGGGCTGGTGATGTTCGGCGCGGTGGCGCTGTTCGGCGTGGCCAACCTGGTGTTCGCGCTGTCCAGCCTGTTCTGGCTATCGTTCGCCGCGCTGGTGGTGGCCGGCGGTGCGGACATGGTGAGCATGTACATCCGCTCCTCACTGGTGCAGTTCTCCACCCCGGACACCATGCGTGGCCGGGTCAACGCGGTGAACATGCTGTTCATCGGTTCTTCCAACGAGCTCGGCGAATTCCGCGCCGGCACCAGCGCCGCCTGGTTCGGCGTGGTGCCGGCGGCGCTGATCGGCTGCGCCTGCACCCTGACCGTGACTGGCGGCTGGATGCTCGGCTTCAAGAGCCTGCGCAAGGTGAATCGCTTCGAGGATGCGTCGCCGGGGAAGGTGAACTAGCGTCGTCGTTTTGAGGCGTAGCCCGGATGAAATCCGGGGCCTTTATCTGTTCGAGGCATCGAGGCATGGTGGGCCTGGAACCAATAGTTTCATTCGTATGAGCGTTCGCTGATTAAAGCGCATGGCACGGGTTGAGCATCGAGGCCCTTCAGGAGGGCTGAATGATCAGAAAAATAGGGAAAGCCCCATTCTGCCAATCAGGAAGAGCAGCAAAATGAGGAAAAATATCCGGATGAAGCCACTCCCGTAACGCAGGGCCAAGAAAACGCCCGTCAGCGCTCCGGCGATATTGCACAGGCCTACGATGCCGCCTGCCAGCCATAACACATTGCCTGATGGCGCGAAGAACAGCAGCGCCGCGCTGAACGTCCCCAGGTTGATGAGCTTGGCGGAGGCCGAAGCGTTCAGGAAATCAAAACCGAAGAACCTGACGAATACGAAAAGCAAGAGGCTGCCACTGCCGGGGCCGAATACGCCATCGTAAAAACCGAGTAGTGCACCGAAGAATATGCCGAGCAGAATATCTCGCCTGCCATGTTGCAGGTTGCCCTGGTGTTGTCCAAAGTCCTTCCTGACAAAGGTATGGATGGCCATGGCGATCAGGAGCACAAAGACGACATATTCCATGAGTGCTTTGGGAATGAGCGATACCGAAAGGGCGCCCAGGAAAGAAAATACGAAGGCAGAAATCATCGTGGGTAGCATGAGCGTCCAGACGATATTTATTCTTCTCAGGTAGCCCGAGATAGACGAAATATTTCCCAGTAATACCGCCAGTTTGTTCGTGCCGAACACGGTGGCCAAACTATGTTGCGGTAATGCATGCAAAAGTGCAGGCACTTGCACAAGGCCGCCGCCGCCAACTGCCGCATCAATCAGTCCACCGCAGAACGCAAAGAAACCGAGTGCAACGATGACGTACTCAAAGCTCATCATGCATTTCCCTGTTTGGGGATATTAGGGGCGGTGACATACAGGGCTATCCATTGACAGGTTGTAACGGTGTGGGTATTTCGCTTATAGGGCGAAACGGAATACCCATGCGTGTATTTAAACGGGCGTTGTCATGCGTTTAGCGCATGGTGAAGTCCATGGAAGGAATTATCCTTAAAGGAATTGCATATTAAATGCGGTGCTTGCTCAATACGGCTGAGTTGGCTCGACAACGCTAAGTTGATTGAGTGCGCTGAACAAGTAACTTATAGTCAGTTGTCTATTCACTTTTAGTGAGCGGTGTTGCAATGGAATTGTCACAGCTGAAAATGTTCAAGGTGGTTGCCGACCACGGCAGCATCGTACAGGCCGCTAAAGTGTTGCACTGCGTTCCCTCGAATATTACGAACCGCCTCAAGCTCCTTGAGCAGGAGTTGGGTGTGGCTCTATTCATTCGTAAAGGGCGAGGGCTTGTCATCAGCCCCTCGGGCGAGTTGTTTCTCGGCTATGCCAATAAGATTCTGGCTGTGTGTCAGGAAGCCAAAAGAGCACTTGCCCCGGATGCAGTGCCCTCTGGTGTGCTGAAGATCGGTGCTATCGAGTCCGCAGCCACAGGGCGATTACCGATTTTATTATCCAAGTACCATCATCTTTATCCCGATGTGCAGATGCAATTCAGCACCGGAACATGGTCTCAATTAATCAATGATGTGGTAGGGCATAACCTGGATGGTGCAATCATCGCAGTCCATACAACACATCCAGATATTGCTCAGGTGGAGGTCTATAAGGAACCGCTGGTCATGATTGCATCTCCCTCTGTCGGGGTAATACGTACGCCACAGGATTTAGAGCAGATGAACATATTCATGTGGCCCGAGGGGTGCCCATATCGGCGTGCACTGGAAGGATGGCTGAATGAACACAATGTATCGGCTACCATCACCAGCATCGCCAGTTATGGAACCATCCTCGGTTGCGTCAGTGCCGGGGCAGGCGTTTCCCTGGTACCTGTAGGGGTTTTCGAACAGTTCAAGAAAATTGGGAATATCAGTGGCTATACCTTTAGCCAGTTATCGCCTGTGCAGAATTATTTTGTATGGAACAAGCATGTAGGTTTTCACCGAGCCAAGGATGCATTTGCTGAGTTGCTGCAGAATGAGTTTAAAAGGCTATAAACCTGATGGTGGAACTGGCCGCCCGCTACGAGATCGCCGTGCTGCTGGTCACCCATGACCTCGACGAAGCCTCCTACCTCAGCGACGCACGTGCTGGCCCTTCGTAGCCCGGGTCCAGACCTCTCAATAACCACCCACAAATTCTGTTAACAGCGCTGTGGATAACCTTTGCAAAAGCGCTCCGCACCTAGCATTCAAGCGGGCCTCAGTAAGCCGTATAGTTTTTGCTCAATGACGTTTTGCTGGCGTTATTGCCAGACGGAATATCAATTTTAATCAATCACTTGGCTCGAATTTTCAACACCCGGGCAGGGCGGGGGCTTGTTGCCGGGTGTCGTGCACAGAAACTGGGGAAAGCGCTGTGGATAAGATGCGGGAAAACTCTTCCAGCCCAGGTGGGGCAAGGGCTGCGTGGGGCTGGTGGTTTTTCGTTCGATGTCGTGCGGTTGTCATGTTTCGTGGCTATAGTGCCCGGTCGATTTATCCGCCGATGGAGCCCTTCGATGTCCGACTCCCCTGAGCGTCCCGCCCCGGTCAGTTTGCTGCAGGCCTTCTGGTTCTGGTTGAAGCTGGGGCTGATCAGTTTCGGTGGGCCGGCCGGGCAGATTTCGATCATGCACCAGGAGTTGGTGGAGAAGCGCCGCTGGCTGTCCGAGCGGCGTTTTCTGCATGCGCTGAATTACTGCATGTTGCTGCCGGGGCCGGAGGCGCAGCAGTTGGCCACTTATATTGGCTGGTTGATGCACCGCACCTGGGGCGGGGTGATTGCCGGGGCGCTGTTCGTGCTGCCGTCGCGGTTTATTCTGATTGTGCTGTCCTGGGTCTATCTGGTGTTCGGCGATGTACCGCTGGTGGCCGGGATCTTCTATGGCATCAAGCCGGCGGTGACGGCCATCGTGCTACAGGCGGCCTGGCGTATCGGCGGGCGGGTGTTGAAGAACGCCTGGCTGTGGGCCATCGCGGCGGCGGCTTTCGTGGCCATCTTCGCGTTGCAGCTGCCGTTCCCGCTGATCGTGCTGGGCGCCGCGCTGGTGGGGTACATCGGTGGGCGACTGGCGCCGCAGCACTTCGCGGTCGGTGCCGGGCATGGCGAGAAGGTCGGGGCGCATGCACCGGCATTGATCGATGACGAGACGCGCCTGGCGCACACGCATTTTCGCTCCAGCCGCCTGGCGCTGATCCTGTTGGTCGGCGCGCTGCTCTGGCTGCTGCCGATGGGCCTGCTGACCCTGGCGTTCGGCTGGCAGGGCACGCTGACGCAGATGGGCTGGTTCTTCACCAAGGCTGCGTTACTGACCTTCGGCGGAGCCTATGCGGTGCTGCCCTATGTGTATCAAGGGGCCATCGAGCACTACGGCTGGCTGACGCCGCGACAGATGATCGATGGCCTGGCGCTGGGCGAGACCACGCCGGGGCCGTTGATCATGGTGGTGGCTTTCGTCGCCTTTGTCGGTGCCTATGGCCAGCCGGTGTTCGGTGGCGACTCGGCCTTCGCCGGTGGCGCGTTGGCGGCGGTGCTGGTCACCTGGTTCACCTTCCTGCCGTCGTTTTTGTTCATCCTCGCCGGCGGGCCGCTGGTGGAGTCGACCCACGGGCAGTTGACGTTCACCGCGCCGCTGACTGGCATCACGGCCGCTGTGGTGGGGGTGATCCTCAACCTGGCGCTGTTCTTCGGTTATCACGTGCTTTGGCCCGCGGGCTTTGCCGGGGCGTTTGATTGGGTGTCGGCGTTGATTACCCTGGGCGCCGGTGTGGCGTTGCTGGGCTTCAAGCGTGGGGTGATCGAGACCATTGCAGGGTGCGCTGTAGTCGGGCTGGTGGCGCATCTGTTGGTTTGATGGATGGGTCTGGCATCGCTTGGTGGGTTACGCGGCGCGCCAAGTTTGTACGTGGCTGTGGTAGCGGTGTTTCGCGCCGCTAACCCACCCTCTACGGGGCTGTGCCCATGCCATCGTAGCGGTGCCGTCGCCGCTGAAGCGCCTCCCACAGGGCTGATCCCACTGCATCAATACGATTTCTTTACGCCCCGGCGGCGGGGTGCCAATCGAATCTTTACGGCCAGCCTTTCGACAATGCTCGCGAGCGGATTCCCCGCATCGTGGAGCTTTGGACATGAACGCAATCGATGGTGTGTCGCTGATCCTGGTGGTCGGCCTCTTCGCCTACCTGCTGTCGGCGCTGCTGACCGCCGGGCGTGGCTGAGGAGACGGCCATGCACGACTACGACTGGCTGCTGCTGGCGGCCTTCTTCCTGCTGGTGCTGGCGCCGGCACCTTTTCTCGGACGCTACTTCTACCGCGTGATGGAGGGCCAGCGCACCTGGCTCAGCCCGGTGCTGCAGCCGGTGGAGCGCCTGTGCTACCGCGTGGCCGGCGTCGACCCGGAACGTGAGCAAAGCTGGCGCGGTTACGCTCTGGCGCTGCTGGCCTTCACCCTGGTCTGCCTGCTGGTGCTGATGAGCATTCTGCTGTTGCAGGGCGCTCTGCCGCTCAACCCGCAGCAGCTCGCCGGACTGAGCCTGCCACTGGCGTTCAACACGGCGGTGAGCTTCGTCACCAACACCAATTGGCAGGCGTACAGCGGCGAGGCGCAGCTGAGCTATTTCAGCCAGATGCTCGGCCTCGGGGTGCAGAACTTCGTCAGCCCGGCGGTGGGTCTGGCGGTGCTGGTGGTGCTGTGCCGGGGCCTGGCGCGGCAGTCCAGCGACCGCCTGGGCAATTTCTGGGTCGACATCACCCGCGCCGTGCTCTACGGCCTGCTGCCGCTGTGCCTGGTGCTGGCGGTGCTGCTGGTGTGGCAAGGCGTGCCGCAAAACTTCAGCGACTACGTCTCGGCCACTACCCTGCAAGGCAGCGAGCAGACCCTGCCGATGGGGCCGGCGGCCAGCCAGATTGCGATCAAGCAACTGGGCACCAACGGCGGCGGCTTCTTCGGCGTCAACTCGGCGCATCCGTTCGAGAACCCCACGGCGCTGAGCAACCTGCTGGAGCTGGCGTCGATCCTGCTGATTCCGGCGGCGCTGGTGTTCACCTTCGGCCATTACGTGCGTGACCTGCGCCAGAGTCGGGCGATCCTCGCCAGCATGCTGGTGCTGTTCGTCATCGGCCTGGCTGTTTGCGCCTGGGCGGAGTTGCAGCCGAACCCGGCGCTGGCGGGGCTGCCCATCGAGCAGGTCGGCTCGCTGGAGGGCAAGGAGGCGCGCTTCGGCAGCTTCGCCTCGGCGCTCTGGGCGACCACCACCACGGCGGCGTCCAACGGTTCGGTGAACGCGATGCACGACAGCTTCAGCGCCCTGGGCGGGCTGGTGCCGCTGGTCAACATGCTGCTGGGCGAGATCGTCTTCGGCGGCGTCGGCGCGGGCCTCTACGGCATGCTGCTGTTCGTGCTGATCGCGGTGTTCCTCGCCGGCCTGATGATTGGCCGCACGCCGGCCTACCTGGGCAAGAAGCTGGAGGCTCGCGAGGTGCGTCTGATGGTCGCCACGCTGCTGGTGATGCCGGTCGGCGTGCTGGTGTTCGGCGCCCTGGCGGTGAGTTTCGCCGGGCCTGCGGCGTCCATCGGCAACCCCGGCCCGCATGGCTTCAGCCAGGCGCTGTATGCCTACGGCTCGGCCACCGGCAACAACGGCTCGGCTTTCGCCGGCTTCACCGCCGACACCCCCTACCACAACCTGATGCTCGGCCTGGCCATGCTGCTCGGGCGCTTCGGCTACATCCTGCCGGTGCTGGCGATTGCCGGCAGCCTGGCGGCCAAGCGCGCGGCGCCGCAGGGGCAGAACAGTTTTCCCACCCATGGGCCGCTGTTCGTCGTGCTGCTGACCTTGACCATCCTCCTGGTGGGTGGCCTGACCTTCATGCCGGCGCTGGCCCTGGGCCCGCTGGCCGAATACCTGGCGTTCTGAAGGAGAAACCGTGATGAATGCCCCCGTAACGGCGCAACGCAGCGTCAAATCGTCCAGCAGCCAGCCGCAGACCGGCCTCGGCGCGCTGTGGCGCCCGGCCCTCAAGCAGGCCTTCGGCAAGCTCGCCCCGCGCCAACTGGTGCGCTCGCCAGTGATGCTGGTGGTGGAGCTGACAGCGCTGGTCACCAGCGTGCTGTGCTTGGTCCCCAACCCGGCGGTGAGCACCGCCCTGGGCGTGCAGATCGCCCTGTGGCTGTGGTTCACCGTGCTCTTCGCCAACTTCGCCGAAGCACTGGCCGAGGGCCGTGGCAAGGCCCGCGCCGACAGCCTCAAGTCCGGCAGCCAGGGGCTGATGGCGAGCAAGCAGGTCGGTGCGCAGTTCCAGTCCGTACCGGCCAGCAGCCTGCGCAAGGGCGATGTGGTGCGGGTCGAGGCCGGTGACCTGATCCCCGGTGACGGCGAGGTGATCGAAGGTGTGGCGGCGGTCAACGAGGCCGCCATCACCGGCGAATCCGCGCCGGTAATCCGCGAGTCCGGCGGCGACCGCTCGGCAGTGACGGGCAACACCCGGCTGGTGTCGGACTGGCTGCTGGTCAGAATCCGCGCCAACCCCGGCGAGTCCACCCTCGACCGCATGATTGCCCTGGTCGAAGGCGCGCGCCGGCAGAAGACGCCCAACGAAGTGGCGTTGGATATCCTGCTGATCGGCCTGACTCTGATCTTCCTGCTGGTGGTGGCCACGCTGCAGCCGTTCGCCCGTTTCGCCGACGGCGATCTGCCGCTGATCTACCTGGCGGCGCTGCTGGTGACGCTGATCCCGACCACCATCGGCGGCCTGCTCTCGGCCATCGGCATCGCCGGCATGGATCGCCTGGTGCGCCTGAACGTCATTGCCAAGTCCGGCCGCGCCGTGGAGGCCGCCGGCGACGTGCACACCCTGCTGCTGGACAAGACCGGTACCATCACCTTCGGCAACCGCCGTTGCAGCGCCATGGTCAAGGCACCGGGTGTGTCCACGCTGGAACTGGCCGAGGCGGCGCTGCTGGCCTCGCAGGGCGACGATACGCCGGAGGGCAAGTCCATCGTCGAGTACCTGTCGGCGCTGCACACGATGGATGTGCCCGACCGCGCCAGCATGACGCTGATCGCTTTCAGCGCCGAGACGCGCCTGTCCGGTGCCGACGTGCGCGGTGTGGCTTATCGCAAGGGTGCGGTGGACGCCGTGCTGGCCTACCTCGACCTGGGGCGTGACGACTTGCCGGCGCCGCTGGCGCGCGAGGTGGAGAAGATCGCCCAGAGTGGTGGCACGCCGCTGCTGGTGGCCGGGAATGGGCGCCTGCTCGGCGCCATCCACCTCAAGGACGTGGTCAAGCCGGGCATCCGCGAGCGTTTCGCCGAGCTGCGCGCCATGGGCATCCGCACCGTCATGGTGACCGGCGACAACCCGCTGACCGCCGCCGCCATCGCCGCCGAGGCGGGTGTGGACGACGTGATCGCCGAGGCCACGCCGGAGAAGAAGCTGGCGCGCATCCGCGCCGAGCAGGCCGAAGGCAAGCTGGTGGCGATGTGCGGCGACGGTGCCAACGACGCCCCGGCGCTGGCCCAGGCCGACGTCGGCCTGGCGATGAACGACGGCACCCAGGCCGCCCGTGAGGCCGCCAACCTGGTGGATCTGGACAGCGACCCGACCAAGCTGATCGACGTGGTGCAGGTGGGCAAGGAGCTGCTGGTGACGCGCGGCGCGCTGACCACCTTCTCGGTGGCCAACGACGTGGCCAAGTACTTCGCCATCCTTCCGGCGCTGTTCGCCGGCATCTACCCGCAGCTCGGCGCGCTCAACCTGATGCAGCTGCACAGCCCGCAGAGCGCGATCCTCTCGGCCATCGTGTTCAACGCGCTGATCATCGTCGCGCTGATTCCGCTGGCGCTGCGCGGCGTGCGCATCCCCGCGCTGGACGCCGGCCAGCTGTTGCGGCGCAACCTGCTGATCTACGGCCTGGGCGGGCTCGTCGCGCCCTTCGTCGGCATCAAGCTGCTCGACCTGCTGTTGGTGGGCTTGGGCTGGGTTTAACAGTGTTGTTTCGTTCACACGCGGTCTGCCCCCTCTCCTATTCATGGGGGGCACGCCCAGTGGAGAGGGCTGGGGAGAGGGTAGGGCAGGCCACTCGGTATTGCCGGACAGACCCTCTCGCTCAGCGACGTAGCCCGGATGCAATCCGGGGCCACACGAATCAGGAGATTCATCATGCTCGACCATATTCGCCCTGCCATCACCACACTGGCCTTCATGACCCTGCTGGTCGGGGTCGCCTATCCGTTGACCGTTACTGGCGTGGCACACCTGGCCTTCCCCGATCAGGCCGCCGGTAGCCTGGTGCATGACGACGCTGGCCAGGTGCGTGGCAGCCGTCTGATCGCCCAGGCCTTTGATGACGACCAGTGGTTCCACTCGCGCCCCTCGGCTGCGAACTTCGCCACCGTGGCCAGCGGCGCCAGCAACCTGTCGTCCGGCAACCCGAAGCTGTTTGCCCGCATCGAGCAGGCCAGCGCCGGCCTTGCTGGTGACACGCCGGTGCCGATGCAACTGGTCACTACCTCGGGCAGCGGCCTCGACCCGCACCTGTCACCTGAGGCCGCCACCTGGCAGGTGCCGCGCATTGCCCAGGCCCGTGGCATGGCCGAAGCTGAGTTGCTGCGCCTGGTCGAGGCGCACACCGAGCGCCCGTTGTTCGGCCCGGCGTTGGTCAATGTACTGGCGCTGAACCTGGCGCTGGTCGACAATCCGCCCACTTCTTCCCAGTGACGACTGCTCGATGAACGACAGCCTGCGCGCCGAAGCGCTGCTCGCCGACCTGCCCCGCGAAGGCCGTGGCCGGCTCAAGGTGTTCCTCGGCGCGGCGCCGGGCGTGGGCAAGACCTACGCCATGCTCCAGGCCGCCCATGCGCAACTGCGCCAGGGCGTGGCGCTGCGTGCCGGGGTGGTGGAAAGCCACGGCCGCAGCGAGACAGAGGCGCTGCTGCTGGGGCTGCCGCAGCAGCCAGCGCTGCGCCTGCCGTATCGCGGGCTGGAGCTGAGCGAGATGGACCTCGACGGCCTGCTGGCCGACCCGCCGAAGCTGGCGCTGGTCGATGAGCTGGCGCACAGCAACGCCCCCGGCAGCCGCCACGCCAAGCGCTGGCAGGACGTGCAGGAGCTGCTTGCAGCCGGCATTGACGTCTACACCACGGTCAACGTCCAGCACCTGGAAAGCCTCAACGACCGCGTCCGCGACATCACCGGTGTGCAGGTGCGCGAGACGGTGCCGGACTGGGTGCTGCAGGAGGCCGACGAGATCCAGCTGGTCGACCTGCCGCCGCGCGAGCTGCTCGAACGCCTGCGCGACGGCAAGGTGTACATGCCCGAGCAGGCGCGCGCGGCCATCGACGCCTTCTTCTCGCCGACCAACCTGACTGCGCTGCGCGAACTGGCCATGCAGACCGCCGCCGCGCGGGTCGATGCCGACCTCGACCAACGCTACCGCCAGCTCGGCCAGGCCGCGCCCAGCGTGCTCGGGCGTCTGCTGGTGGGCGTTGATGGCGATGGCGATGGCGAGGCCGAGCGCCTGGTGCGCCACGCCTGCCGGGTCGCCGAGCGGCGTCATCTGCCTTGGTCGGTGGTGCACGTGGACGGCCGCCAGGCCATGGACGAGGACCAGCGCGGCCGTCTGCAAGCCGCGCTGCGCCTGGCCGAGCGCCTCGGTGGTGAGGTGGTGACGCTGCACGGCGACTCGGTGGCGCGCACGCTGCTCGACCATGCCCGCGAGCGCCGCGCCAGCCTGATCCTGGTCGGCAACAGTACGCGGCGCTTGCGTCGACGCTGGTTTGGTCGCGGCCTCGGCGAGCGCCTGCTGGCTGCCAGGGCGGGGCTGGAGGTGAGCGTGCTGGATGCGGCAGGTGGTCAGCCACGGGCTGGCCGGCGTCCACGACTCGCCGCGCGCTGGCGCGACTACCTGCTGGCCACGCTGGCTGCTGCCTGCGCCACGCTGATTTCCCTCGGTCTGGCGCGGGTGCTGGAGCTGCCGAACATCTCCCTGGTGTTTCTCGCCGCCGTGCTGCTGGTGGCGGTGCGCAGCAGCCTGGGGCCGGCGCTGGCGTGCTCGGGGCTGTCGTTCCTGGCCTACAACTTCCTGTTCATCCCGCCGACCCTGACCCTGCGCATCCAGCGTCAGGAAGACGTGCTGACCCTGCTGTTCTTCCTGCTCATGGCTGGGTTGACCGGCAACCTGGCCAGCCGCCAGCGGCGCCAGGTGCAGGCGCTGCGGCAGGCGCAGGGCGAAACCACGGCGCTGCTGGAGCTGTCGCGCAAGCTCACCGTCGCTGCCGACCGCCAGGCCGTGCTGGCCGTGGCTGAGCAGCAACTGGGTGGCTGGGCGGACATGCAGCTGACCCTGCTGTCGCGCAGCGCTGATGGGCAGTGGCGCCATGAGGGGGGGCTGCACGCCGAGTTGCCCGATGCCGAACGCGCCGCCGCCGACTGGGCCTGGCAGCACGAGCAACCTGCTGGCCTCGGCACCGACACCCTGCCCAGCAGTCGCTGGTGGTGGTGGCCGTTGTGTGGCGAGGAGGGGCCGCTGCTGCTGATCGGTTTGCAGAGCGCCGATGGCACACCGCTGGCGGACGAGCGTCGGCGCCTGGTGGCTGCCCTTGCCCAGCCGCTGGCGCAGGCCCTGGCCCGTGCGCAATTGGCCGAGGAGCTGGAAGCGGCGCGCCTGCACGGGCAGACCGAGGAACTGCGCAGCGCGTTGCTGGCTTCGGTGTCGCACGACCTGCGCACGCCGCTGACCGCCATGCGCGGCTCCATCGACAGTCTGCTGGCGTTGGGTGATGCGATCCCAGCTTCGGATCGCAACGAGCTGCTGGAGGGCACCCGCGACGAGGCCGAGCGCCTCGACCGCTACATCCAGAACCTGCTCGACATGACCCGCCTCGGCCATGGCGGGCTCAAACTGGCGCGCGATTGGGTGGCGCCCAGCGACATCGTCGCCAGCGCCCTGCAACGCCTGCGCGCGGTGCTCGCGCCGCTGCAGGTCGAATGCGCACTGCCGCCGGAACCACCGCTGCTGTACGTGCACGCGGCGCTGATCGAGCAGGCACTGATCAACGTGCTGGAGAATGCCGCGCGCTTCTCGCCGTCCGGTGGCCGTCTGCGCGTGGCGCTGGAGTACGACGAACAGGCGCTGCGCTTCATCGTCGCCGACCAGGGCCCTGGCATTCCCGAGGCGGAACGGGCGAAGATCTTCGACATGTTCTACACCGCAGCGCGGGGCGATCGCGGCGGCCAGGGTACGGGCCTGGGCCTGGCGATCTGCCAGGGTATGGTGGGTGCCCATGGCGGCCGCGTCACGGTCGGCGAGGGGCTCGACGGCCGTGGCGCCAGCCTGCCCCTGCACCTGCCATTGACCGCGCAACCGCAAGCCGCCGAGGAAGACTGATGAGCCAAGGGCCGAACATTCTGCTGATCGACGACGAGGCGCAGATTCGCAAGTTCCTGCGCATCGCCCTCAGCGCCCAGGGCTATCGGGTGCTGGAGGCGGCGAACGGCGAAGACGGCCTGGCCCAGGCGGCACTGCACAACCCCGATCTCGTCGTGCTCGACCTCGGCCTGCCCGACCTCGACGGCCAGCAGGTACTGCGCGGCTTGCGCGAATGGAGCCAGGTGCCGGTGCTGGTGCTCTCGGTGCGCGCCAGCGAGGGCGAGAAGGTGCTGGCGCTGGATGGCGGCGCCAATGACTACGTGACCAAGCCGTTCGGCATCCAGGAGTTCCTCGCCCGTGTGCGCGTGCTGCTGCGCCAGGGCCAGGGGCGTGAAGTGCTGCCGGCGAGCATCGTCTGTGGCGCGCTGAACATCGATCTGGCCTACCGCCGGGTCACCCTCGACGACGCCGAAATCGCCCTGACGCCCAAGGAATATGCTGTGCTGGCGCTGCTCGCCCAGCACCTCGGCCGGGTCGTGACCCAGCAACAACTGCTGCGCGACATCTGGGGGCCCAGCCACGTCGGCGACAGCCACTACCTGCGCGTGGTGGTCGGCCACCTGCGGCAGAAGCTCGGCGACGACCCGGCCGCGCCGCGCTACCTGATCACCGAGGCCGGTGTGGGTTATCGCCTGCGCGAGCCCGCCTAGGTTCTGTACGAAAAGTGCCTGCGCTCGGTGATGCTTCGTTAAAAACAGGTTCGGCAAGCTGCTTACAGCTAACGCGCTTCAGCGCGGCCCGGAGGGCGAACGAAGTGAGTAATGCTCATTTACAGCTCGTAAACTCGAGTGCGAGCCCAGTCCGTTCCTCACCTGTTTTTGCGGGGCCGCCACCGGTATCGCCTGACCTTCGCTCGACGACTTTTCGTACAGAACCTAAAGCGCCAGAGCCAGGCGTAAACGATCTCGATGCTGCAGGCCGTTCTCGAACAGCGGCTCAGGGTAGTGGGTGAGGAAGTAGTCCGGCTCAACCGCTACCACGCGAAAACCGGCGCGCTGGTAGAAGGTCAGCTGGTGACCGAAGGTGCCGGTGCCCAGCTCCAGGCGCTGCGCCCCGAGCTGCCTGGCCTGCTCGATGGCGTGGCGTAGCAGCAGGGCGCCAATGCCCTGGCCCTGGTGCTCGGGTGCCACGGCCATGTTCATCAGTTCCCAGGTGTCGGCCGTCAGGGCCTTGATCACGTAGACGCCGACAGTCGCTTCGCCCAGGCGTGCGACCACGCAATGACCCTCCTGCAGATAGCGGGCGATGACGCAGGGGCTGGGGTCGGCCTCCAGCAGCAGCGCTATCGGTACCTGTTCGCTGGGAACCTTGTGCAGGCTTGGGGTGGGCATGACGAACCTTCCTTGAATAATTTTTTGGTTATAAATAAATCATTATTTATTCTTTTTGTTTCGATTGGTTCCTGAGCATAGTGAGCACCACGCAAGCTACTGCCAAGGAGCACGATCATGAGCATCCGTCTGGGCGACATCGCCCCTGACTTCGAACAGGATTCCAGTGAAGGCCGCATTCGATTCCACGAGTGGCTGGGCGACAGCTGGGGCATCCTCTTCTCCCACCCGGCCGACTTCACGCCGGTGTGCACCACCGAACTGGGCTTTACCGCCAAGCTCAAGGACGAATTCGCCAAGCGCGGCGTCAAGGCCATCGCCCTGTCGGTCGACCCGGTGGATTCGCACATCAAATGGATCGATGACATCAACGAGACGCAGAACACGGTGGTCAACTTCCCGATCATCGCCGATGCCGACCGCAAGGTGTCCGACCTCTACGACCTGATCCACCCGAACGCCAACGACACCCTGACCGTGCGTTCGCTGTTCGTCATCGACCCGAACAAGAAGGTGCGCCTGACCATCACCTATCCGGCCAGTACCGGGCGCAACTTCAATGAAATCCTGCGCGTCGTAGACTCGCTGCAGCTGACCGACAACTACAAGGTGGCCACCCCGGCCAACTGGCAGGACGGTGAAGAGGTGGTGATCGTGCCGTCGTTGAAGGACGAGGCCGAGATCGCCGAGCGCTTCCCGAGAGGCTATCGCGCAGTGAAGCCCTATCTGCGTCTGACGCCGCAACCGAACCGCTAAGGACTGACCATGCATGTCGTGTTGCTATCCGGTAGCCCTGCGGCGCGCTCGCGCACTGAAGTGCTGCTGGACCATGTACGCCAGCGCCTGGAAGCGCAGCAGATGGAAGTGAGCCTGTTGCGAGTTCGCGATTTTGCCGCCGAGGACCTGCTGCATGCGCGTTTCGACAGCCCGGCTGTCCAGCGACTGCAGGCGGTGGTGGCCAGTGCCTATGGCCTGGTGGTCGGCACGCCGGTGTACAAGGCGTCGTTCACCGGTGCGCTGAAGGTGCTGCTGGACCTGCTGCCCGAACGTGCCCTGGCGCACAAGGTGGTACTGCCCCTGGCCAGTGGTGGCAGCCCGGCGCATCTGCTGGCTGTGGATTACGCGCTCAAGCCGGTGCTGGCCGCGCTGAAGGCGCAGGAAATGCTCTCCGGCGTGTTCGCCGTGGACAAGCAGATCGCCTACCCGGAAGGGGACAGGCCCGCGCAGATCGACGACGAGTTGCGCGAACGTCTCGATGAGGCTCTGGAACAACTGGGCGCAGCCCTGGCGCGACGGCCGAAGCCGATCGACCCGAACCTGCTCAACGACCGGCTGGTGAACGCCCGCTGGAGCATCTGATCCATCTGTAACACCCCGCCTTACTCGCCCGCCAACGGGCAAGCAGGTAGCCAACCAAGACATCACTGCAAAGGGAGAGCGCCATGCGCACCATTACTTTGCGTCGAAGCCTGGTCGCCCTGTTTGCCGCGGCCATTTCCTTCGGCGCCATCACTCAAGCTCAGGCTGCTTCTGATAACAAAAGCGTCCTGCGTATCGGCTATCAGAAATACGGCACCCTGGTACTGCTAAAGGCCAAGGGCACCCTGGAAAAACGCCTGGCCGAGCAGGGCGTGGAGGTCAAATGGACGGAGTTCCCGGGCGGTCCGCAACTGCTCGAAGGTCTCAACGTCGGCTCCGTGGATTTCGGTGTCACCGGTGAAACCCCGCCGGTGTTCGCTCAGGCGGCTGGCGCCGACCTGCTCTACGTCGCCCATGAGCCGCCAGCTCCGACTGGCGAGGCGATCCTCGTGCCGAAAGATTCGCCGATCAAATCGGTGGCCGAACTCAAGGGCAAGAAGGTCGCTTTGAACAAGGGCTCCAACGTGCATTACCTGCTGGTGCGCGCGCTGGAAGACGCCGGCCTCAAGTATGCCGACATCACCCCGGTCTACCTGCCGCCGGCCGATGCCCGCGCCGCGTTCGAGCGCGGCAGTGTCGATGCCTGGGTGATCTGGGATCCGTTCCAGTCCGCCGCCGAGAAGCAATTACAGGCCCGCACCCTGCGTGACGGTAGCGGTCTGGTGGATAACCACCAGTTCTACCTGGCGACCCGCACCTATGCCGAGAAAAACCCGCAGGTGGTCGGTGTACTGGTCGAGGAAATCCGCGGCGTCGGCGAGTGGGTCAAGGGCAACCTCGACGAAGCCACCAGTCAGGTCGCGCCGCTGATCGGCCTGTCCCCGGAGATCACCCGCCAGGCCGTCGAGCGCCAGGGTTACGGCGCGCAGTTCATCAGCCCGGAGGTGGTCGAGGCGCAGCAGAAGATCGCCGATACCTTCTCCGAGCTGAAGCTGATCCCCAAGCAGCTGACCATCAAGGACGTGATCTGGAATCCGCCGGCCAAGGTGGCCCAGGCCCAGTAGAACTCTCACCCCCAGCCCCTCTCCCGGCGGGAGAGGGGAGCGAATTCAAGGAGAACACTCCATGAGCCTCAACATCTTCTGGTTCCTGCCTACCCATGGTGATGGCAAGTACCTGGGCACAGCCGAAGGCGCGCGCGCCGTCGATCACGGCTATCTCACTCAAATCGCGCAGGCCGCTGACCGCCTCGGCTACGGCGGCGTGTTGATCCCCACCGGGCGTTCCTGTGAAGACTCCTGGCTGGTTGCTGCGTCCCTCATCCCGGTGACGCAGCACCTGAAGTTTCTGGTCGCCCTGCGTCCGGGGATCATTTCGCCTACCGTGGCCGCGCGCCAGGCGGCGACCCTGGATCGCCTGTCGAACGGCCGTGCGCTGTTCAATCTAGTGACCGGGGGCGACCCGGACGAGCTGGCCGGCGATGGCCTGCACCTGTCGCATGCCGAGCGTTATGAGGCCTCCGTCGAATTCACCCGTATCTGGCGCCGCGTGCTGGAGGGCGAAACCGTCGACTACGACGGCAAGCACATCCGGGTGAAGGGCGCCAAACTGCTCTATCCGCCTATCCAGCAGCCGCGTCCGCCGCTGTATTTCGGCGGTTCCTCCGACGCGGCGCAGGACCTGGCCGCGGAGCAGGTCGAGCTGTACCTGACCTGGGGCGAGCCGCCGGCTGCGGTGGCCGAGAAGATCGCCCAGGTGCGTGAGAAGGCGGCCAGGCAGGGTCGTGAAGTGCGTTTCGGCATTCGTCTGCACGTGATCGTGCGCGAGACCAATGAGGAAGCCTGGGCGGCGGCGGATAGTCTGATCAGCCACCTGGATCAGGACACCATCGACCGCGCCCAGGCGTCGCTGGCGCGCTTCGACTCCGTTGGCCAGCAGCGCATGGCCGCGCTACACGGCGGCAAGACCGACAACCTGGAAGTGTCGCCGAATCTCTGGGCCGGTGTCGGCCTGGTGCGCGGCGGCGCCGGCACCGCGCTGGTGGGCGACGGCCCGAGCGTAGCCGCGCGGGTCAAGGAGTACGCGGAGCTGGGCATCGACACCTTCATTTTCTCCGGCTACCCGCATCTGGAGGAGTCGTACCGGGTCGCCGAACTGCTGTTCCCGCACCTGGACGTGGCCCAGCCGCAGCGCCCAGAGAGCCGCAGTTATGTCAGCCCGTTCGGCGAAATGATCTCCAGCGACATCCTGCCGAAGGCGGCTTCGGCGAGTTGAGGGTGGTGCAGTCACTGGTTGCCCCGGATTGCATCCGGGCTACGGGTGAGTCGTAGGGTGCGCTGCGCGCACCGCGATGGACTGCGGTCTCATTGGTGCGCATGGCGCACCCTACGGATCGATGTTCCTCCGGCTCTCCCATTGATGGGGGAGAGGGGATTTGTAGCCCGGATGAAATCCGGGAGCACAGGTTCGAGTAAACAGAATTCTTCGAGGCAAAAAATGCGCAACACGACCCTTCACAAACTGGCCCTGCGCGCCGCGCCCTGGGCCTTGCCGCTGGGGCTGCTGGCCGCCTGGCAACTGGCGGTGGCCAGCGGCTGGCTGTCCAGTCGCATCCTGCCGGCGCCCAGCGCCGTGCTGGCTGCCGGCTGGGCGCTGCTGGCTTCCGGCGAAATCTGGCAGCATCTGGCGATCAGCGGCCAGCGCGCCGGGATCGGTTTCGCCATCGGCGGTGGTATCGGTCTGCTGCTGGGCTTTATCACCGGCCTGTCGAAATGGGGCGAGCGCTTTCTCGATAGCTCGGTGCAGATGATCCGTAACGTACCGCACCTGGCGCTGATTCCGCTGGTGATCCTCTGGTTCGGCATCGACGAGGCGGCCAAGGTGTTCCTGGTCGCGCTCGGCACGCTGTTCCCGATCTACCTCAACACCTACCACGGCATCCGCAACGTCGACCCGGCGCTGGTTGAGATGGCGCGTAGCTATGGTTTGTCCGGTTTCGCCCTGTTCCGCCAGGTGATCCTGCCCGGCGCGCTGCCGTCGATCCTGGTCGGCGTGCGTTTCGCCCTCGGCTTCATGTGGCTGACGCTGATCGTCGCCGAGACCATCTCGGCCAGCGCCGGCATCGGCTACCTGGCGATGAACGCCCGCGAGTTCCTGCAGACCGACGTGGTGGTGCTGGCGATCCTGCTCTATGCGGTGCTCGGCAAGCTGGCCGACGTCGCCGCCCGTGGCCTTGAGCGCGTGTGGCTGCGCTGGCACCCGGCCTATCAGGTCAAGGCAGGTGGCCAATGACAGCGCTGCATAACATTCGTCAGGGCATTCCCCTGGCGATCGAGAAGATCGAGAAATCCTTCGGCGAGCGTCAGGTGCTCAAGGGTATCGACCTGCATATCCCGGCCGGCCAGTTCGTCGCCGTGGTTGGTCGCAGTGGCTGCGGCAAGAGCACGCTGCTGCGCCTGCTGGCCGGGCTGGATCAACCCAGCGACGGTCAGCTGCTGGCCGGCAGTGGTTCGCTCAACGCGGTGCGCGAAGACATTCGCCTGATGTTCCAGGACTCGCGTCTGCTGCCCTGGAAGCGGGTGATCGATAACGTCGGCCTCGGTCTTGCCGGCAACTGGCGCAAGCAGGCCGAGGAAGCCCTGGCGGCGGTCGGCCTGGCGGATCGCGCCAATGAGTGGCCGGCGGCCCTGTCCGGGGGGCAGAAGCAGCGTGTGGCCCTGGCTCGGGCGCTGATCCATCGGCCGCGCCTGCTGCTGCTCGACGAGCCGCTGGGCGCGCTCGATGCGCTGACCCGCATCGAGATGCAGCAACTGATCGAGCGCCTGTGGCAGCAGCATGGCTTCACCGTGCTGCTGGTCACCCACGACGTGGCCGAGGCCGTGGCCGTCGCGGACCGGGTGATCCTCATCGAGGACGGCCAGATTGGCCTCGACCTCGATGTGCAACTGGTACGCCCGCGTCCGCATGGCTCGCCACTGCTGGCAGCACTGGAAGCGCGCGTGCTCGACCGGGTGCTGGCGCAGCCTGAATTACCCATACCACCGGAACCCGTATCACCCCTGCCCACGCAATTGCGTTGGGCGCTTTGACGTCGTAGCCCGGATGCAATCCGGGAGCGGTTGCAAGATTCCCCGGATTTCATCCGGGCTACATCAGTGGACCATCAGGAGAAACACCATGACCATCAAAGCCATCAACGTGCGTAACCAGTTCAAGGGCAGCATCAAGGAAATCGTCATCGGCGACGTGCTGTCGGAAATCGACGTGCAGACCGCCGCCGGCATCGTCACTTCGGTGATCACCACCCGTTCCGTACGCGAGCTGGAACTGCAGGTGGGCAGTGAAGTGATCGCCTTCGTCAAATCCACCGAGGTGTCCATCGCCAAACTCTGATCGGCGGATGATGGCTCCCTCGCTCCAGCGTGGGAGCCCAAGCCTGGGCGCTTTGCGCCCGCTTGCGCTGGTGCTGCAGCAGCATCTGACGCGGAGCGTCTCTGGATGCATTCCCACGCGGAGCGTGAGGAACGATCAATTTCGAAAGCAAAGCAAGCTTGGTTATAAGAGGCAAATAAAAAGATATTTTTCAGCTATATGATTTTTCTGCAGAATCGCGCCATCAAATAGCCTGCTTGCAGGCTCCTCTCTCGATAAGAAGGACGCCTTAGATGCTGAAGAAGATCGTTCTGGCCACCGTGGCCAGTGCCACCCTGCTGACGGGCTCGTTGAGCCATGCCGCCGCCGATACGCCATTCCACAACGCTTCCTACGACATCGCCCGCGAACTGTTCGGTGAGATCAATCCGCTGTTCGTCGAGCACTGGAAGCAGCAGAGCGGCAAGGAAGTGAAGATCATCCAGTCCTTCGCCGGCACTTCGCGCCAGGCGCAGGACATCATTCAGGGCAAGAAGGTCGATGTGGTCACCTTCAACCAGGTGACCGATGTGGACATCCTGGCCAAGCGCAAACTGCTGCGTGAGGACTGGGCCGAGCAGTTCCCCAACAACAGCTCGCCGTACTACAGCACCACTGCCTTCCTGGTGCGCGAAGGCAACCCGAAGAACATCAAGAGCTGGGATGACCTGATTCGCGATGACGTGAAGCTGGTATTCCCGAACCCGAAGACGTCCGGCAACGCCCGTTACAGCTACCTGGGCGCCTGGCTGTTCGCCAACGAGAAATTCAACGGCGACCAGGAGAAGGTCAAGGCCTTCGTCGGCAAGCTGCTGAAGAACGTCGAGAACTTCCCCACCGGCGGCCGTGGCGCCACCGTGGCCTTCGCCCAGAACGGCCAGGGCGACGTGCTGCTGACCTTCGAGTCGGAAGTGATCAACATCGCCAAGGGCGACGAGTTCAAGTCCGCCAACCTGGCAATCGTGGTGCCGGAGGTCAGCGTACTGGCTGAGTTCCCGGTGGCCATCGTCGACAAGGTGGCCGACGAGCGCGGCACCCGCGAGCAGGCCAAGGCCTTCCTGGATTTCCAGTACAGCAAGGACATCCAGCAACTGCTGACTCGCTACAACTACCGTGTGCACAACCCGGAAGTGGTCGAGGCGACCAAGGCGCAGTTCGCTCCGGTACGCCTGATCAATCCGACCGAGGTGCTCGGCACCTGGGACGAGATCACCGCCAAGCATTTCGACAACGGTGGTATCCTCGACCAGCTTCTCGCGACCGGGCGCTGAGCGCGCCGGTCTGGCGTAGCAGGCTGTTGAAAAACGTAGGCGAGGCAGGCAAGACAAGGCAAAAACGGCCGAAAAAGCGCAGTTTACGTGCTGTAAATGAGCATTTTGAGGCCGTTTTTAACGCAGTATTGCCAACGTAGGTAGTTTTTCAACGGCCTGTTAGGGCGGGTGCAACCCACCAGCCTATGAGTGGCGGGTTGCACCCGCCCTACGCGAGCATCGTAATGGTCCGTTGGCCGCCTTATTGGCGGCCAACTGCATTTGTAGAGCCGAGCTTTTCGTGAGTAAACCGACGCTGTTCTTCCTGCAGACCCCGCTGTTGCCCGGCTTCGGCCTGAGCTTCGGCGTCAGTGTGCTGTACCTCTCGCTGGTGATCCTGCTGCCGTTGTCGGCGCTGCTGCTGTACGTCAGTGACATGACCTGGGGCCAGTACTGGTTCGCCATCAGCGATCCGCGCGTGGTGCAGACCTATAAGGTGACCATTTCGGCGGCCTTCTACTCGACCCTGGCGGTGCTGGTGCTCGGCCTGCTGCTGGCCTGGATCATCACCCGTTACGACTTCCCCGGCCGGCGTATCGTCGATGCGCTGATCGACTTGCCCTTCGCCCTGCCGACCTCGGTAGCCGGCCTGACCCTGGCCGCGCTGCTGGTGCCCAATGGCTGGATCGGCCAGTGGCTGGGTTTCAAGGTGGCCTATGCATATGCCGGTATCGTGGTGGCCATGGTATTCACCAGCATTCCCTTCGTGGTGCGCACCGTACAGCCGGTGCTGCAGGACCTGGGGTCGGAATACGAAGAGGCCGCGCGCACCCTCGGTGCCAGCCGCGTGCAGACCTTCCGCAAGGTGATCCTGCCGACGCTGGCCCCTGCGCTGGTCACCGGTGGTTCGCAGGCGTTCATTCGCAGCCTCGGCGAGTTCGGTGCGGTGATCATGATCGCCGGCAACATTCCCTATCAGACGGAGGTCAGCTCGCTGATGATTTTCGTCCGTCTGCAGGAATTCAATTACCCGGCGGCGGCAGCCATCGCTTCTGTGATTCTGCTCGCCTCGCTGACTCTTCTGTTCCTCCTGCAGGTCGTGCAGGGGCGTCTGTTCGCATGGCAACGGCAAGGTCGATGAAAAAACCTCAGGATTGGCGCCAGTGGGCGCTGGTAACCCTCGGTCTGTTGGTGGTGGCGCTGATTCTGCTGGTGCCACTGGCATTGATCTTCAGCAAGGCGCTGGCCGGCGGGCTTGAGCTGCTGTGGAGCAATCTGAACGAAGACTACATGCTCCACGCCATTGGCCTGACCCTGTTGGTGGCAGCGATCACCGTGCCGCTGAACCTGTGCTTTGGCATCTGCCTGGCCTGGTGCGTGACCCATTACGACTTCCGTGGTCGCAAGCTGCTGACCACGCTGATCGACATCCCTTACGCGGTATCGCCGGTGGTCGCTGGTCTTTGTTACCTGGTGGTGTATGGCCTGGAAAGCTTCATCGGCCGCTGGTTCTACGATAACGGCATGCAGCTGATGTTCGCCTGGCCGGGCATCGTCATGGTCACCGTGTTCGTCACTGCGCCTTACGTGGCGCGCATCCTGATTCCGGTGATGCAGACCCAGGGCCAGGACGAGGAAACCGCCGCCATGTGCCTGGGGGCCAGTGGCTGGCAGATCTTCCGCCGCATCAGCCTGCCGAAGATCAAGTGGGCGCTGCTGTATGGCGTGGTGGTGACCAATGCCCGTGCGGTCGGTGAGTTCGGCGCGGTGTCGGTGGTGTCCGGCACCATCATCAACCAGACCCTGACCCTGCCGCTTCTGGTCGACCAGCTCAACAACGACTACAAGCCCGCAGCCGCCTTCACCGCTGCCGGCCTGCTGGCGTGCATGGCGCTGCTTACGCTGTTCCTGAAAACTTTCATGGAGTGGCGCCAGCGCCGCCTGATGCAGCGCGCCGAGGCGTGATCGGGCGCTGGCGTTGTGGTGGATGTGAAGAGCGACATCCACCTTATGGCCTTTGTTTCTTATCGCGACTGAAGCCGCTCCTGCAATCGCCTCGTCTTTTGTGGGAGCGGCTTCAGCCGCGATGCTCTTCCACCGCGGCGATTTGCACCTGATTGCGCCCGCTGTGCTTGGCGGCGTATAGCGCCTTGTCCGCGCGCTCACGCAGCTGTTCCGCTTCGCTGTGCACATCGGTGCCGGCGATACCGGCACTGAGGGTGCAGGAGAATTCGCCGCCATCGGCGATGAAGCGTAGCTCGGCGAAGCGCTCGCGAATCTCATCGACGATCTGCTTGGCCTGCTGCGGGTTGCAGTCCGGCAGTACCGCGAGAAATTCCTCGCCGCCATAGCGCCCCAGGCTGTCGACTCGACGCAGGCGCTGGCGCAGCAGATTGGCCAGGGCGCGGATGACGTTGTCGCCGGCGGCGTGACCATGTTCGTCGTTGACCCGCTTGAAGTGATCGATATCCAGCATCACCACGCTGGCGCGGTCGCCACTGCGTAGCGTGCGTTCCAGTTCGATGGCCACCTGCTCCTTGATATCGCCATGCTTGAGCAGGCCGGTGAGACTGTCGCGCGCTAGGGCGTTGGACAGCAGGCGTGCGCGCTGAGCGCGGGAGAACACGGTGGCGACCAGGGCGTTGTCGGAAATCGGTTTGGTGACGAAGTCATCGCCGGCCTTGATCAGCGCGTTCATCTGCTTGCCGATATCGGTTTCCGCCGACAGGTAGATGATCGGGATGCGCAGCCAGTCGTCGTTGCAGCGGATGATCTGCGCCAGCTCAGGGCCGGTGCAGTCCGGCATGTTGACGTCGAGCAGCACCACTTCGGGATTGAAGTCGCGCAGGTGCTCGAAGATCTGCGCCGGGTCCTGAAGGATTTCCACCAGCATGCCGGCGTCGCGCAGCACCAGGCTGTAGCGGCTGGCCAGATCGCGGTCGTCGTCGACGATCAGCACTCGGTAGGGCTCGCCGCTCTGCTGGGCGAAGCAGCGTTCCAGGCGGCTTTCCAGCTGTGGAATGTCCACCGGCTTGGCGAAGAAACCCAATGCACCGGCCCGCACCGCCTGCAACTGGGTGGCGAAGTCATCCTGGTGAGTCAGCACCAGCAGCGGCAGTGGCACCTCCAGGCGCTGCTGCAGGCCTGCGGCATAGTCCAGGCCGCTGCAGTCTTCGCTGGCCAGATTGACGTCGACGATCAGCGCGTCCGGTATCTGCTGCTCCAGAGCAGCATCGAGACTGGCGATGGAATTGAAGTGTTCGGCCTGATAGCCGAAGTTGTTCAGGGTCAGGCGCATGTTTTCGCCTACGGCTATTTCATCCTCGAGGATGTAGATGAGCCGGGACTCGGTTTCTCCGCGTAGCGCCTGTGGTATCTGCTGCTGCGCTGCGCCGGGTGCCTCGCTGCTGGAGGTCTGGTTGCCCAGGCGTTGCAGCGCCGCGATGAATTCGCCGAGTTCGTGCTGCAGGCGTTGCCGGTGTTCCAGCCAGCGCTCGGCCTGTTGCTCCAGCTCCCGGGCTTGCTGGCCGAGCTGGTCGAAACCGAACGTGCCGGCGCTGCCGGCCAGGCGATGCAGCTGGTTGCGTAGCGCCTGCAACAGGTGCCTGCGCTGCTCGTCGTCGGCCTCGAGCAATTGCTCGCCCTGCTGCGTCAGTTGCGGAAGCTCCTGGCGAAGGCGTTCGGCGAATTGCTGGCCGAGCTGCTGCAGACGCTCTTGCAGGGTCTGAGGGATGGCGTTGCCGTCGTGTTTATCCATGGCGTTGGCTCCAGATCTGTCGGATCTGGGCGGCGAGCTGCATGGGATCGAAGGGTTTCACGATCACGTCGAGCGCGCCCAGGCTGCGGTAATGGGCCACCTCGCCGGGTTGGACCTTGGCCGTCATGAAGGCTACCGGCACCTCACCGATATCCACCAGTTGGCGCAGCCTCTCCAGCGTTTGCGGGCCGTCCATGCCAGGCATCATCACGTCGAGCAGGATGAAGTCGGGCGCGAAGCCTTGCACCTGATCGAGCGCTTCCTGGCCGCTGGCGCAGCTCAGCACCTGGAAGCCGCCGACGGCTTCCAGAGCGACCTTGGCCACGGCCTGGATCGAGGGGTCGTCCTCGACGTGAAGGATGCGCTTGAGCTCAGTCATTGCGGGTCTCCTTGGCGGGTAACAAGCGGTTGAGCATGTTCAGGAAGTGTTGCCCATCATTGCGCGATTTGGCCAGCGCCGCGCTCACCCCGGCGAACTCATGGCCATCCATCTCGCTGGCCGAGAGCACGGCCACCGGTAGCCCTGGCTGCTGGTTCTGCAGTTCGTCGAGCAGCTCCAGGCCGTTGCCGTCAGGCAGACCGAGATCGAGCAGAACCAGGTCGAAAGGCTGCTCGGCGAGCAGGCGACGCGCTTCGGCGAGGCTGTCGGCGGGAATGAACTCGGCCAGCTCGCGGCCCTGTTCGGCGACTACCAGACGCAGATCGTGATCGTCTTCCACGTGTAACACGCGTGGGCTCTGCGGCAGGTTCTGCAAGGCCTGAGCAAGGCTGGCGAGCAGGCGCTGCGGGTCGATCGGCTTGCTCAGCCAGTCCAGCGCGGGCACCCCGTCGAGCGCCAGGCGGCCTTCTTCACAGGCGGCCGATACCACCAGAATCGGCAGCTCGCGATAGCGCGCGTCGGCGCGCAGTTCTTGTACCAGTTGCATGCCGTCGCCGTCCGGCAGACGCAGATCGAGGCTGATGGCGGCGGGTATTTCCTCACGCAGACGGGCGCGTGCTTCGCCCAGGCTGTGAGCCAGACGCACGCGATAACCGGCATTTTCCAGCAACTGGCGCAGCAGGTTGGCGATGTCCGGTTCGTCCTCGACCACCAGCAGGCTGCGCCGGCCGTCGCTGGCCGCGGGCAGGGCGGCTTCGGCCAGCGTGGGCAGCTCGAACCAGAAGCAGGCGCCCTGGCCCTCTACCGAGTCGAAGCCGATCTGCCCGCCCATGCGTTCGATCAACTCCTTGCTGATCGCCAGGCCCAGGCCGGTGCCGCCCTTGCTGCGGCTGTCGCTGGCGTCGGCCTGGGAGAACTTGCTGAAGATGCGCTGGCGAAATTCGGCGGCGATGCCTGGGCCCTGGTCGCTGACCTCGACGCGCACGCGAGCGCCACGACCTTCGGCGCGCAGGCATACTTCGGCGCCGGGCGGCGAGTACTTCACGGCGTTGGAGATGAAGTTGGCCAGTACCTGCTGCAGACGCATGGCATCGACCCGTACGCGGGCCGCTACGCAGTCGAGCAGACGCAACTTGACCTGGTGGCGGTCGGCGTAGGCCTGGTTGCTGTCCAGTGCCTCCTGGAGCTGGGCGGCAAGCGCGCAGGGTTGCAGGTCGAACTGCATCTTGCCTGCCTCCAGTTTGTCCATGTCCAGCAGATCGTTGATCAGGTGACTGAGGCGCTGGCTGTTGGCCTGGGCGATGCCCAGCATGGTGCGCATGCTTTCCGGTACCGTGCCCAGTGCGCCGCCATTGATCAGGCCCAGCGAGCCGGCGATGGCGGTAAGCGGGGTGCGCAGCTCGTGGCTGACGGTGGAGACGAACTCGCTCTTGAGGCGCTCGATGCGCTTGGCCTCACTCTGGTCCATGGTGGTGCCGGTGATGCGCTGCGGGTAGCCGTTGGCGTCGCGCTGGATGTAGCCGCGCAGCAGCACCGGCAGTTCGCTGCCGTCGACACGCAGCAGACGACAGTCGATGGTGAAGTTGCTGGCGCCTGTGGATAGTGCCTGTTTCAGACGGGCGCGCGTTGCGGGCAGATCGTCCGGGTGTACCAGGTTTTCCCAGGCCCAGGGGTCATCGGCAAAGCCGGGCGGGCCCTGCTCCGGATAGCCGAGCATCTGCCAGCCGTGGGCCGAGGCGAAGAAGCTGCCGGCTTTGACCTCGATATCCCACCAACCGTCATTCCCGCCCTTGAGCGCCAGCGCCAGGCGCTCTTCGCTGCGGTGCAGCTGTTCGGTGATGCGCTCGGCCAGCTGCTGTACCTGCTCGCGGCGCAGGCTCAGGCTGCTGATCAGGAAGAACAGCAGCAGGCTGATGCAGACCCCCAGGGCGAGCAGTGAGCCCTCGCCGCGATGGACACCGTCGAGAAAACCCGGGGCGTAGTGAAAGTTCAGGTACCAGCGCTGGCCGAACAGTTCCAGCTCTCGCTGGGTGTCGGCAGCTCTATCGAGGGCGTTGCCGCTGCTGCTGTAAAGCAGGTCGGCAGCACCCGTATCGGGGCCGGCATAGAGCTCGAACTCCAGCTCGCGTTGGCGCGCACCGAGGATGCCGTGCATCAGGTCGTGCGCGCGGTAGGGGCTGTAGGCAAAGCCGCGTAGCGCGGCGAGGCGCTGCTCGGGGGTGTCCAGCGGTTGGCCGTGCCGGTACACCGGGGTGTACAGCAACAAACCCGGTTGGACCTTGCCGTGGGTTTCCTGCACCAGTGTGACACGGCCGGACAGACGGCTCTGGCCGCTGCGTGCAGCGCTCAGCATGGCGGCCTGACGCACGGGCTCGGATAGCATGTCGAAGCCGAAGGCGACCAGATTACGTCCGGCGAAAGGCTCGATGTAGCGAATGGCGCTGTACAGCGTACGCTCGCCAAGCGGGCGCACGCGGAAGTTGGGGTAGCCTTCGGCACGCATCTCGGTTTCGAAGGTGTGCAGCTGTTCGGCGGGCAGCACCTGGCTGAACCCCAGGCCCTGGATGCCCGGGTAGCGTTCCTCCAGGTTCAGGCGACGCGCATAGGTGCGCCAGTCGTCGCGACTGACCGCTTCGCTGGCATCGAGCAGGGCGGCGGCGCCGAGCAGGATGCTTTCCTGGTCATGCATGCGTTGGACGATAGCCGCGCTGATTTCGTCGGCAAGGAGCTCGAGTTGGCGTGTGGCGGACGCGCTCTGGCTCTGGCGCAAGCCGTCCCAGGCCAGCAGCGTGGTACCGAGCGCCAGCGCCAGCACGCCCCAGGCCAGCAGATTGTTGCGGCTGAACAGTTGCCCGAGCAGTTGCAGGCGCAGCGTGATGTTGTCGTTCATGACTGTACCCCGACCTGCGGCAGGTCCAGCCAGAAGGTGCTGCCTTGCCCCTCCACGGAGTCGAAGCCGATACGTCCACCCATGTGTTCGATGATCTCCTTGCTGATCGCCAGGCCCAGGCCTGTGCCGCCCTGGCGGCGGGTGTCACCAGCATCGGCCTGGGCAAACTTGCTGAAGATGCGCGGCTTGAAGTCCGGCGCGATGCCCTGGCCCTGGTCACGCACGCTGATGCGTACCCAGCCGTCCCCGGGCACCGCTGCCAGCTCCACGCTCTGTCCGGCGGCGGAAAACTTGGCGGCATTGGCCAGCAGGTTGGCCAGCACCTGTTCCAGGCGCTGGGCGTCGGCGGTTACCTGGCAACCGATGCCCGGCAGCAGCAGAAGTCGCACCCCATGATGCTCGGCATAGGGCTGGTTGTTGTGCAGCGCCTGCTCCAGCAACGGGCGCAGGGCCAGCGGCTGCAGATCGAAGCGCATCTTGCCGGCGACCAGCTTGTCGATGTCCAGCAGGTCGTCGATCAGCTTGCGCAGACGCTGGCTGTTGCTCTGGGCGATTTCCAGCATCTGCTGCATCTGCTCCGGCACCGCGCCCAGGGCGCCACCGTTGATCAGGCCGAGCGAGCCTGCGATGGCGGTCAGCGGCGTGCGCAGCTCATGGCTGACGGTGGAGACGAACTCGTTCTGCAGTTGCTCGCTGCGCTTGCGTTCGCTGATATCGCTGATGAATCCGTGCCAGAGCGTTTCGCCGCCAGGCAGGCGCTGCGGTGCAGCACGCCCCTCGACCCAGAGCGGACCGTGTAGCGGATGCAGGACGCGGTATTCCTGATGCCAGGTGCTCAGGCTCGCGGCTGAACGGGCGATGGCGGCGTGCACCTGTGGTGCGTCGTCCGGATGCAGGCGGGCGAGGAGTGGGCCGGCATCCTCGCTGACTTCTTCTGGCGTGCAGCCATAAACGTCGCGGATACCGGCGCTGGCATAGGGGAAGCAACTGCTGCCATCGGCGCGCAGCAGATACTGGTAGACCATGCCCGGCAGCTGTGCGGCGATGCGCTGCAGGCGTTGGCGCGCTTCTTCGCGCTGGCTGAGATCGTTGGCCACCAGCAGGTAGCCCTGAAGCTGCTGGCCTTCGGCGCGGATCGGCGAGAGATTCAGGCGCACCGGCAGGTGCTGTCCGCTGCGTGCGCGCATCTGCCCCTCGGTGCTCTGCGGCCCGCTGCTGCAGGCAGTGCACAGGCGCTCGTACTGGCCTGGCTCGAGCAGTAGCTGCGGCAGGTACCGGTCCTCCAGATCGCCAGGCGAATAGCCCAGCAGTTGCTGCGCTTCATGGTTGCTGCGCAGCACTCGGCCCTGTGGGTCAAGCACCAGCACTGCGCTGCCGGCATTGTCCAGCATGGCCTGGTGCATGGCGCTCTGTTCGGCCTGGCGGCGCGCCTGCAGGCGCAGCTCGAACAACTCCCAGGTCAGGTGTGCCAGGTGCTGCAGCTGAGCACGCTGGTGGCTGTCGAGGTGGCGCGGCTGGCGGTCGATCACGCACAGGGTGCCGAGCGCCAGGCCCCGGGCGTCGTGCAGCGGCACGCCGGCATAGAAGCGGATATGCGGGTCGGAAGTGACCAGCGGGTTGTCGCGAAAACGGGCGTCATCCAAGGCATTGTCCACTTCCAGTGGCGCGTCGGCGGCCACCGCATGGGCACAGAAGGCCAGCTCGCGCGCAGTCTGCTCGACATCCAGGCCGACCCGGCTCTTGAACCACTGGCGCTGGGCATCGATCAGCGAGATCAGGGCGATTGGGGTGCCGCAGATCTGAGCAGCCAGCGCGGTGATGTGGTCGAACATCGCTTCGGCCGGGCTGTCTAGCAGTTCAAGGGCGTGCAGGGCGTCCAGGCGTTCCTGCTCGTTGGCGGGGATCGGGGCTTGGCTCATGACGCGCTCCCTGTGATCGGTAGTTCGAACCAGAAGGTAGCACCTTGGCCTGGTGGCGAGTCGAAGCCGATATGGCCGCCCATGCGTTCGATGATTTCCTTGCAGATGGCCAGCCCGAGCCCGGTGCCGCCTTGCTGCCGGGTGTCACCGGAGTCGGCCTGGGAGAACTTGCTGAAGATGCGCGTTTTGAAGGCTTCCGGTATGCCGGGCCCGCTGTCCGACACGCTGACGCGCAGGACCTCGCCGCAATGCTGCAGACGCACCTCGACGCGGGCACCCGCTGGCGAGAACTTGGCGGCGTTGGACAGCAGATTGGCCATCACCTGGGCCAGGCGCTGAGCGTCGACCCGTACCTGGGCGTCACCCTCGACTTGCAGACGCAACGCCACCTGGTGCTGCTCGGCATAGGGTTGGTTGTGCAGCAGCGCCTGTTCCAGCAGTGGCTGCAGTGCGCGTGCCTGCAGGTCGAAATGCATCTTGCCGGCCACCAGTTTGTCCATGTCCAGCAGGTCATTGATCAGGGCGCTGAGGCGCTGGCTGTTGCTGTGGGCGATGCTCAGCATCTGGCGCATGCTCTCCGGTACGGCGCCAAGGGCGCCGCCATTTATCAGGCCGAGCGAACCGGCGATGGCGGTGAGCGGGGTGCGCAGCTCGTGGCTGACGGTGGAGACGAATTCGTTCTTCATCTGTTCGGTACGCTTGCGCTCGGCGATGTCGCGGATTACCGCGATGAAGCGGCGCTGCCCCTGGTGGCTGATCTGCGACACCGCCAGCTCCATGGCGAAGCGCTCGCCACTCTGGCGCAGGCCCTCCAGCTCGCGGGCCTGGCCCACTACCCAGGCTTCGCCGGTGCGCAGGTAGCGTTGGATATAGCCATCATGGGCATCGCGGTAGGGTTCGGACATCAGCATGCTGACGTTGCGCCCGGCCACTTCGCTCTGCCGATAGCCGAATATCGCTTCGGCCGCATGGTTGAAGGTTTCGATACGGCCCTGTTCATCGATGGTGACGATGGCGTCGACCACGTTATCGAGCAAGGTACTGAGGTAATGCTCGCGCTCTCGCACCGCACGCTCGGCGGCGACGCGGTCGCTGAAGTCCTGGATCTGCAGCACGAAGTGCACGGGTAGCCCGTCACCATCACGCACCAGTGACACGCTGAGCAGTACCCAGAGCGTGCGCCCCAGTCTGTCGAGGTAGCGCTTCTCGATCTGGTAGGTGTTGACCCGCCCTGCCAGCAGATCGGCGACGCTTTGCCGATCAGCATCGACATCGTCTGGATGGGTGACCTGTTGGTTGGTACAGGCCTGCAATTGCTCGCGGCTGTAGCCGAGCATGCGGCATAGCTCGTCGTTGACCTCCAGCCAGCGGCCGTCCGGGCCGACCAGAGCCATGCCCTGTGGCGCAGTATTGAAGGCATTGAGAAAACGCCGCTGGCT
The DNA here is from genome assembly GCF_003935465.1 of Pseudomonas sp. o96-267. Taxonomy (NCBI): domain Bacteria; kingdom Pseudomonadati; phylum Pseudomonadota; class Gammaproteobacteria; order Pseudomonadales; family Pseudomonadaceae; genus Pseudomonas; species Pseudomonas sp. o96-267. Next base: position 59,185 of record NZ_RHQP01000030.1, read on the forward strand.
CAGGCGCAGTTCGTCTTCCATGGCCTGGCGCTCGCTGACGTCCCAGATGAAGCCATCGATCCACAGGAGCTTGCCGTGGCTGTCGTACTCGCCGCGCCCCTTCTCGCGCACCCAGACGTTATGACCATCGGCATGGCGCAGGCGGTAAGTCAGTTCGAATATTTCCTGGCGCTCGATGGCCTCGCCGGCGCGGTAGGTGATAGGGAGGTCATCGGGATGCACGATGCTGGAAAAGCTGCGTACCTGGTTGTCGATGAAGTCGCTGGCCGGGTAGCCGCTGAGGTTGGCAATTTCATCGCTGACGTAGCGCATGCTCCAGTCGGCGTCGTTGGCGCAGCGATACACCACGCCAGGTAGGTTGGCCACCAGGCCGCGGAAGCGGCTCTCGCTCTTCTGCAAGGCGCGGGTGGCCTGTTGCAACTCGCTGATATCGCTGGCGATGCCGAGAAAGCCGGTGATCTGGCAATTCTCGTCGAACATGGCGCTGACAGTGAGGTTGACCTGGCGCAGGCTGCCGTCCTTGTGGCGATAGGTCCACTGGCGGGTTTCCGGGTCGCCGCCACGGGCGTTGTGCACGAAAACTTCGAAGCCCTCCAGCGGGTAACCGGCGACCTCGCTCAGCTCGGCGGCGCGAGTCTGGATTTCGTCCGCGAGATGAAACATCGCCAGGGTCTGGTGGCCGATCATCTCCTCGGCGCTGTAGCCGAGCAGGCGTTCGGCACCGGAATTGAACAGGCTGATGGTGCCGCTGGCATCGGTGGCGATGATCGACACACCGGTGGCCGAGTCCAGCACCGCTTGCAGATAGGCGCGTGCCGCGCGCACGGCGCGCTCCTGCTGCTGGCGTTCCAGAATGGCGCCGACCCAGCGGGCGAACAAACCGAGGAATTCGCGGTCGGCATCATCGAATGGCTGCCTGCGTCGCTCGGGGTTGGCGAAGGCCAGGGTGCCGAATGGTTTGCCGCCCACGCGCACGACGGTGCCGATATAGCTTTCCAGGGCGAACTGGCGATAACAAGGGTGGCGCCTGTGCGGCGAGTCGGCCATATGGGCAATGGCCAGTACATCGTTCTGCTGCAAAGCCAGGCTACAGTACGTGTCGCCCAGCTCGAACAATTGGCCGTCGCTGAGAGCGTCGTCGGGAGATACCTGTACCAGCACCTGATACTGCTCCCCTTCGATACGGCTGATGATGCCCAGTGGCATGCCGAAATGCTCGGCGCCCAGGCGCAGCGCCTGGCGCAGTTGCTCGGTGCGGGTCAGGTTGGGCAGCGCAGCGATCTCGTTGAGCGCGCGTAGCGCCGCCTGCTGGCGCTGCATCAGGCGCTGCGTGCTGCGTTGGGTAGTGCGTAACAGAACCAGCAGCAGGGCCTCGGCGCCGCACCAGGCGAGCAGCCATTTGATCACCAGCCAGCGCTTGTCGCTGCGGTGCAGATTGAACTGATCGCTGACGTCGTGCCAGATCAGTGCAACCGCCAGTGGCTCTGCGCTGGGGTCGTGACGTTGCCGGTAGCTGCTCAGTGCCATCTGATTGACCAGATAATGGCGTTCACCGTCGTCCAGCAGGCGTACGCTATCGCCCTCATCAGGGGGAGGCAGTCGCTGTTGCTGTTGCCAGGCCAGGATCTGGGGCCGCGAATGGTCCATCAGTCGCCAGCGCTGTCTGTCGCTGGTCAGTCCGCGTAGTTCTTCGCCGCTGCCCGAGTCCAGCAGCAGATCCTCGCGCAGCAGCAGAGCAACGCCACTGTCGAATTCCTGGTCCAGCTGGGCGAGATCGTCGAGCACGCCCAGGGCCACTTCGATGGCGCCGACCTGCTGGGGACCGTTGTTGCCCTCGGCCAGCAGCGGGGCGATGGCGCGCATGCCGATGCTGCCGCGGGTCAGCCCCAGGCCGGCCTGGCTGCTGGCGCTGCGCAGTGCCTCCAGCACCATCGGGCGCCAACCGATCTGCAGGTCGCCGAAATGCTCGGGGTCGTGTACCCGCAACAGCACCTTCACGTCTGGCGCCAGGTGCACGTAGAGGCGAAACGGCTGGCGTGCCTGCAACTTGCGCCAGCGCGGTGCCAGGCGGGTGTAGAGCTGGCTGCGGATGCTGGCCAGGTTTTCCAGATCGTTCACTGGCAGGGCGTGAGCCTGGCGCACCAGCTCGGTTACCCAGGCATCGGCAGCGATGGTTTCCACCAGCAGCTGGGCGCGTTCCTGCAGCCCATGCTGGGTGCTGTTAAGGGCCATGCGCTGAATGTCTGCCTGCTTGCTGATCTGAAGTTGCCAGAGGGCTTCGCGCTCGTTCAGCGCCTGGCGCCCGAGAAAGGCGAAGAACAATGCCAGGCACAGGCTGCCGCCGATGACTATCCAGCGGCCGGCGTCCCGGTGGCCCGCATCCCGGCGGCTGGCGTTGAATGGGGCGAACCAGCGATGACCCGGCCTCGGTTTACTCATTCGTCGTGCCTCAGCTCAGCCCGGCCAGGCGGCGCAGGCGTTGTACTTCCTGACCGTTGATGCTCTGCAGTTCGAGGCTGGCCAGACGCATGAGAATAGGTTCGCGGCGGGAGGTGCCTGGCGTCAGGCCGTAACAGGCGCCGATCAGTTCACGCAGCCCAATGGGCAAGCGCCAGTCTGCCTTGAGGCGGTTGGCCAGTTCACCGCTGTACTGGCGCAGGGCTTGTTGCAGCTGTTCCTCGCTCAACGGCAGACCCTGGTTGCGCCAGATCTGCGCCTGCTGCAGCACGGCCAGCTCTCCCATGCGTTGCAGCAGGGCGGCGCTGTGCAGGGGGGTAGGGTCCAGCTGACAGGCCTTGGCCAGAACACCGACCCTATTTAGCAGGTCCAGCTGCGTCTGCATGAGGTCCTGCCCCAGTGTTCTCAGATCAGCGTCCTGCAGGCTGGCTACCGGGCGTAGCGCCAGGCCCTGAATCAGATTCAGCGCGGTGGCCGCACCCAGTCGCTGCACGGCATCGGGCAGGCTGACGCAAGGCTTGCCGGTGTTGTTGTAAAGACTGCTGTTAGCTGCAGCGATCAGTCGCGCCTGTACGGCTGGATCCTGCTGCCAGGTTTCGCCGAGTTGCTCCAGGGTGCTGGGTGCTGCCGCCGTATCGCGCAGTTGCTGAAAGAGTTCGTCGCACAGGGGCAGATCGATCTCCTCATCGGGCAAGGCACAGAGATGGTGAAGAAAATCCTCGTCGTTGTCTGCCGCCACGCGAGGCTCATCATCTTCGGGTAACAGGCGGCGCAGGCAATCCAGCACCTTGGGTACCTGGAAGGGTTTGCTGATAAAGGCGTTGATGCCCAGGGCACGCACCTCGAGTACGCTGCTGCGGTCGGCGCGCGCGGTGATCATCACCAGCGCCACGTCACGGTCCTGGCTGCGTATCGTCTGCAACAGCAGAGTGCCGCTGCCGTCCGGCAGGTTCCAGTCGGCGATCACCAGTTGAGCAGGTTCGCGTTGCCAGGCCGATATGGCATCTGCCACGCGTACCTGGCAGTCGACTCGGGCCCCGGGGCGCAGGCTAAGTACGATCTGCTTGAGCAGATCGGCGATCCAGAGATCGTCTTCGAGAATCAGCACGCGCATGTTCAGCTCCTGGTGCTGGACTAGCTTTTCTTCGCTTCGATCAGCGTAGTGGCGTCGACGGTTCTGGTTGCTACAGGTTGCGGACGGCCAAAGTGGTAGCCCTGGCCGTAGTTGCAGCCTAGCTCGCGCAGGAAGTCGGCTTGAGCGGGCTGTTCGATACCCTCGGCGAGGACTTTGAGGCCCAGGCTCTTGCCCAGAGCGATTACCGCGCGGGCGATGGCGGCATCTTCCGGGTCGTCAGGCAGGCCACGCACGAAACTCTGGTCGAGCTTGAGCTTGTCCACCGGCAGGCGCTTGAGGCGCGCCAGTGAGCTGTAGCCCGTGCCGAAGTCGTCGATGGCCAGGCGCAAGCCCAGGGCGCGCAGGCTGATGAGCAGTTTCTGCGCTGCATCCGGGTCTTCCATGATGGCGCTCTCGGTGACTTCCAGCTCCAGTTGCTCGGGCGGCAGACCTGTTTCTGCCAGTACCTGCGCCACTTTCATATCGAGTTCACCGCGGCTGAACAGACGGCTGGAGACGTTCACCGCGACGAAACTCAGCGCACAACCTTCGGTGTTCCAGCGCACCATCTGGCGGCAGGCCTGTTCCAGTACCCAGGTATCGATGGCGCCGATCATGCCGTTGTCCTCGGCAATCGGGATGAATTCGCCGGGAGCAATCAGCCCGCGTTGCGGATGTTGCCAGCGCACCAGTGCCTCCATGCCCACCTGGCTACCGTCACGCAGATCATGCAGCGGCTGGTAGTAAACGCGCAGCTCGTCATTATCCAGGGCATGGCGCAGGCTGCTGGCCAGTTCCACGCGTTGGCGGGCGTAGTCGGTCAACTCCTGCACATAGAAGGCATAGCCTTCGCGGCCGCTGCTCTTGGCCTTGAACAGCGCCGAGTCGGCGTTACGCAGGATCTGCTCGACGCTATCGGCATCTTCGGGGAACAGGCTGATGCCGATGCTGGCGCCAATGTAGAGCTCGTGACCGTCGAGGCGAAAGAACGTTTCCAGGCTGCGCAGCAGGCGTTGTGCAAGCTCGGCTGCCTGAGCTGCGTCGGTGCAATTTTCGCTGAGCAGGCCGAACTCGTCGCCGCCCAGCCGGGCCAGCGTGCAGCCACTGGGCAAATTCTGCTGCAGGCGTTCGCCGACGCCCTTGAGCAGCAGGTCACCGACGTTGTGGCCGAGGCTCTCGTTGATGTGCTTGAAATGGTCCAGGTCGATCAGCAGCACTGCGCCGCGCAATTCCTCGATCTTGCTGCGTTCCAGTGCATGGGCGACGCGCTCGGTGAACAGCAGGCGGTTGGGCAGGTTGCTCAGCGGGTCGTGGTGGGCCAGGTAATCCAGCTCACGCTGCGAACGCTTGAGCGCAGTGATGTCGGAGAACACCGCCACGTAATGGCTGACGCGCCCCTGCTCGTCGTGGATGACGCGTATGCATTGCCACTGCGGGTAGATTTCGCCGCTCTTGCGTCGGTTCCACACCTCACCGCTCCAGGCGCCACGGTTCTGCAGGGCATGCCACAGGCTCTGGTAGAAGGCGGAGTCATGACGGCCGGACTTGAGCAGGCTGGGGTGCTGGCCGAGGATTTCCTCGTTGCTGTAGCCAGTGATGCGGCTGAAGGCAGGGTTGACGTGAACGATCCGCTGCTCGGCATCGGTAACCAGCACACCCTCCTGGGTGGCATCGAACACCGCTGCGGCCTGGCGCAGGCTGTCGTCGATGGCGCGTTGTTGGGTAATGTCGCTGGCGATGCCGATGAAGCGCTGTGGTTGGCCGTTTTCGTCTCGCAGCAGGCGGCCGCGCGAGTGAATCCAGCGATAGCTGCCGTCGGCATGGCGCAGGCGGTAGAGGTTCTCGTAGGACTGTTCGCTCAACTCGGCGTTGAGTGCATGCAGCGCGCGCTCAGCGTCATCCGGATGCAGGCGCGCGGCCCAGTCTTCGCGGGTATTGCCCAGGGTTTGCGGAGTGAGGCCGAGAAGCCTGGCGTAGCCCTCGGAGAAGAACACTCGGCGTCTCGTCACGTCCCAGTCCCACAGGCCGTCGCGCGTGGCATCCAGCGCCAGGCGCAGGCGTTCCTCGTTACCGGCCAGTTCCAGGCGTGCGCGGCGGTACTGCAGGGCATGGCGGTGCAGCACCAGGTAAAGCAGCGAACTGGTGAGCACGACGAAGAACAGGCCCTTGAGGGACTGCAAGTGCTCCTGTTGCGCCACGGACAGGCCCAGGGCGGTCAACAGATGATCGCTGAGAAGGATCCATAGAGCGGCGAGCAGCAGGTAGCCCAGGGTCAGGCGCAAGGCGGCGATGTCGATACGCATGGGCAAGCGGCAGCGCTCCCTTGTAAATGCTGGCCAGTATAGATGCTTCACTGCTGAAACATTCTCATCTAAAAGACCAACTGGTTTTCTGGCATGGGTCAGGGATAATGTGAGCAGGTTCGTCCTTGCAGGACAAGCCGCGTTCCCCCTTCAAGAGGCAACAGCGCCCATGTGGTACAACGGTTTACTCGACCTGTCGGTCTGGCAGCTGGTGGCTGCGACCTTGCTGATGACACACGTGACCATCGTCAGCGTGACTGTCTATCTGCACCGCTACTCTGCGCACCGTGCACTGGAACTGCACCCCGCGCTCAAGCATTTCTTCCGTTTCTGGCTGTGGTTGACCACGGGTCAGAACACCCGCGAGTGGACCGCGATTCACCGCAAGCACCACGCCAAGTGTGAAACCGTCGATGACCCGCACAGCCCGGTCATCAAGGGTCTGAGCACCGTGCTGCGCAAAGGTGCCGAACTCTATCAGGAAGAGGCGAAGAACCAGGAAACGCTGTGTATCTACGGCAAGAACTGCCCGGATGACTGGATCGAGCGCAATGTATACAGCCGCTATCCGATTGGCGGCGTGACGTTGATGGCGATCATCGACCTGGCGTTGTTCGGCGTACTCGGCATGACTGTCTGGGCGATCCAGATGATGTGGATTCCGGTATGGGCCGCAGGTGTCATCAACGGTCTTGGTCATGCTGTTGGCTATCGCAACTTCGAGTGCCGCGACGCCGCCACCAACCTGGTGCCATGGGGCATCCTGATTGGCGGTGAGGAGCTGCACAACAACCACCACACCTACCCCAACAGCGCCAAGCTGTCGGTGAAGAAGTGGGAGTTCGACATGGGCTGGGCCTGGATCAAGCTGTTCAGCTTCTTCGGTCTGGCTCAGGTGCAGCGTGTCGCGCCGATTGCCCACCGCGTGGAAGGCAAGGGCCATCTCGACATGGACACTGCCATGGCCATCCTCAACAACCGCTTCCAGATCATGGCGCAGTACCGCAAGCTGGTGATCGCGCCGCTGGTGAAGCAGGAAGTGGCCAAGGCTGACGAGTCCGTTCGTCACCTTTTCCGCCGTGCCAAGCGCCTGCTGTCGCGTGAGCCGAGCCTGCTGGAAGAGCAGCATCATGCACGCATTGCTGACTTGCTGGCACAGAGTCAGGCACTCAAGGTGATCTACGAGAAGCGTCTGGCGCTGCAGCAGATCTGGGTCAAGACCAGCAGCAACGGCCACGACATGCTCGAAGCCATGAAGCAGTGGGTCCACGAGGCCGAGGCCAGCGGCATCCAGTCGCTACGTGAATTCGCCGAGCAGCTCAAGACCTACTCGTTGCGACCGTCCAGCGCGACTGCCTGACCGCCGCTCGTTACAAGCAAAGGCCCGCCGAACTGGCGGGCCTTTGTGTTTGTCCAACGGCTCGCACTATGCTCAATTTCAATGCGAGGCGAAGGACGGATGGCCGCTGTAATGGACGATCAAGGCAAGGCTGTTTCCGAGTTGGAAGAACTGACCTTGGCTCTACTGCACAGCCGTGCCGAAGTAGAGCGTCTGGGTGTTCGCGAGCAGCTGTTCAGTAGCTTGCTTGGCAGCGTCAATGCTGTGCTCTGGGCCTTCGACTGGAGCGAGCAGCGGATGATTTATGTCAGTCCTGCTTATGAGCGAATCTTTGGCCGTTCTGCCGCGCTACTGTTGGCCGACTATGGCGAGTGGCGCAACAGCATCTATCCCGACGATATCGACTACGCCGCTGAAAGCCTGGCCAAGGTATTGGAAACTGGCGCGGTGGAGTCGCGTGAGTACCGCATCATTCGCGCCGATGGCCAATTGCGCTGGCTCAGCGACAAATGTTTCGTCAGTCCCCGGCTGGGCACCGAGCAGGGGCATGTGATCGTCGGTATTGCCGAAGACATCACCGAGAAGAAGCGCCTGGAGGGCGAGTTACATCGCCTGGCAACCACCGATGTACTGACCCAGAGCAGCAACCGGCGGCACTTCTTTGAATGCGCTCGCCGTGAGTTCGAGCACGCGCGCAAGTTCAGCAGCCCGTTGGCTTTCCTGCTGCTCGATCTCGATGACTTCAAGAAGATCAATGACCAGTACGGCCACCAGATTGGCGATGAGGTGTTGCGGCGCCTGGCGCAGTGCGGCAGCAACGCTTTGAGGCGCGGCGATCTGTTCGGGCGTATCGGTGGTGAGGAGTTCGCGGCGCTGTTCCCCGGCTGTGAGCAGGATGTGGCATTGCAGGTGGCTGAACGCCTGCAGCGTGAGGTGCAACGCCTCGGTTTCCAGCATGAAGGTCAGCACTTCGGCATTACAGTCAGTCAGGGCCTGACCAGCCTGCTGGCCACTGATGTCAGCCTCGATGCGCTCTACGCTCGTGCCGATGCGGCGATGTACACGGCCAAGCGCCAAGGCAAGAATCAGATCGTACTAGGATAATGGTTGGCGATTTTCCGCCTGAGACCTGGTTCTCATGGGCGGAAAATTGCCGATCATGTGCTGTCATCGGTTAGCCACCGACTTGTCGAAAAAATGTAACCTACTGTTCTAGAAGCCTTGTGCGCCGACTTTGCTAAGCTGGCGCGCTATCTGCATAGGCCCCGAAAGATGCCGGCTAGAATGTCGGCGCACAATAACAACGACGAGAGCACTCACCATGCGCCACTCTGCCCGCCTCATTCCGGCCGTCCCGCTGCGTTCGCCGTTGTTTCGTTCTTCCTGAATTTTTCATGCGCCCATTCGAGCCCGGTTTTGCCGTACCCATGGCTCATGGGTGCGTGTGCCCTATTCGTTCCGGCCTGCCTCTTCGTGCCGAAGTCTGCGCCGGACGATGCGTCACCTTAAACACACTGGAGAGAAACATAATGAGAAAGACCTCCCTGGCACTGGCCGTAGCCGCCAGCACCCTGGGCCTGAGCCAAGTCGCTTTCGCCGATTTCATCGGTGACAGCAAGGCCAGCCTGACTATGCGCAATTTCTACTTCGACCAGAACACCGTTAACACCACCAACAACAATGGTGAGGCCAGTGAGTGGGGCCAGGGCTTCATTCTCAACTACACCTCCGGCTTCACCGAAGGTACCGTGGGCTTCGGTCTCGATGCCGTTGGCATGCTGGGCGTGCGTCTGGACGGCGGCGGTCGTGCTACCAAAACCGGCCGTGACCGTACTCCGGGCCAGCTGTTCCCGCTGGAAAGCGATGGCAGCGCCGTTGATGACTTCAGCAAGGCTGGCGCGACCGCCAAGGTTCGCATCTCCAAGACTGAGGGTCGTATCGGTACCCTGATGCCGAAACTGCCGATCCTGGTTTCCAACGACGGTCGTCTGCTGCCGCAGATGTTCGAAGGTGGCATGATTACCTCCAACGAGATCGACAACCTGACGCTGACCGCTGGCCAGATCGAACACGCCGTTAGCCGTGCGTCGAGCAACAGCACCGGTCTGTCCGTCGCTGGCGGTAGCGAAGCCTCCAACAAGTTCTACTTTGCTGGCGGTGACTGGAAGATCAACAAGGATCTGACTGCGCAGTACTACTACGCCAACCTGGAAGACTATTACAAACAGCATTTCGCTGGTCTGGGCCATAACCTGGCGCTGGGCGACGGTAGCCTGAAAACTGACCTGCGTTACTTCCGTACCACTTCCGATGGCAAAAATGGCAAGGAAGCGGGTTACTCGGTCGGTGGTTACACCCGCAATGGTGATGGCAAGATCGACAACAACACCTGGAGCGCCGCCTTCACTTACAGCCTGGGTAGCCACGCTGTAATGCTCGGCCACCAGCGTGTATCTGAAGACAGCAACTTCGTCCAGCTGAACCAGGGTGGTATCGAAGGCTCTTCTGGCGCCAGCGTGTATCTGCTGACTGACCGTTTGGTGAACAGCTTTACCCGTGCCGGTGAGCGCACTACCTTCGGCCAGTACAGCTATGATTTCGCCACTCTTGGCGCTCCGGGCTTGAAGGCTTCTGTAGCCTACCTCAAAGGTACCAACATCAAGACCTCTGGTAGCGATGCCAAAGAGTGGGAGCGTGATATCGCTCTGGATTATGTATTCCAGGATGGCACTCTCAAGGGTCTGGGCCTGGGCTGGCGTTACGGCGTGCTGCGTGGTAACGCTCCTAGCCAGTCTGACGCTGATCAGAACCGCCTGATCGTCAGCTACACCCTGCCGCTGATGTAAGGCGAGAGTTTTCGGGAGGCTTGCCAAGGCTTGAGTCCCGAAAGCCAATCAAAAATGCCCGCACCCTATGGATGCGGGCATTTTTTATGCGCGACCGGGATGGCTCAGCGTGGGGTGTCAGCTGGTGCTGCCGAAGTCGCGAGAATGGCGCTGGCCAGCGCCATGTCGTCGGCTTCCTGCAACTGCGGGTTGGCGCTGCGCAGTTGCTGCATCGCGGCTTCCAGGTGCGGGCCGCGGATTTCGCCGTTACTAGCGACGAAGCTGCTCGCGTCCTCTTCGGCCGCGGCGACCAGCTTGCGATCCTTGAAGGTCAGGTAGGTCGAGGCGGTGGTTGCGCCCGACGAAAGAATGTCGCGCAGCATGCCATCGGCTGCTGCGGTCTGGGCGATCAGAAAGGCACTGAACGCCAGTGCGGCACGGCTCGTTACACGCATGATGAAACTCCTTAGGGGTGGCTCCTCTCCTAGGAGTCGCGCAAGCCGCTGGTGGTTCCTTACAGGCGATGGCCGGTTGCCAGGCCGATCAGTTGCTGAGCTTGCGCATTCGTTGCTGATGACGCCACCAGAGCAATGCCGAGAGTATTGCCAGTGCGCCGAACAGCAGAAATTGCCAAACCCAGGGTAGCTCCGGGAACAGATAAGTCAGTGCACCGACCGCGACGGCCACCAGGCCGATCCATAGCAAGTAGCCTCCGGCGCCGAACACCTCGAGAATCAGCAGCAGGGTGGCCAGGGCCAGCCAGTCCCAGAACGACAGATGTTGCAGGTAGGTGATCATGGGAAGGCGCGGCTACCCATACTCAGACTGTTCGCTGATCGCCCTTCGGTGTGCATCGCATAGACTCCATTGCCAGATCAATCAATCTAAGCACAGTCGTCCGGGCTCTGCCGCCGACCCCTTCGCAAGGTGGGCAGATGCCAGGCCATCCGTGGGAGCCAGGGCATGTTTACGCGTTCACTGATGGCGTTTTTGCTTACCGCTCTGTTGCTGGCTGGACAGGGCACTGTGGCCGGTGAGCTGCTGAATGCCCTGCACCTTGCTGCGCCGCAGTTGGAGCAGCGTGCGTTGCAAGGAGCACTACAAGCGCTGCGGTGCGCCGAGCGCGAAGGCGCGAGTGAAGGCAGGCGGTTAGCGGTGATCGATTACTCGCGCTCTTCGCTGGAGCGGCGTCTATGGGTTTTCGATCTGACGCGCGGGCGTCTGCTGCAGCGTGAATTCGTTGCCCATGGTCGCCAGTCTGGTGAATTGTTTGCCGAGCATTTCTCCAATCAGCCTGGTAGTAATCGGTCCAGCCTCGGTCTGTTTTGTGGCGCTGAAAGCTACAGGGGGCGGCATGGGCATTCGCTGCGTCTCGATGGTCTGGAGCCCGGCTTCAATGATCACGCGCGTGCCCGTGCGCTGGTGATCCATGGTGCTGATTACGTGGCGCCGACATGGGCGCAGAAATATGGGCGCATGGGGCGCAGCCTGGGCTGTCCGGCGGTGCAGCAGGAGGTGATTGGTGTACTGGTGGATCAGCTGAAGGATGGCCAGTACCTGTTCGCCTGGCATCCACAGATAAGCGATGAGCGCTATCGAGATTGCGCGAGCGTCAGCGTTGCTCGCTCTGTGGAGTGACGCGCAGCACTTCCTCGATGGTGGTCAGCCCAGCAGCGACCTTCTGCGCGCCGGACAGACGCAGGCTGCGCATGCCGTCCTTGAACGCGGCGCGGCGCAGGGCGGTAAGGTCGGTGTCAGCGTTGATCAGTGGCTTGATGGCATCGTTGATCAGCATGATCTCGTAGACGCCGGCGCGACCCCGGTAGCCGGTTTCGCGGCATTCCAGGCAGCCGACGGCGTGATGCGCCTGGCTCGGCGGCGGCGAGCTCCAGGGCCGGGTCAGACCGTTCCATGTGTCTTCGTCCAGTTGCACGGGCGCCTTGCAGTGCGGGCACAGGGTACGCACCAGGCGCTGGGCCATGACGCCGAGGATGGTGGCCTTGAGCAGATAGTGCGGCACGCCCAGTTCGAGCAGGCGAGTGATGGCGCTGGGGGCATCGTTGGTGTGCAGGGTGGACAGCACCAGGTGGCCGGTCAGAGCCGCCTGGATGGCCATCTCCGCGGTTTCCAGGTCGCGGATCTCGCCGACCATGATGATGTCCGGATCCTGACGCATCAGCGCGCGCACGCCGCTGGCGAAGTTCAGGTCGATGTTGTGCTGCACCTGCATCTGGTTGAAGGCACCTTCGATCATCTCGATCGGGTCTTCGATGGTGCAGACGTTCACCTCTTCGGTCGCTAGCTGCTTGAGCGTGGTGTAGAGCGTGGTGGTCTTGCCCGAGCCGGTGGGGCCGGTGACCAGAATGATGCCATTGGGTTGGCTGGTCATGCTGGCCCAGCGGCGCAGGTCCTCGGGGGAAAACCCGAGTTGATCCGGGCTTTTCAGCAGCACTTCCGGGTCGAAGATACGCATCACCATCTTCTCGCCGAAGGCGGTCGGCAGGGTAGATAGGCGCAACTCCACTTCGTTGCCATCCGGGGTCTTGGTCTTGACCCGGCCATCCTGCGGTTTGCGCTTTTCGGCGATGTTCATGCGGCCGAGGTTCTTCAGGCGGCTGACCACTGCCATGGTGACCTGCGCGGGGAACTGGTAGACGGTGTGTAGCACGCCGTCGATGCGAAAGCGCACGGTGCCCTGTTCGCGGCGCGGCTCGATATGAATATCGCTGGCGCGTTGCTGGAAGGCGTACTGGAACAGCCAGTCGACGATGTTGACGATGTGCGCATCGTTGGCGTCCGGCTCCTGGTCCTGGGCGCCGAGGCTGAGCAGTTGTTCGAAGTTGCCGACGCCGCTGACCTTCTGGTCGGTGGCGGTGGCGCCGCTGACCGAGCGGGCCAGGCGGTAGAACTCGGTGGTGAAGCGCTGGATGTCCGCCGGGTTGGCCACCACGCGCTTGATCGGACGCTTCAGTACGTGGATCAGGTTGGCTTCCCAGCTGTGCACCAGCGGCTGGCTGCTGGCGATGGTCACGCTTTCGCTGTCAACCGCCACGGCGAGAATCTTGTGGCGCTGGGCGAAGGCGTAGGACATCAATGGGGTGATGGCCGGTACGTCGATCTTCAGCGGGTCGATGCGCAGGTAGGGTTGACCGGCGAAGTTGGCCAGCCAGACGGTGAGGGTTTCCAGATCCAGCTTCTTGCCTGGACGCGTCAGGTCATCGATCTGCTGCGCGGCGAGGAACTCCAGCGGGTGCTGGGCGTTGTTCAGCGAGCTGCGGCGAATCGCCAGGCACTGCTCGGCCACGTCCTGCTCGACTCGGCCCTGGGCCACCAGCTCGCGCAGCAGGTCGCCAAGGTCCAGTACACGGTCAGGGGCGGTAGCGGTGAAGGCGGACATGCGGGCTCCTCGGGTCGGCCTGAACAAGGGTAGCAGGTCGTACTTCAACGACCTTTTAGCCGAGCTAGGATGCCCGAAAAGCGGCGTCAGGGCGAAGTACCTGGCGTGACCGAGTGCCCGCTTCAGGCCACCTCCGTCTCCAGGCTGTGATCCAGATGCTGCCAATCCACCTGCCAGACGCACACCAGGCCGCGCAGTTTCTGCGCCAATACGCCGGCCCGGTGCAACGAGAGGCCGGGCAGGCGCAGGCTGATGTGCAGGTCATCCTGCAGACGCTCCATGTGCAGAGCCTCGGGAAGCAGCTGCAACTGGGCAAACAGGCCGAGCAGGCGACACATCACGTCGGCTTCGGCATCGGTACGCAACTGATATTCGACGCACGCATCAGGACGATCCTGCCAAGGATCACGGCGGTTAGCGGCGGACGGAAAAGGAGTGGTATCGGGCATGGCGGCAACTCGGGCAGGTTTTGCCTAAGTTTCCGCCTTGTATGGGCAAAAGTTCTGCCTGGTTTTCTGTGTTTATCGGGTATTTGTGGATAGACTTGCCTGGATAATCAAATATCCGGGATTTTTTATGTCCGTCACCTTGGATGCCTACGATCAACGCATTCTTGCCCTGCTGCAGGAAGATGCCGGCCTGTCCACCGCCGAGATCGCCGAGCGCATCGGCCTGTCGCAATCACCTTGCTGGCGCCGTATTCAGCGACTCAAGGAGGAGGGGGTGATCCGCAAGCAGGTGACGTTGCTCGATCGCAAGCGAATCGGCCTGCATACGCAGGTGTTCGCCCAGGTCAAACTCAACGCCCATGGCCGCTCCAACCTGACCGAGTTCGCCGAAGCCATGCGCGAGTTCCCCGAGGTGCTGGAGTGCCATGTGCTGATGGGCGCAGTGGACTTCATGCTGCGCATCGTCACCCGCGATATCGAGGCTTATGAGCGCTTCTTCTTCGAGAAGCTGTCGCTGGTGCCGGGGATCCAGGAGGTGAACTCCATCGTCGCGCTGTCGGAGATCAAGTCCACCACCAGCCTGCCGCTCACTTAAGGCTTGATCACCACGGGCGGCGATTGCTCGACGTTGCGCCTGCTGGGTGGCGTGAGCCCCATGGACACATAGATGCTGGTCAGTTGATCGACGCCCATGTCGGCAGGGCGTATCCATTCTTCTGGTACGTAGAGCAGGCCGCCACCGACCGGAATCGGTGCGGTGGGGATGAGGATGGCGCAGTAGGGGCGGCCCTCCAGTTCGACGCTTTCCGAACTCGGGCGCAGGGCGAGCACTGCAGCGCCGTCGCCGCCGAAGAAGCACCAGACCGGCGCCATGGTGGTGATATCGGGGTTCTTGCTCTTGTCCAGCAGGCCAACGAATCGATCAGCCAGGTTGTAGAAATTGCCGATCAGCGGCGTACGCCGCAGGGTGCGGTCGATCAGCCAGGACAGCGGGCGGCGCAAGCCCAGTTGTACCGCCAGGCCCAGTGGGTAGAGGCTGGCCAGCAGCACCAGACTGCCCAGCATGTAGGCCAGATAACTATTGCTGGAGAAGGGCTGGCCGAGGGCTGCGAACAGTTGGCCGATCAGGGTCGAAGGTCCGACCAGGCGATTAAGCAGGCTGAATATCCAGGCAAGCAATGCCAGGGTCAGTGCCAGCGGCAGTAGCGCGAGTAGACCCGTCAGCCAGGTGGTAACGACGGATTTCAGGCTGCGTCTGAGCATGTATCGGTTTCCTTGACGATCTTGGCGGTGACTTTACGCCAGGCGCGGCAATTCTGTGCAGTCTTGCCCGTGTGCGTGGTTGGCGAAATAGCTACAGCACTTTTCATCAGATTGTTTCGAACAAAAAAAGCCCGGCACTAAGGCCGGGCGTAATAGGTACACAAGGTACCGAAGTAGTAGCGTTCGGTCGAACCGTTACATGCCAAGCAGATTTGGCAGAGCCATGGACACGGCCGGGATGTAGGTGATGATCATCAGGAAGCTGAGCAGCAGCATCAGCCATGGCATCGCCGCGCGGATCACTGCTGTTAGTGGCATCCCCGTCACCGCCGAGGTGACGAACAGGTTCAGCCCCACCGGTGGCGTGATCAAGCCGATCTCCATGTTCACCACCATGATGATGCCCAGGTGGATCGGGTCGATGCCCAGCTGCATGGCGATCGGGAACAGGATCGGTGCCAGGATCAGGATGATCGCCGACGGCTCCATGAAGGCACCGGCCACCAGCAGCACGATGTTCACTACCAGCAGGAACTGCCACGGCTGCAGGCCCAGCTCCACCACCCAGGCGGTGATCTG
>NZ_RHQP01000031.1:0-74898 GCF_003935465.1 Pseudomonas sp. o96-267
TTGGCGTCCCCCGCTGATTTTGAATCCATCAAATCACAGCAAGGACGATGCCAACGTTTTTACACGGTCTGGGCCGGTTGCTGCCTGTCGCGACCGGCAGCTTGGGGTCGACTTAGGCCGGTCGTCACTACGGCGTGTATTGGTCAAACCGCATGCAATCGAGTGGTCAATGCGAATGCAATTCGGTGGTCAAGTCAGTGCAATTTCGCAGGCAAGCGCCAACCGAGATTGGTCCAGCCACCGCCTCACGAGCGCAAACGAGCCCAATGCCGCGAGAGTGATGCACACGGAGCGCAATCGCCCGTTGACCCTGGACGAGCGCCGCGAGCTGACGGCAGGCTATGAAAAGCTGGCCACCATGCTCGCCTCCCCTGCCCGCCAGGCCCAGCCAGAGGAACGGGCTCACATAGAGCAACTGCGAACAGCCGCACAGCAAGGCCTTTCGAGTGGTCAGGCAAAGGTTGCGGAGTTTGAAGAAATCAACCGCAACTATCAGAATGAAGATCCCGGCATGGATAGCATCATTCGCAAAGGAACATTGATTGACGCAGAACTTCGCCACGAAGCCTATGCAAGCAAAGCAATGAGCCCCGATCAAATAAAAGAAATCGCGGCAAAAGATCTTGAGGGTTACTCTTTCCTGCAGGGAAAACCCGAGCAGCAGAAGCTAGCCGTTCTAATGGGCGGCATGATGGGTGAACCTGATTACAGGTCAGCTATTTACGAGAATCCTGCGCTAGATCTTGATACTTCAATTGCAGCCGCGACCAGTATTGAGAGCCAGGCAGAAATGACAACAACACACGACAAAACCCGCGATCAGGGCATGGAACTTTAAATGACCCAACTTGTTATTCAGCATCGAGAAATCGAGGCGCAAATAAAATCCCTAGAGAATGAACTTAGAGCGATTGAGGCTAATCCTCGATACGCCCAGGAAAGGGCCTTTTTAGACGCCCTGGAGGGCCTGCTGGGCGAGTATGGGAAGTCGCTCAGCGACGTGGTTAAAATCCTCGATCCGCAGGCCGCTGAGCCACGGCGGGCGCGCGGTGCGCGAGGCCCTGCGCCTGGTATAATGCGCAAGAAGTTGCGCTATAAGAATCCGCACACGGGCGAACACATTGATACGGCTGGAGCCAATAACCGTATTTTAAAGGCGTGGAAACTGCAGTATCCTAACGACAATATCAAGGACTGGATTGTTGGGGAGTCGAAATGAAAAAACTGTTTATCGCTGCACTCGCTGTTGTTGCCCTGGCCGGTTGTAAAGAGGAAGGCGGCGCCTTTGTCGGCCAATGGAAGAACAACGCCAAGATGCCCGAAACTATCACCGTCACCGAGGCCAGCGGCGGCTACCGTGCCGTTGCCCAGATCGACGAAGACAAGAAAGGCTATATGAACGTCGAAGTCGTTCTTAAAGCCGAGTCCGACAAGCTCCTAGTCCGCGATAAAGATGGCAAGCGCGCCCTGGAGATTGCTGCAGACGGCAAGATGACCAGCTACCTGCGCCACGGCAAGGACGACACTTTCACCAAAGTGAACTGAGCTGCCCTCCCCCAAAAAGCCGCCTTCGGGCGGTTAATGAGATGGTCACCCCCACACCCTACGAGGGCTACGCTTTCGCAGGGTGTTTTGTTTCGGAGGCCATCATCATGAGCGAATTAGCATTGGTCGGCATCGACCTCGGCAAGCACAGTTTCCACCTGCACGGCCAAGACAAGCCCGGCCGTGAACTGTTTCGCAAGAAGCTCTCGCGTCAGCAGATGATGCGGTTTTTCAGCAACCTTCCGGCCTGTACGGTGGTGATGGAGGCCTGTGCCGGCGCACACTTCGTCGCTCGCCAGCTACTGGGCATGGGGCATCAAGCCAAGCTGATTTCTCCGCAGTTCGTGCGACCTTTTGTCAAGGGCAACAAAAACGATTTCGTCGATGCCGAGGCCATTTGCGAGGCCGCTTCGCGTCCGTCGATGCGCTTTGTTTCGCCCAAAACCGAGGCCCAGCAAACCCTTTCAGTGCTGCATCGCCTGCGCGAGTCGCTGGTGCGTGACCGCACCAAAAGCGTCAATCAGCTGCATGGCTTCCTGCTGGAGTTTGGTATCAGCCTGCCTAAGGGGCTGGCGATCATGAAGCGTCTGCCCAGTGTTCTGGCTGAGCATGAGTTACCTGTTCGGCTGACTGTACTGTTGCAGCGTTTGCACGAGCATTTTGTCTACCTGGATGAACAGATCAAGGCGCTGGATAAGGAGCTGGCTGGTCAACTGGCCGAGGATGACTTAGGCCGCCGGCTGCTGGGGATGCCCTGCGTTGGCCCAATCACCGCGAGTCTGCTGGCGGTGGAAATGGGTGATGGCAAGCAGTACGGCTGCAGTCGCGACTTTGCCGCGTCCGTTGGTTTGGTACCCAGACAATACAGCACCGGGGGCAAGGCCAACCTTTTGGGTATTAGCAAGCGTGGAGATAAGAATCTCAGGCGGCTACTGGTCCAATGCGCCAGAGTCTACATGCAACGGCTGGAGCAGCAGACGGGGCCGCTGGCCGATTGGGTGCGCTCGCTGCTGATGCGCCGGCACTCGAACGTAGTGGCCTGCGCCTTGGCTAACAAGTTGGCGCGGATCGCCTGGGCCATGTCGGTTCGCCATACAGAATTTGCAGCGGGGCCAGGCACCTTGAATGCCTGACCTTGCTGCTGTTGCGGTACCACAATCCACCTTTCTGGTTTTGCGATAGCTGAACAACAGATGACGTGAACGGCCTACCAGCCTGGCGAACACCCTGACATAAAAATCGGCTTTAGAAGCCGCGCGGTTTTTCAGGATCGTCAGGCGCGACTCTCATCGTGGCGCGGGGCTTGCCCCAACAGACGCCGGATAGATTTAAGCAAGCCAACCACATCGCCCGTTAATCAGTATTGCAAAAGTGGGGGTGACCATAGATTTTTATTGCCCGCTTGCCACAACATCTAGTGGCTGATGCGGGATGCAAAAAAAAGTTTCATCCTAACGGGAACGATTTGCTGGGCTGGCTGGGAAGCTCACTGCCCGACCTGTACCTAAAGTCTCATCCTAATGCCTCGCAGCGGCCTTCAAATGGTCGGAAAACCCCGGAGCCATGCGAATAAAGTGTCATCCTTACCTGAAATCGTAAGTCGTTGATTTCTATTGTGACCTTGCTATTTTCCTCCCTGATTGCGGCCTTGCAGGCCGTAATCATTGGGGGTTCCAGGGGGCGGACAAGGCCAGAACCCGATTGCTCGGGATGACACTTTATTTCTAAGGAGAAACTTTATTTGCATCCCACAGCAATTGCTCACCGTGGACACCGAGCTGTGCGTCCACTGCCACTGGTGGCATGAAGTCTGCGAGCTGCAGTTCTCGGATGATGAGGGCGGCGGGCTGTGCGATCAGTGCCGAGAAGAGCTGGGTATCGAGGGCGAGTGAGGTCTGCACGGCGGCGCGCAAATAGAAATCCACGGCCAGCCCCTAACCTATATAGTATTATTGTACCGTACTAATACAGGAGGACTTCAGATGGCCCATCGCACTGCAGGCGAGTTCCCCATTCACCACCGGCATGCCCGCCTGATGAGCAGGCGCAGGCATTTTCTTGCTGAAGCCGTCGAGCGCATCCGCCAGGTAGTGCCGGACGCGACTGAAATCTGGTGCTACGGCATCAATGCCATGCGCCCAGAAACCCCCGGAAGTGATTGGGACTTTATCGTGATGCTGCCCTCTAGCGTCGCTCCTGAGCGACTGGAGCTGCTCAACAACTTGAGCGGCCCGCTTAGCGATATCCGCAGCATCGGCACGCAGACGCTTGATGTTCAGGCCTTGCGTGTTGATGATCGATCCAGTTGCGCGGGACTGATCCGGGTCGAGGGCTTTCGCCTCTGGCAAGCTGATCACGATGGCTCAGCGCAAACACTGCCGGCCTACCCCCGCCGTGCAGCCAGCCAACAGATCAGCAATCACGCCCTCGGGTAGGCGGCAGAGGTTCATGATGGAGCAGACGATTGAACTGATCTTTCAATGGGGAGGCGCAGCATTCGGCATTGCTGGCGCTGGGCTGCTGTCGAGCAACGTCCGTCTCTCTCCCTACGGCTGGCTACTCTTCTTGGTGTCGAGCGTGCAACTGTGCATCTACGCGGTGCTCATCCAGGCATGGGGCCTGCTGGCGCTCAATGCCTGTTTCGTTTGCACGAACTTCAACGGCATCTGGCGCTGCCTCATGCCCTACCTACGCGCCCGCAAAAACGGATGCACAGATGGCACGCCAGAAGCCGCGCGCTGAGGTACAGCTGCTCCTATTCGGCGCCCCGCTACAGCCAGGCGCCTACTCCCTTCCTGCCCTACCTCCCCCCGGTGATGACGCTGCCTACCTGGCGCAGCGCCGCGCCCACTTCCGCAAGCTCAAACAGGCCCAGCTGCAGCTGGATTTGGGCGACCCCGTATAACACTCGTTCCATGCTTGGCGGCAACGACGCGGCGTGCTAGTTTCTTTGTTTATTACTTACTTTCTTTGTTTCTTGTGCGAGGCACGCCATGCGACCACCCGAGGTTCACGACGACCAGATCATTGCCGCTGGCACCCAGATCGAGGCGCAAGGCAAGCGCATCACCGGGCACGCACTGCGCCAGCTCATCGGCAACGGCACGCCAGCTCGACTGATGAAGGTATGGGCCGAGCATAAGCGCGGCACAACCCCGGCCCCGGAGGACCAACCACTCCCCACCCTGGCCGAGCAAACGCTACGCCTTGGCATCGACCAGATGACCAGCAGCATGCAGCAGCTGCTGGTGAGCCTTAACGCCAGCTGCCAGCAAGCGGCCAACGCAAAAATCGCGAGCATCGAAGAGGCGGCGGATGCACAGTGCGCGGTCTACATCGACGAGCTGAACGAGGCCAGCGAGCGCATCCAGGCCGCAAATGAGGCCCGCCAGCTGCTGGAGCGAACCCTTACCGCTCGCGAAGACAAGATCATCCAGCTGAGCAATCAGCTGGCTGCCGAGCAAGAACGCAACCGGCAAGGCGAGGCCGCGCTGGCGACCCACAAGGCCGAAAGCAAAGCCGAGCTGCAGGCAGTAAAAGAGGCTCATGCCCAGCAACAACAACAGCTCGCACAAGAGCTGGCCGCTGCCAGGCAGGAGGCCAAGGATGCTGAGCAGCGCGCCCTGGCCACCGCGTCACGTCTGCAGCAACTGGAAAGCGAAGCAACCTTCACTGCGAAGGAGCATGCCGCCGAAACCGGGCGACTAAAGGCCGAGCTGGAAACCGCGCAGAGTGCCAGCAGTGCAGCAACCAAGGCCAAGGAGCTGGTTCAGGTGACGTGCGATGCAGTGACCGAGCAGCTCAACAAAAAGAGCATGCAGTTTGAAGTCGCGCAGGCGCAGATCAAGGGGCAAGAAGAACGCATCGTAGAGCTGTGCATGCGCATAGAGGAATATCGCGGCACAGCATCCAGCCAAGCCAAGCATATTGCCCGGCTTGAACTGAAGATCGATCAACTGGAGAAAGAGCGCCAGCAGCTTTCCAGCTCGCGCCAGCAGGGCAAGAATGAGTAAGGCAGGAGCCAGCCTCTCCCTGCTGAGGCTGGCTTGGATTCAGAGCCGCGTCACCGAGGCCAGCGCTTAGCCGCCAACCTGGCGCTATCCGCACCGTAAACCACCAAGCTATCACCGACGCCCGCAGCCCGCTCATCGAGCGCATGAGCCAGCATGTCGTGGAGGGGGATTTTCCGCGAGATAATCGAGCCATCCAGATCACGACTGATCCGCAGCACGAGACTCTGGTTCTGGCTTGCAAACTGGTAGCCACGGGACGCAGCGTTATGCGCAATCATGCCCTGCCTCCTAGGTCCTATTGGACGACAATCTCGTTCTGGATGGAGGCTTTCTCGGCGTCGAGCCAGCCAGGATTCTTCTTGTCCTGCTCATCCTTGATACCGCCCAGGTACTGCAGCTCTTTGCCTGCCGCGTAGTAGCCCAGATCATCAGCCAGGCTCACCAGCGCATAGGCCCGCGCCTCTTCGCGTGAAGATTTGCGGCTCTTAACGAGGATGTCCATACCCTGCCGGTAGTAGGCCCGGCCCTGCATCTTCGATACTTCTTCTTGTCCTGCAGCGACGAGCGCCATAGCTTTGGGGTGGTCCAGCTCGCGAGCCTTTTCAAACTGCACCCTTGCACCAGGGATATCGCCACGCGATTGCTTCAGGCGCCCGAGCTGATACGTTGCTTCGGCATCCTTGCCGTAAGAGGCCAGACTGAGATAGTGCTCGGCCTCGCCCAGGTCGGACAGATGGGGCCTGTAGATATTGGCATACAGCATCCCCAGCTCACGCTGAGCGCGAACGCTATTGCGCGCTGCCGTGCGCATGAGGTCGGTGCCCAGCTCCATTTCAACCCGGCCATATTCGCCCAGCAGGTAGTTCCAGCCCAGCACGCGCAGCGCTTCGGCGTTCCCATGCTCGGCAGAGTGCTCCAGGTACACCTTGGCCATGTTCACATCCTTCTCCAGAAGGACGCCCTCACTTAGCATTCGCGCCATTTCATAGCTCGCGGACGCATTGCCCAGCTCAGCGGACTTCATGAGCTTGTCGAGCATCATCTCGTAATCACCCGTGACCTGAGCCGTCATGCCGTCCGTGTAAAGCTGCTGAGCCTGCACTTCGGGCGCAACCGGCTCTCGCTTGGCGTTCTTGGAGGCCCGGCCTGACTTAGCGGCCTTTACAGGCTTCACCGGCTCTGCCGGCACAGCGATCATTTCCGGCACAGAGTTATCTTGCCCGGTGCTGAACAGGCTTTCAGGGCCGGGGATTTCCGTCAGCGGGTACGGATTAGAAGCGCAGCCGGTCAAAAGCGCTGCAGCCAGCGCAGCAGCGAGTGCGGACGCCCGGAACAGACTCGGGCAAGTAACATTAGTGGGCATCAGGCCTCCTTCATCGTTCATGTGCTGGCGGCACTCGCGAGTGTCAGCCATTAGAAATAACACGGTTCAATGTTACTACACGATAGCAACTGCAGAGCAACTAGATAGCAGCAATGACTCGCCCAACATAGGCAAGCCCGGATGCTGCAATGTCGATAGGTGGATGCAGGTCAACAAGCAGCGGCCCGAAGATCGTCCGCTCAGGCCCAATTTTCTCGACCGACCCCAGATACGCTATGTCGCCCCTCGGGCAGCGATAGCAGTAAATCGGGCTACGGTGCTCAGGGTGAGCATCCTCGTGCATGAGGTAGGGATCGGTGCTGACCAGGAACACCTGCGCGGTATGGTGCATACGGGTTTTGGGGCGCAGCCAAAATCCACGCTGCACAATCACGTTGCCTGGCGGAACCTCTAGGTACGCGCAGCCAGTTGGCACGTCCCCATTTCTCAGGTACGCCTCAATCTGCGAATCCTCAAGCACCGGCAGGCCGCTGAAACTGCGCTGACAGTTACGAATAGTCTTGATCACAGCGCTATCGCTCCATCGTGATGCCGATATCAGGGATAGCCGGGTGGGAGCTTCTCAGTACCAGGAAGTCGCTGGTAAAGCCGGCCAGGTTGTACTGCCGGGAAAGCCGGTTATAGGTCGTGACCAGAATCTGGTAGAGCTTGTCAGCCAGCTCTTCCGGGTTTTTTACCGAGCACATGCTCGTGCTCTTGAGGCTGTCGTGGTCGTAGACGACTACTCGCAGGCCTTCGCTGGCCTTGCGCTCGACGGGATCGATCTGAGTGATGCCGCTGACATATACCGCCAGGCAAAGCGCGTCACAGCGCAGCTCAACGGCGTTGCGCGTGTAGGCGCGGCTGTCGCGCATTTTGTCGATGACGAATCGCAGAAAGTGGTTGGCACGACCATCCTCGTAGTAGCCAATAAAGGCGTTGTAGGGGCCGGTGCTCGGCTTGCGCTGATCGAAGGCGGCGCTGCCATCAGACTGGCCGATCCACGCCCCGCTAACAGGGCGTCGGATAAGCCCCTTGAAAGTCCGGCTCAGGTGCTCAATGAGTCCACCGCGAGTCAGGCTGCCGGTGCCGTCTTGCACAACGGCAGGCGCGTGCTGTCCGCCAAAGCGCCCATAGATGATTTTGTCGTTAGATTCCTGTCTCATCGTGCGGCCTCCGAGTGCCCAACCGCCAGGCTGCAGGTGTGCGGCCCGGCCGGCTCATTTGATTTGATATTATTAAATCACATCAATTATTGACGCTCAATCCCTTATTTGGTAGCGCCCTCGCGGTGGTGATATTCTGTTATCACGGTTTACTAATTACAGGGCAAACAATGCGCGGTTATTACGTCAAGGGGTCCGACAAAGACAAAGCCATTGGCAGCAATCGCGGAAAGCCCCGCATCTGGCTGCAGGGCGGTGAGCTTGCCGGCGCAGGCCTAGCCCCCGGTGATCGCTATGAAATCCATCTGAAGGGCGGCACCGTGATACTGCGCGCCAACCCCGATGGCTCACGAACCGTTTCTCACAAGGAAGTCCGCAGCGGCGCTCGTGTCCCTGTGATCGACTTGAACAGCAAAGAGCTGCTGGCGCTGTTTGACGGCATGAGTTCCATCCGGCTCGTGCAGCGCAAGGGCGAGGTATACCTACTGCCTCTGGCCTCAGAGCTGCGCAAGAAAGAGCGCCTGCAGCGGCTCAAAGACAAGGTGGAGAGCGGTGAGCCGCTGGCAGTCGGCAGCTTGTCGCACGGAGGCGGCCTGCTCTCGCATGCCGTACATGAGGGTCTACAAGAAGCCGGCATTGAGTCTTACACCAGGTTCGCCAACGAGATTCGCCCCGAGCTGCTTGAGCACGCAGCCAGAGTCAGCGAACACTGGCGCGAGGACACCATTGCGCTCGCGGCACCGATGCAGGAGCTGGCATTCGATGAAGCCGGTATGCGCCACATCCCGCGCGTGGATGTCATGGAAATGGGCCTGCCCTGCTCCGGGGCGTCCAAGGCTGGGCGCGCCAAGCGAGGCACCGATCACCCCGAGCAACACCCTGAAGTCGGCCACTTGGTTGTGGCGGCGCTGGTGATCCTCGCCAAGGCCAACCCTGCTGTCGTGCTTTTCGAGAACGTCATTCCCTACGCCTCCAGCGCCAGCGCCAGCATCCTGCGTAACCAGTTGCGCGACCTCGGATACAACACGCACGAAACCGTACTCAGGGGCGAAGACTTCAACGCCCTGGAGCACCGCGACCGCTGGTGCATGGTTGCGACTACCGAGGGCATGCACTTCGACTGGAGCATGTTGCAGCTCCCGGCCAAGGTTCCACTGAAGCTCTCTGACGTACTCGATGACATTCCAGCTGATGATCCAGCATGGAGCGAGATGAAGGGCTTGAAGGCCAAGCAAGAGCGCGATATCGCAAATGGCAAAGGCTTCATGATGCAGACCTTCGGCGCGGACTCCGAGAAGATCGCAACGCTGACCAAGGGATACGCAAAGGTCCGGTCTACCGACCCCAAGATCGAGCACCCCACCAACCCAGACCTACTGCGTCAGGTCACTCCTGCCGAGCACGCCCGCATCAAGCAGTTCCCCGAGCGACTGATTGCAGGGATGAGCGCAACCATCGCGCATGAAGTGCTGGGCCAGGGCGTACAGCGCGACCCCTTCAAGGCGGCAGGCAAGCTATCGGGCGAAGCCATTGCCCGTTTTGTCTTCGGGCTTGATCACAAGCCGGCTGACGAGCTTGAGCTTGCAAACGTGATCAGCTCCGAGCTGACCGATACCGCGAGCCGCGTGGTCGCAGAAATTCGCGCGCCGCTCAAAGGCGTCATCTACGAAGGTCCGGTGACCGTCAACGACCTCGGCATGACCATCCAAGACATCGGCAACGGCGTTGGCATCCTGCACAAGACCGACGCACTGGAGCAAGTTCGCCTTGGTGAAGTGCTGCGGGTCCAGTACCCATCCATGAAGGCCAATCCTGTCGTAGAGCACCTGAGCAGGCCATCGCCTGAAGTCAGTAACTCGCTGGCGCACGCCATCACTGAACACCAGCAGGAGGCGCCTGCTCAGCAGTCCGATCTGTTTGCGCAGCCCGCCGCCCGTAAACCTTACTCACCTGGAATGTAAGCTGGAGACTCAACATGCAGCATGACGACCTCGCCAACTCCCTCGACGAATGCTCCGGCCTGATCGGTCAAGCCAAGATCAGCCAGGGCACTCGCAACCACCTGCTGAGCCAGGCATCGATCTACGCCCTGTTCCTTTCCGATCTGAGTTCTGGCCGGCTCACTCCTGATCGCTCTCACGGCAATGCCGTGAACAGCATGCTTGAGCTGATCAGTGAGTTTTGCAGCCAGGTACGCACCGCACTCAACACCCACCAAGCTGAGTGAGAGCATTCGCCATGGAACTTGAAGACAAGCTGATCAGTGCCACCAACAAGACGTTCGGTAAATTCACCGAACTGCTTGCGAAAGTCGATCCGGTAGCCGCTCTCGTTGTGACCGGTGCAGTAGGTGCCGTTGCAGTCACCGTCAACTTCGGCGCTGAGTACCTGCACCAGCAGGAGATTTTCCGAGAAGGTGGCATTGAAGCACTGAAGGCCTATCACGCCCAAGGAGCCAGCGGAACCTTGGACTTCATCGCCAAAGGAATATCCAACGCCCTGCCCAGCGCGACGCAGAACCGGCTGGCCCTATCCACCCTCGGCACCTTTACCGTACCCGTGATTGCCTCCGTCAGCACCTTGATTGCAGGGCGATTCCAGAAGCTGAAACAAGAGATCAAAACACTGGAACAGGGCGGGCGTCAGGATAAGACGCTGGAGGCCGAGAGCGACCGACCGCGCGGAGCAACACGGATCAGCGCATCTGAGCGCTTCAATATGTCTATCGACTCGCTCTCGCGTAAGATCACCGAGGTACAGCATCAGGAGGAATCCCAGAAATCTGGGCCTAAGCTATGACACCAGAAGGTATTTTTCAGCTCCCAGTGTGGCTGGTAGCGATGGTCGCGATGCAATTCATCGGCGGCCTCTTGTACTGGTGGCTAAGGCGTCCTCTCCTGCCAGTTGTGGCCTCTGGGCTGCTGACTGGCAGTGTCGCCGGCACACTGGTTTACCAGGTAATCCCGTTCGCGGGCAGCGCCATGGCGATTGCGGTCGTCGCCGGGGTTGCTACCTGCTGCCTCTACTGCGCGCTGATGGATAAAGCCATCGGTCGTGAGCAGCTTCTGAGTGAATAGTCGTAACTCCCACGTCCCTTCACCACGTCACCACGGCTGGAAATCTGAACTCGATCCTGCACCTGGCCTTGCGCCGGGTGCGGGCGCTCGACCCTCACGCTGACTTGGGATACCGCGTCACGCCCCGTACATTGAGCGTGTCTCCCCAAGGATCAATCCTGTAAACCGGACCGTCCTTGGCAATCTGCGCCCCAAGCCCCTTCGTTCAGCGTCATCACAAACGATCAATCTTGCCCTTGCCAAGC
Source organism: Pseudomonas sp. o96-267 (assembly GCF_003935465.1). Lineage (NCBI taxonomy): Bacteria > Pseudomonadati > Pseudomonadota > Gammaproteobacteria > Pseudomonadales > Pseudomonadaceae > Pseudomonas > Pseudomonas sp. o96-267. Next base: position 11,410 of record NZ_RHQP01000031.1, read on the forward strand.
CCTGTCAGCGGCCTGAGCGTGGCGGCTCATAGAGGCTGTCGCGGTGGCTTTTCGCAAGAGCCGCGCGAGCACTGCGTATTGCTGCTTGGCGGCGTAAATGCGCTCCAAGTCACCGCCAACAAACTCACGTTTATGTATTATTATTTCGCATTCATCATACACCCAAAGGACATCCCCATGAACAAGACCGAACTCATCAACGCCATCAGCCTCGACGCTGAGCTGCCTAAACCCCAGGTTGAGCGCACGGTAAACACCCTGCTGGAAAAGATCAGCGATGAGCTGGCGCGTGGAGGCGAAGTCGCCCTACTCGGCTTCGGCACCTTTACTGTCAAGGAGCGCCCGGCACGCACTGGCCGCAATCCCAAGACTGGTGAGCCGATGCAGATCAGCGCCTCGAAAGCACCGAACTTCAAGGCCGGTGCCAAGCTGAAAGCGTCGGTTGGCCTAAGCTGAGCTGGAAACACAAAGCCCGCCAATGGCGGGCTTTTTTGTTCCTGCATTAACCCCGGCGCTGGTGCTTGTCCGAGTAGGCCTCTGCTCTGAGCACGGCGCGAACGCCGCGAGTGCGCTTCGACTCAAGAACAATCCCGGCAGGGTGTATCTTCGACCCTAGAGCGCGCGAGGCTTCGCTGATTCGACGAATGCGCGAGCGCATCCAGTTAGCATCAGCTGTGTAGTTAGCGCACGGATTGCCTGCATACAGAGCCGCCATCTTCTCTTCAAGCTCAGCGGTCAGCACAACACGCCCCAGGATATGAAAGTCGTGATGCTGCAGCGTCAGACAGTCCTCTGCGGTCATGGCTGCCAGGTTCGACGGGACGCCTGCGCAGAATCGATCCGTCTGGAAGATGGCTTTGGCAAGCGCCAGCAGCTCACCCGCCGAGCGTTCGCCGCACTGCAGGGGAATGATCACCCTCGCCCCCGAGGCCATCCACGACTGAATACGGGGCGCGTGCTGCTCCCAGAGGGCAATCGTTGCAGCCTGATCACCCACTACGTCAGGGGCGACAATGCTCAGCCCATCGGCACGATCCGTGCGGTCAATGATGGTTTCGTATGCGGAAAAGACTTGCTGCCAGTCCACTAGCTCTCCCTTCACGAAAGCAGAGAACGCACCGGAATCGATGAACACTGCGCCACCGTTATCCAGGTACTGGGGAATCACCCGCAGCTTGGCGATCAGGTTCAGATTCAACGCTACAACGCCGACCGCAACACCCTCAGCAACCGCAGCGATTAGATCCCCTTGAGCGCTCATTCCCGAGTGGAAGGCCACATCCCAATCACGCGCCATAACCATTACCCTCTAGTCGTTTTCCCACTGCAGCAGCCCCGCCGTGTGCGAGGTTGAGTGGTAACGCTTGGGGAAGTCAGCTCTTGCGCTTGCCCCCTGAGAACTGGGGGAGGCCACGGAGCGCGTCATCCCAGTGCAGGGGCCGTTCCGGGTCATTGATCAACTTGCTGACCCAAGATGGGGAGAAGTCCCACCGCTCAGCAAGACTTCGCCCTGACCAGCCCTTTTCCTTCAAGCCAGCCTTGTATTCAGCTGGTGTCAAACGCGCCATATCACTACTGCTCCAGTTGGTGGGTTGTCATCAAGCGCGCCCAGGAAGCGATAGTCGCCCGCTTCGCGCCGAGCCGATCACCAGAGCGCGCCACGTCGAGAACGCATATTGAACTATAGGAAACATATAGGCAAGCGTTTATTGCCTATAGTTCAACACTGTTAGTGGCGTTTATAGGAGGGTCACCTGAGTTAGGTGGGTGCGCCCTGATCAATAGCAGAGGCCGGGCGTGTTGAGGCCGCTGGCAATGGAGCCTGCGGCCTGTTTCCTAAGTCGCTGAGGCGTGCATGTAAGCCGCCATATCGCCCATCTGCTCGATGATGGCAGCTTCGCTTGCTTCGTGTGCGGAGCTGATCTTGGATTGCCTTCTCAGGCACAAACCGCAATCGACGTGTGCCCAGTTGCTGGAGCCGTTGCTGGCTTCCCCGAGCCAAGTACCGCATGGCGCCTGCTCGGCTTCATCGTCATCAGGGTACGGGGTAAAGTGCGTAGTCATCGAAGGGTTCCTCTCCAGTTCACTTACGCGCTTGGGCATCATGTTTTCCCCGGCGCACTGGTCATAGGCTGACGTTCCAAGAAGGATTCAGCCTATACGGCGAGGTTCAGCTAGGTCATTGGGCGCGGGCGTTGCCCGGATTGGGGAAAGCACGCACGGCTTCATACACAACCTGCCCAGACGCAGCATGTACCACGGCACCACCGAAAAGCTCCGCGTAGTCCTTGGCCGTGCTGTAGAAGAACTTATGGGACTTGGCTCCCATCCAGGTATCGGACGTAGAAACGGCCCTGAGTCGCCTCAACGAGGTGCCAGCCCACGCGCCGCTTGTCGATCCAGAGCAGCAGTCTTTGCCAATGCGTCATTGCTTATCTCCTGCAGTCTTCTTGCTGGCCGCGATATTGGCGCTGCAGTAGGGGCAGTACCAACCGGAACGGGTCAGCTTCCAATTCAAACGGCGCGCCAGCGCCTTAAATATCCAGCGCTGGCAGGCTGTTTACGATCTTTTGGGTTTCCAGGCTGACAGTGACCACGCGCTGGAACAGTTCCAGCGGGTACTTGGGGTTGCCCATGGTTTCGATGGCCCAGTCGTTGGCGTCGTTGACGATGCCGCTGGCTTTGTCGGTACGCACGGCCTGGCGCTCCATTACCCAGTCGAGTGCGGCCTTACCGTTGACCACGTAGTCCCAGGCCGCTTCGGGGATGCCCTTGATCGTGATTCGGTGGTTGTAGATGACGGTGGTCTTGTCGCCTTTCTTGGCGAGCTTCATCTTTTCCACGCGGTAGTCGGCATCGGTGAGGGTGCCCTTGGCCTCGATGGTCAGCGGGTACGGCTCGACAGTTTCGTAGTTCAGGTGAAGCTCGGCCAATGCGCGGCCGGCTTTGCTGAATGCCCAGAAATCGGCAGCCTTCTTCACAGCCGGAATACGCGGTAGTTCCTTGCTGAGATTGTCGGCAAAGCGTTCGCGGTAATCTGGGGAGTGGAGGATGCCGTAGACGTAGTAGAACAGGTCTTCCTTGCTGATCTGCTCGCCTGGATAGGCCGACTGGAAGTGGGCCAGACCAACATCGGTGATGGCATCGCGGCGGCGCAGTCCACTTTCATCCGGCTCAGCAAAGAGATCGCCTTTGGGAGCCTGTCCTGGTTCGTCGTAAAGGTACAGGGGAAAGCATTGCGTGCCACCGTCACTCTGCAATTCAGGAGGGCTATTTACCATCAGAGCAAGATGACTACCTTCAGCTGGACGCTGCTTAACCATGATAAGCAAGTTCTTGGCCTTTGCGTCCGGGAAGATGCGTGGCATCTGGTAAACCCTTTCATTGAAGCGACGGTTGTAATACAGCCACTGTTTGGTGAAAGGTCGATAGACGCTAGGGACTAGGCTTCTAGCATCAAACGCATAGCAGTAATCGCGGATAAGGTCCTGCTTTAAGTTATGTGTCCAGCTGATGCGTGATGGATTGGTGTCGATGAAGTCATCAACCAGTTCCTGCCGAAGCTTAATATCTAGCCCCGGATGGACCGCGTTGAAGCGAGTCACTTCGGAATTGTAGAACCCAATCATACTTGCCATGTGTGTTTCTAATTTGGCCTTTCCAGAGTTGTAGGCCCAAGCGTCCCGCTGAGTTTTCACGCCGCTGGAGTAGTTAGCGAAAAGAGCCAACGAGCTTTTGTCGTCCTTGTCGCCCAATACGATGAACTGGCTAAAGCTGTTGTCGCGCTGCCTCAACCAATCACCATGCTCGTCAGGGACTAAATGCTGCCAACTTGGAACACCGGCTACGCTGGCATAGCTGACGATCTTCTCCAGCTTTTCTTCGCGGCTAAGGTAGTCGCCAATATCGTGGAAATAGATCTGGCCGTGAGCCTGTGCGTCGGGGTTCTTTACCAGCAGCGAGATGGCAATGGGCGCGCGGCTGCCGCTACCGAATATCTTGCCGCCTTCCTTCCGAGAAGTTTCGCCACTGGTGCGCTGGTTGCCACGAAGATGGAACACATAAAGGCTGGAGAACTCATCGACCAAGCACTTGCGCAGGCCGTCTGCGGTGTTTGCTTCGACAAAGCCAGCGTTGGTGACAAAGCCGATGATGCCGGCATCGCCAATACGGTCACTGGCCCAGCGAATGGAACGAATATAGCTGTCATACAGCGCGTTCTTGTTATTCGCGTCTGAGCGAGCGGCATAGGTTGTTCGGATGCGCTCATCCAGGCTGGGGTAAGGCACGTTGGCATTGTTGGCGTTCGCATCGCCTTGCCCCACGGAATACGGTGGATTACCCACAATCACCCGAATATCCAGCTCCTTCTGACGCTTACGCCGGGCACTGTTGTCCTCCAGCAGCGCGTCCACCAGATCGTCCTTCTCATACATCTGGAAGGTGTCAGTCAGGCAGATGCCTTCAAACGGCGTGTACTCGTCGATCACTTCGCCGTGGTAGGCCGCTTCGATATTGATGGCGGCGATGTAGTAGGCCAGCAGCACCAGCTCGTTGGCATGGATTTCGTGCTTGTACTTGTGCGGCAGCTCTTCCGGCTTGATCAGACCTGACTGAATCAGGCGCGTGATAAAGGTGCCCGTACCTGTGAACGGGTCGATGATGTGGACGCCCTTGCTACCTAGGGTCTGGCCGAACTCCTGTTGCAGCAGGTGGTTGACGCTGTGAAGGATGAAGTCCACCACCTCGACCGGGGTGTAAACGATGCCCAGGCGCTCGGTCATCTTGGGGAAGGCGTTGCGGAAGAACTTGTCGTATAGCTCGACGATGATCTTCTGCTTGCCCTGGGAGCTGGTGATGCCCGCTGCGCGCTGACGCACGCTGGCATAGAACTTCTCCAGGGTGTCGGCTTCCTTGGCCAGGTGGTGCTCATGAAGTGCGTCCAGCACGCCTTGCATGGCCTTGGACATGGGGTTGTGACTGGCAAAGCTGTATTCATCGAACAGCGCATCGAACACCGGCTTTGTTACCAGGTGCTGGGCGAGCATTTCGACAATCTCGCCATCGCTGATGCTGTCGTTGAGGTCGTCGCGCAGCTCGGCGGCGAAGGCGTTGAAGGCGGCCTTTTCCTGAGTGTTAGCCGGGTTTTCCAGAATGGCCTGAATGCGGTCGATGTGAGTGCGGGCGATCTTGGCGATGTCGTTGGCCCAGTCTTCCCAGTGGTGGCGGTTTCCGCACTTCTCGACGATCTTGGCGTAGATGGCTTTTTCGATTTCACCCACTTCATAGGTCAGCTCGGCCTGCTGAGTCATCTGGCCTTCGGCATCGTGCCGTGGACGCTTCTCACCGATGCCGTATTGGCCTTTGCCGGCCTGGCCGTTGCTCGTGCCGCTGGCTTTCTTCGCCTTCTTGTCGGCCTTGTCGGTGATGGCGATGACTTCCATCTTGCGCGGGTCGGAGCCAATCAGGTCGAGCTTGTTGACCATGGCGTCGAAGCTGTCGTCGTGCGAGCGCAGGGCCTGGAGTACCTGCCAGACAACCTTGTAGGTCTGGTTATCGTTGAGCGCTTCGTGAGGCTCCATGCCCGCAGGGATGACCACGGGCAGTACGACATAACCGCGCTTCTTGCCCGGAGCGTTGCGCATCACGCGGCCAACCGATTGCACAACGTCCACCTGGGAGTTACGCGGGGTGAGGAATAGCACGGCGTCGAGCGCCGGCACATCCACGCCCTCAGACAGGCAGCGCACGTTGCTGAGGATGCGGCATGTGTTGGCGGGCGGCTCGTCTTTAAGCCACTTGAGCTTGGCTTCCTTCTGGCTGGCATTCATGCCGCCATCGACGTGCTCGGCCTCGCAGATAATGCGCGAGGCTTCGTCGATGTTTTCGGACTCCTGGTAAGCCTCAACCACCGACTGGAACATGCTGGCGATGTTGATCGAGCTGACTTTGTGCTTAGTGCCCTTGTAGTTGGGCGAGATAACCTGGCAGAAGGCGACTGCGCGCTTCATGGGCTGATCGTCGCCAATCAGCTGCTCGTGGAGTCCCTGCTTGGCCAGCGCCTTCCAGCAGCCGACGATCTTGGCGGCGTCGTCTACCTTGAGCTGGTTGTCTTCGTCCTTCAGCAGCTCCTGAAGGCGGCGGTTAATGACGCTCTCTTCAACCGTGAGTACCAGTACCTTGTAATCGGTGAGCAGGCCGCGCTGAACGGCCTCGGAGAAATTGATGACGAAAAGCTCTTTGCCATACAGCGCCTCGTCATCCATCGAGCACAGGGTGACTTCACCGGACTCGGCCTTGATCTTGGCGTTGTCGCCATAGATGCGCGGCGTGGCCGTCATGTACAGGCGTTTGGCGGCGCGGATGTAGTCGGCATCATGGATGCGCACGAAGGTGCTTTCGTCATCATCGTCAAAGGTCGCGCCGGTTGTGCGGTGCGCCTCATCGCAGATCACCAGGTCGAACGCTGCCAGGTCATAGTCATGCTGGGCGCGACTGATCACGTCGATGGAGTGGTAGGTGGAGAACACCACGCTCATGTGCTCGGCATCATGGCGCTTGAGCATTTCCGCCGCAAGGCGATCCGCCTTGGTGGTGGCTGGGTAGCGCAGTTCATGGGTGAACACCTGAACGGTATCCTCGTCAGCCTTGCGCTTCTTGCCTACGTCGCTGTCGGAGCACACGGCGAAGCTATGCAGTGGGGTTTCGCTTTCCTGTGTCCATTCGGTGAGGGTCTGTGACAGCAGCGAAAGGCTGGGGACCAGGAACAGGACACGCTTACCCTTACCGGCCAAGCGCTCGGCGATCTTCAAGCTGGTGAAGGTCTTGCCCGTACCGCAGGCCATGATCAACTTGCCGCGCTCGGCATCTTTGAGGCCTGCAGCGGTGGCGTTCAATGCGGTCTGCTGGTGATCGCGCAGCTGCTTGCGCGCCTTGAGGGCAACAGCTTGGTTGGGCTGGTACTTGGCCCAGTCGATCTGGCTTTCTTCCAGGGCTTGCAGGTCGATCTTGCTGACAGGGGGCTGCTGGCCCTGCAGGGCATCCTCGGCGTGCTCACTCCAGTTGTTGGTAGTGGTGACAATGATGCGGTGCGAGAAAGGTGCCTTACCCGAGGCTGTGAAGAAGCTGTCGATGTCCTTTTTCTGGACGCGATAATCCTCGGCGTACAGCTTGCACTGGATGGCGTGGTACTCGCCCGTGCCTTGAGTGCGCGCCACCAGGTCGATGCCCGCGTCCTTACCGCTGAGGCCCTGCTCCTTGGCCCAGTCAGCGTACATCCACACCTTGTCGTACAGATCACGGTAGGTGGCCTCATTGCGCAGGTACGCGCAGATCAGCTCCTCGAAGTAAGTGCCTTTTTCGCGTTCGGTGACAGAGGCGGAGCGGTAGGTGTCGAGCAGGGCTGAGAGAGCGGACATGCGCGAAGTTCCTTTCTAGTGACGGCAGGCGCCATGCTTGCGCCAAATGGCGTGAGTCTACCATCGTGCTCGTTGATCCATATCTGGCTTATGTAAGGGGTGAAGCCAATATGCACGCGAGGAAATGGGGTAGAACCCAATCCGCCCCCGCCGTCTGGAAATTATCGAGGCACTGAGCGCGGCGAACGATCCTCAGCAGCAGAATATGGAGTGGCTGGCCAGGTTCGCCGTCCTGCTGTAGTGCGGGTGGTGCTTGCCACCAAGCTAGGTCAGCCCATCTTATCAGCGCAAGAGGTTTGCCCGCACTTTAGCCCAGCGCCGTATCCGAGCGCGCGAGGGATTGGCCGGGCAATATGCTTGGCGGGGCGCTGTCGCAATGCGCCGGAAACGGCGTGACGAAGGCGGCACGACTGGCCAATACGCCGTAAATTTACCCGCGTAAACTTGCGCGTATATTTTCAGCGTGTAGACTCAGGCCACGAATCGTAAATTTCACACGTATAACCAGCAAGGAAGTCAGCCATGCCCGTTCCCGTGATCGTCTCCACCAACTACAAAGGAGGCGTCGGCAAAACGACCACTAGCCGTGTGCTTGCCCAAGCAATGGCTGACGATAAAGCCTTCAATCGCGGCAAGCCTGTCCTGGTCATCGACCTCGACCCGCAGGGTAATACCAGCCGGCGCTGGCAGCTGCTCAAGACCTGTGAAAATGGGACGCGCATTCCAAAGCCGCATCCGAAGTTGGAAAATGATACGGTCCCCTACTCATCCGTCTGCGACCTCTGGCTTGACTTGCTGGAGCTGGGTGAGCCTGTTGCGCCTGAGCCTTACGAAACGGCAAACCCTCTGATCCATGTCGTGCCGGCTCACGAAGAGCAGATGAACGAAGTCATGCTGGTGCCGAAGGCGTCACGCGAGAAGCTGGGCCAGATGATGCGCAACTGGCTGCGCGACGTGGGCGCGAAGCCCGGTGATCGACTTGTCGATAAATACTGCTGCGTGATCATCGACACCCAGCCAAGCAAGACCCCCCTGATCGATGCGGCACTGACTGCCGCCACCCACTGCTACATCCCATTCGTTCCAGAGCCGCAGCCTGTAGAGGGCGTGTACTCGATCATCAGCTACGTTCACAGCCTGTCTTCGCAGCGCTCCGGCGATATCCCGCTTGAGCTGCTGGGGCTGCTGCCGAACATGGTGCAATCCACGCGACTGCACACCCTGCACCTGAAGAAGCTCCGCGACCATCCGGTGTTCGGCAAGTACCTGATGCCCGTCAAGCTCTCGCGCCGTATCGGCTATTCGGAGACTGATGACTGGCGCAACACGCCTGACCAGGTAACCGACCTTGAGGGCACGCAGATCGAGTTTGAGGCGCGTAAGTTCAGCAAGCACTTGATGAACAAGATCGCGGCAGGCGTGGTAATGAAGAGCGCTCAGAAGGAGGCCGAAAATGTCTAGTCGTCGCCAACTCGGCGCTGTCATCGACGACCACGCTAACGTGGCAGCTGCGCACCTGCTCGAAATGGAAGCGGCGCGCTCCGAGCGGATGGATACCAGTTATCCACTCGCAAAGATCATCCCCTCGGTACACAACCCACGCCGCAAAAGTCTTGATGCCGCAGGCGTAACGCGCGAGCGAATCGAAGAGCTTAAAAAGCAACCGGGCGAAAATATCGCGAGCTGGACCCAGCGCCTCGATAACTTTATGTCCGGCCTGAAGGGCACCATTTCAGCCGAGTCCTACGGCGTCTGGGAAGACCTGATCGACCTCGCGGTAACGATCAACGGCAAAGGCCTCATTCAGCCTATTGTCGCAACGCTGGAAGGTGAAATCGTAGCGGGCGAGCGTCGTTGGACGGCGTGCCAGATTGCCGGCCTCACCCATGCCCGCGTCATCCTGCGCCAGATCGATCCAGATACAGCAGACGTTATCCGCCTGCTCGAAAACGTCAGCCGCAGCGACCTGAGCATTGCCGCAATCGCAGAGAGCATCCGCAAGGTAATGGCCGTGAGTACCGGCGAGCCATGCGGCCCTCGAAACAACCGCATCACCATCAAGGAGCTGCAGGCGGTTATCGGCGGCGGCAGGACTCAGTGTGCCTACTACCGCGCTATCTGCCGCCTCGACGAGAATGACCCGCTGTTAGCCCAGATCGTTGCTGGCGCTTACACCAGCCTGCGCACAGCATACGAGCATGCCTCTAAACGCATGGTCGAGTACGAGAGTACCGGTATAGAGCCGCCAGCACCTCCCCCTGTTGCTGCAGTTGCCACCCCGGCGAACGATGCCACTCCCGCGCGCAACACGCCCCCGGCCCCACCTCTGCCGCAGTTCAAGGCTCGTATCCCAGGGACCGAAGGCGGCATGCGCTTCATTGACTTGCTCGGTGATATGCAGGGACTCAGCGAGGAAACCCAAACGCGGATAAAGGCCATCCGTACCGGATGGGCGGGGGCACCCGACAAGGCGCGCAAGAAGATGTTTTCTGAGGTGCTGTCGCGACTGTTCACTGACCTTGACCGACTGGATGAAGACGCAGAAGGGGAGCAGCAATGAGCCGCCGCGCACTCGCCTCAGTCGCAAGCGATCAAGAGGTTGCCGTGCCCTACCAGGTCAGCCTGTCCCCCGAGGTGGCCGAAGCTGTCAGGACGAGCATCGATCACAGCAAGCAGAGCTGGCCCGAGTGGGTTGATCTAGCCATATCCAGGCTGATGCGAGAGAGCAAAGAAGAGCGCGAAAACCTCTTGGCCGACCCCAAGCCGGGCAGCCGGTCGGGCAAGCAGACGCTCTCGTTCCGCATTTACCCCTCGACCCTGCAGCAGATTCGCCAACTGGCGAAGGAAAACCGCAGCAACATGCATACCGTTCTCTCGCATGCGTTCTTCATGCACGCCCTCTCCACCGACCTCTCCGCATAACCCTCTGCTAGCTGGGCCTAAATCAGGCCCAGCTGTTTGCGTCCGACTCTAATCATATATATAGTTAGTCAAACACGCACACGAGGGACACCCCATGCCAGCTCTACAGCTTGAATGCGCCATCCCCGCATCGCCCGATCATTGCGCCGTGCTGATCACGGACCACGCCCCGCAAGCGTTCTGCGCTGCGACCGAGAAAAACGATCAGCTCTATTTCATAAGCCAGGCAAGCGCCCAGCGCTTTGCCGAGGCTGTCAAAGCCGCTGGTTATCAGGCCCAGTGCTTTGTTGATCAGGCAGGACAGGAATTTGGTTGCACCGATGTTTTTGGCGTCCGCTACAACGCTCCCAGCGTGACCGCGTGCAGCACGACACCCTATAGCAGCCTTGGCCGTCAGGCCTCGCGCTTTCAGCCGAAACAGTAGCTGACAAAGGCGCTGAGCCTTGCTCAGCGGTGGGGGGCGCCCCTTGAAACGCCATTCACCCTATAATCGCCGGAGTTTCACAGCATGAAGCAGATCAGCCCAGAAGAGTTCCAAGCTATCATCGTCGGCCAGGCCGAGCGCGAGAACGCCGAGCGCGCCGAGGTAGGCCTGCCCCCGCTGGAAGTAACCGCGCACAGCTACGGCTCGCTCACGAGCGATAGCGGGCTGACCGAATACTTCTTCGCCGGGATGATGATCGGCTTCGTGCAAGGCGGCATCCACTACTCCAACGGTCTATGAGGCCCCGTACCCGGTCGCGCTACAGCGCTGGCGGCTTGTCTAGGACGTACCCCATGAATGAAAAGGTGCTTTACATCCACTACAACGCAAACGGCGTTGAGTGCTGCATCGTCGCCAGCAGTATCAACCAGGCAGCCAAGGCATTCGGCACGTACCACCAGACGATCAAGAGCCGCAGCAAGGTGTATTCATCGCCTGATCAGGTGCCGAGCGAGCTGCACCAGGCAATGTCGATAGCCGTCGAGCAGCCGGGCCAGATCGTGCATCTGGAGGATGGCCGCTGGAAACGCTTTTCCGGTAACACCGACCGCCTGCAGTCGGCCAAACAGCTCTCCATGCGCGGCACGAAGAATGCCCAGATCGGGGAAGGCAAGATGAACATCCGCTCGGTCACTTGCGACGACGACACATGGTCCGACTTCCTCGCGCTGGGCGGCTCCAAGTGGTTCCGCAAGGCCGTCAAGGCAGCCCGCAAGCGCCAGCTGTCCAGTGAGAGTAAAGCGGCGCAGGACAGCTGATACGCCCGCTTAGAGCAGGTAAACAAAGGCCCACTTCGGTGGGCCTTGTTGCATCTGCAGGTGACCGGCGCTCAGGGGGCGCTGAACAGATCACGCTGGTCTTGAACTTCGACGCTGGTGAAGCACTCGCCGGTAATGCAATAGCCCTCCCCATCGCGATCCTCAACCGGGCTTTCGCAACTGCGGGTAAAGCGCAGGAGGCAGGTCGTCCAGCTCGTAGACGCTGACGCCAAGGGTAATGCTCTTCATATCCTGGTGGTTTGCCACGGAGCATCCTCATTCATCAGTAGTGCAGGTATCAGAGTGCGATACCCACTTCTCTCACTTCCTGCTGCGGCGGCTCTTCACTGCCGTCATCCAGCTCTGGCGGCTCGATCCAGTAGCAACGCCCAGGTGCATCCGAGCAGTTGGGCACCACATAGACCGGCACAGCGTAGACCGTGGGCGGCTGGGGAGGTGGCGGCGGTGTTACAGCGCAACCGGCACTGGCAAGCAGTACGGGGGCAAGCGCCAGATAGCGCATAGGGAGATTCATGGGGTTTCCTTGATCGACTCAGTGCGGCCATTGCCCGCCTGTAGGCCCTATTAAACCCAGTCTTCGTAAACCCGGCCAAGGAACACGGTCACGCGCAAAGAAGCTCAGCCACGCGCTGCCAGGGGCCTTACGAGGCGACAAGCCACGGGGCACGGGCGTTTGCGCGACACGGACACGCGCAGAAAGATTTAACGTCTGAAAAAAATATAAGAAATTTCGGCTCACCCTCTTGCGCGCACTCTAATTATATATATTATTGGTCACAACACGCACCAACAGAGGGTCACAACGATGCAGACCAAAGCCGTCACTAACGCCATCACGCATGCTTGCGGTCATAGCGGCACCGCCCGCGTTTACTCACGCAGCACCCGAGATGTCCGTTCGGAATTGCAGCAAGCTCGTTGCACCCTCTGCCCTGATTGCGTCGAGCTGGTGAATACCTGGCTGACCACCGATGGCGGTGCCGCACCGTTTGATGTTGCCGTGTATCCGATGCTTGGCACTCCCAAGCGATGCTCGTGGGCTGAGAGCCTGCGCAAGGAGTGCATGAAGCGCTTCCTGCCGGCCATGACCGTGGCTGCTGAGCGTGGTGATCGCCTCGGCGCAGGCGTTTGGAAGGCGCTGTATGCGCTGCTGCGCTGCCGTGATGCGCGCTTCTGGATCGACAACCGCACGATCATCGGTCAGGCCTTCTACGTGGGGCAGGAGGCGGCGCACTTCATCCGCCACCACTCTACCTCTACCCCCACGTCCTCGATCTACGCCTGGCTCAGGCGTGAGCCGGCTTTTGTGCGCCGCGACATTGAACGCCTGTGCCCTATCTCGGTCGCTGCTTGAGCAGCTGACCGTGTAATCAAAAACGTGCTGCAATGGCAGCACCCCATTACGGATGTGAGGTGAAACATGACCGCAAAGCCTTCGACCTCCCTGCGCGCCTACGCTGAACAACGAGCCAGCGAGGCCAAAGTCGACGAATCAGTACAGCCGCTGGGGCGCCCGCGCGTCTACTCGGCAAGCCCGCTCGACATCAAGGTTTATCCCGAGCGCAACATTCGTCCGATCAGCCCGGAAACCATTGCTGAGTACAAGCAGGCCTTCCTTCGCGGCGATGTGTTCCCCCCTATTGATGTGACCGTCGAGCAGGGCCAGATCGTGCTGAAGCACGGCTACCACCGCACGCTGGCAGCTCAGGAGCTGGTGCGCGAAAAGCCGGAAATGGCGCACCTGCAGCTGGAAATGCGCGAGTTCAAGGGCAACGCCAGCGACACGATCCTGCTGATGCTCAACTCGCAAAACTCGCTGGATGTTGACCCGGTGTCGCGTGCCGAGGCCTACCGCACGCTGCTCAATCAGGGCATGCCGATGCAGAAGATCGCAGAGCGCATTGGCAAAGTGCCCGAGCATGTGAGCCAGCAGCTGATCCTGGTCGAAGCCGACGAGGCCGTTAAGCAGGCTATCCGCGAGAAGAAGATCGCCGCTACCGCCGTCATCGAGCTGCTCCGCAACGAGAAGGAAACCGGCGAGCCTCATGGCAAGGTTGTCCGCCAGATGCTGGAAAACGCAGCGGCTGCCGGCAAGACCAAGGCCACCATGAAGCATCGCGCACCGGCTGCCCCTCGCCCTGGTGTCGCGCCGAAGCTCTCGATGAAGGTCGTGCGCACCTCGCTGAAATCGATCAGCGAAATCTCAGGCAGCCTGCGTGACGCACTGGGCGATTACCAGGCCTCCACTGAAGAGGGCGCCGAAAATAACGCTAAGATGGTCGCGGTGAGTCTGCCGGCCAGCAAAATCGCAGAGCTGCTGCAGCTGCTTGATAGCCAGAACGAGCACGCCGCCCAGGAAGCAGTCCATAAAACCGAGGGCGAATAAGCCTTTGGTGTTACAAAGGCATCTGGGTTGATAAGAGCGTGGCAGAACATCCGATCAGCCGGCCATCATCGAGCACAATCCAGTAGTGCAGCGAGATGCACCGGTCTGGCTGGCCTCTTCGCTCCATGCGCCCTATGTAGGTCTTGAACGCAACGCCGGCCTGCACAAGCTCGATACTGGCCAAGCGCACTCAACTGGCGCAGCAATGGCTGGCGCGAGCAGATCGAGTAGAGCGCTGTCTGTTCTCACTCGGTCGTGTCTGCCGTGTAGGTCACCCCAAGGGCGCAACCGCTGAACTGGTGCCCAGTGACTGCCAGCTGCTCGCCACCCTCGAAAACGAGGGTAAGCACATGCTCCCGAGCTTCGACACGAGCAACGGTCTTGCCTACGAGGCTATTCGCGTCATCAAGCGTCAGCTCAGAGAGCGGTGAAACTTCGTTACCAGGGTCATCCGCGAACATTACTACTCTCCTTGTCTGTATTCAGCGGCGGCGCGGTGCGCCGGTAGGGGCTACTCGCTTGGGGCTTGCTGCGGCTTTGTCGCGGGCCTCTTCTGACGCAGCCGCTCCGGCATCCGCATATCAAGATCGTGCGCATCGGCTTCAGCATTGAACTCGGCCCACGGGTCGCCCGGCCTGCCCGGCCAGATCGGCTTGCGCAGCGCCGGCTCATCCTCTTCGCCCAGGTGATACCCATAACACTCAGGGCAGAACATCCCATGAGGCACCGACATTTCACCGCAGGCGTAGCAGGGCTGCGTGTCGTGGGCGGGCCTAGACCCCTTCTCCGGTACAGGCACCCTACCCGACTGCACAGCCACCGGCTCGGGCATCGTCGGCTCGGGCATCGTCGGCTCGGCCATCAACTGTGAAGCCCGCTGAGACGCACTGTCCCAGCTCTCGCCAGGATAGGCGATCTGCGAAGCCAGAGCCTCGACACCCAAGGGGTCTTGCTCAGGATTGCGCAGGCTCACGTCGAGCATCACGATGGCGCGCTGGCGCGTGCTCTCCCAGTCTTCACCAGGGCGAGCGATCCGCTCGGCCAGATCCTCGATTCTCTCTTGTGCGTGGAAGCGCTCACCAGTCCAGCGATCCTGTGCGTCGAGCTTCACCACCGCGCGCTTACGTGCAGCTTCCCAGCTCTCCCCCTTTAGGATCATCCGCTCGGTCATCGCGTCGATGCGGGCAGGATGATGCTCGGGGGCTGGCACTGCTTTCTTACGCTTCACTGCACCATCCACGCATGTAGTTGCTTGAGAGGGGAACCGCCCGCGAGCGCGACAGCCATGACCGCAAAGGGAGCCAACAGCATCAGCTTGGTGAACCATCCGAGCGAAGACATCGCTGCACGTCGCAGGAATTTCCCACTCCGGGCGCCAGCGCCATGGCCAGTGAAGTGCTCACGCAAAGCAGTGATAGCGGCTTCGCGGCGAGCGGCGCGTTGTTCTTTGGTCAGTTGTATAGCGTTCTTCAGCTGCATAATTTCCTAGCCGTGTTTAGGCATGATCCAGCTGGGCGATTGCTTTGCGGGACATGCTGTGAATTTTGGCTTGTGCAATGCGTACAGACATATCAAGCCACCGAGGAAAGAAATCTTCAAAGGTCAGCTCGATGACTTCCCCGTCCTCTGGGGCATCCCCGCCAAGATCAATGAACTGGCAGGTGTCACCCACACGGCAGAGGTCGTATTCATTGTCCTGCCCAAACCACGCCAGAAATGCTGACTCAGGCCCAAATTCAACAGTCACTTCGTAAACGTCATAATCTGGGCCAGTGTGGAAGTGCTCCGGGTCATCGCTGGTTTCAACACTCTCCACGATCCTGATAGTCGCCCGAACAAAGCTCTCAGTCTGCTCACTGCGGGTCACAGCCGACCCCCTTCGCTTTGCCTGGCATTGTGAATGCGTACAACCGCAAAGCCGCACAACGAGAGCAGCCCGAAAACAGGCGCAATCCTGATTGCATCTGCAAAACTCACCGCAAGGCTCAACTCCGTAAGAAGCCCTGCGGCGAACACTACACTGACGAGCAAGCTGACCGCCCAATAGGGCATGCTGAGTAACCGGTTAATGCTCTGCTTCATCTTTCACTCCTGAACGTAGAAGCAGCTGCTGAGCGAAGCTGCCTGCTGCAAGATATCCGCCCGATCATCGCCCGCCGCCTCACGAGGCGCCCCCAGCGTTACGCCACTGAGCGGCGACTGAAAGCCATCCATGCTACCGCCTGCACCGTGGCGCAGTGCTGCCCCGGCAACCAGATCGATCATGTTCGACATAGCGCCAGCTTGAGGCCCGAACAAGTCCGCGAGGCGCGATGACGAGAGCACCTTGAGAACGTCGCAGCCGGCGCGATCAAACGCGATCACCGCGACAGCAATGCGCTCACCAGAGCACATGATCGGCTCCATGTAGATCGACTGCCAGGTGCCCTCATGCGACGGCATAACGGGCAGCTGCGCCAGCAGCTCCTTTGGGAATGAGTCCATCGCACCCTCGCGATTCAGTTGCTGTAATTCAGAGGTGCCGGCTGTGCCGGCAGGAGCGGGGAAAAGCAGATCAGAACATCGGCATTTGCGCGCCGCTGGCCACCTGACCGCCCCCAAGTCGCGCCATGATAGCTTGCGGGTCGTGCAAGATCGGCGTGAGGCCACTGCGGTGTATCTGGTTGCTGAGCTTCAGCATACGGTTCCACTCGCCGTGAGTGCCCTTGAACAGCTCGACAGTACCCAGGCCAAGGAAGTAGTGAACCACCTCTGACGGGGCTTGAGTAACGCCAATGCGCTTGAGTGCTCGGTCGCTCTCAAACTCCCAGAACAATTCCGCACCCTCTTCGTCCACGTCGAACTCCGCGCCCTCGTTCACGGCGGTCATCAGCGCACCACTGCGCGTGACGGTCAGCGACTCGCAGTCCGCAGCAGCTGCACTGAGGTTGCGCAGCCCGTTGAAAACATCGTTGTACTCTTCGTCGCAGAAAGGCACCTCGCCACGAAAGGCAATGTCCTTCTCGGTGAAGGTCGGCATCGACGCAACGTCTGGGATGCGCCAGCGCTTGCCCTGCTCATACACCGCCTTGTAGATGCGCAGCGCCGTGAACGGCTTCTGGTAGCCATAGCGCCCCCAGAGCATGTCGATAGCGATCACCTGCCGCAGCGACAGCAGGGTGAAGCGCGGCGGGACACCGGCCTTGCTCGCGGCCAGCTGCTCGTTCGCCTGGATCGACAGCGCCAGCGCCAGCAGCTGCAAGGTGAAGGCCGGGCTGTAGCTGTTCGGAGACAGCTGCACAGTACCCGTCTCTTCGTTCACCGTGCGCCCCAGCCAGCAGCGTGCTGCCGGGTCGAAGTGGCGGGCCATCAGGAAGTTGCGAAAGCGATTCAACGGCTCCATCCAGCGGTACTCGCCCGAGTCAGACGCAATCATGTTCTCGGCGCTGGTGTCGCGGCTCACTCGGCAGCATGCCCAGCAACCAGAGCGACCTGAGGCTGAACATGGAGAAGACGACTGGCTCTTACCCGCCAGGTACGCATTAACCATGCACTCCCCGCCGTTCATCGAGCGGTAGACAGCTACAAGCTCGCTGAAATCGTCGTAGCACTCGATCTGCTCAGAGCGCACACGCCCGATGTACTCGAAAACGTCAAACTCAGTGAA
The DNA here is from genome assembly GCF_003935465.1 of Pseudomonas sp. o96-267. NCBI lineage: Bacteria > Pseudomonadati > Pseudomonadota > Gammaproteobacteria > Pseudomonadales > Pseudomonadaceae > Pseudomonas > Pseudomonas sp. o96-267. Next base: position 29,045 of record NZ_RHQP01000031.1, read on the forward strand.
CTGCGCGATAGGACTCAGCACCAGTTCGCCCGAGCCTGACATAACCTCCACAGCATCGAGCGCACTCTCGCCCCTCGCCTCCATAGCACGCTTGCGCGCTGCCGATTCGTCGAAGCGGGTTCCGATCAGGGAGAACAGTGGCGCATCAGCCGGTTTCACGCCTGCTTGCTCTGCGACTTCTTTGCGAATGAGGCGACGCAGGCGGGCCATCGGCACTGCTTTCAGTGACTGCTGGCACTTGGCGTTATTGCCCACCGACGCAATCGTGCGCCCGCCGATCATGCTGACCAGGTAATCACCGCTCAACCCCGGCTTTGCCACCCATACGCGGATGCTGAGGCCGCTGCGCTCACTGTATTGCTCAATCTTCTTGAGCTGGCGCTTGTTGTATCCCACCAGCGCCGGGTTCTCGACCAAGGTGTCGGAGTGCATGACGTGGAGGGTCGGCACATTGAAGCCCTCAGCTTTCAACTGGCGGAAAGCCGTAATCGCCAGACTGAGCGTTACCGAACTGTCTTTTCCTGCGCTGAAAGCAATAATGGGTGTCATTCCCATTTTTACATGCCGTTGAATGGCCTCAATAGCGCCTGCGATCTTCTCATCCAGGGACGCATTGCTGCTGGCGCTGGATTTTGCTGGGCTGACCTCTGCGGCCATGCTCGGCATCAGCATCTGAATGGCGCTCATTGTGCTCTCCGAAAACTTGATTCGACGGGCACATGTTGAACTATAGGAAACATCAAAGCAAGTATTTTATTTAACTATAGGAAACATTTCAGCAGGCATGCCGCCCTCCCTATAAGGTTCGCATGCGTATCTTTTCATTGATTTTGTTCGCATGTGGACATAGACTGATGCCAACGGATACACCGTAGGAGCAACACCATGCGAGTAGTCAAAAGCACCAACAGCGATACGAATACGCCGCAAGCTGGGCGCGTAGCGCTCTCTTTCTTCTTCAGCCTGATGGAGAAATGGGGCTGCACAGCCGAAGAGCAGAAGGTCTTGCTTGGCAGCATCGGCAGGACGACTTTCCACAAGTACAAGATGCTTCCCGAGGTGGCACTGTCCCGCGATTTGATGGAGCGTATCTCCTACCTCATGGGCATCCACAAGGCGCTGCGCATCATCTTCAGTGCAGCGCCCGAGAGCAGCGCCTATCAGTGGGTCAAGAAGCCGAACAAGGCCGCGCCATTCAACGGACAGAGCGCGATGGACTACATGCTCAATGGCCGGATGATCGACTTGGCCGATGTGCGCCGCTACCTTGATGGGGTGCGAGGATGACAGCAGCTATCACGACTCTGCCGAGCTGGCGCAAAGCCTACCGACTGGTAAAGAGCGCACTGCCGACCATCGACATATTTGAGGACGTGCTCGACCCTGCCGACCTTGAGCTGGCGTTTGCGATTGAAGGGCTGACCAATGACCGCCTACTGAGCGAAGCCGGCGTGCTGGCCCGCGTTGCACCAGAAGACCGTGTGTGCGGGCCGGGTTCATCCCCGCTGATGGCAGCATTCACTCACATCGGCGCGCCAAGCCGCTTCACAGACGGAACCTATGGCGTTTACTACTGCGCCAGCTCGATTGATGCCGCGATTGCGGAAACTCGTTTCCACAGCGAGCGCTTCCTTGCGGCGACGAACGAATCGGCTCTTGAGTTGACCATGCGCTCCTACGTCAACCAGGTTGCAGAGCAGCTGGCCGATGTCCGAGGCATGCCCGAGCTGCACAGCCCTGATATGGCGAGCTACCCGGCATGCCAGCACGTCGCCCGCGAACTGCGCGAGCAGGGTTCGTTCGGAATCCTCTACAACTCAGTGCGCCTTCCAGGCCACGAGTGCGCTGCGATCCTGCGGCCAAAAGGCGTCACAATCCCGGTGCAGGGTGCGCACTACCGCTACTGTTGGGATGGCACCCGGATCAGCACCGTACTCAAAGTTGCCGTGGCCTAGCGCCAGTGAAGAGGCCGGTATGGCTCTTCACTCTCCACAACTTGATGCACTGGAGTTCTAGCCCGATGCCCATGGCGCTTTCTTACAAGAAATCGTCGATAGCGGGGAAGTCGGTGGGGCCTGTATCAGACCGGCGAAGCCAACCACGTTGCAAGCGATAGTTGAGCATCCTTCACGAAGTAATGCGTTGTCGCACCCCACCAGCCGCCACAGCACCACCGAACTGATCAGCATCAGGTCATGTGCTGGCAAGTAGATCGAGCTGGCCGGGGCGCATCTTAATCGTTGCCATGTACCGGCTGGCCACCGATCACTCTGACGCGGCTTCTTGCTGCCGCTGGCAGTGCTGGTAGCCGCTATGCCAGGCGGTGATATAGCTGCGCGACCAGGACAGCCGCCCATCGTCCTTGCGCTTGTCGCGGTACGGACAATCACTCACAGGCTTGCCGTCGAGAAAGGCCAGTACGCCCTTCTTGAACGCTCCCTGTAGCGAGCGGTTCCAGCAATCAAAGCCGCTGGGCGCGGGGATGGGAAGATCAACAGCCATGCGTGCCTCCAGATTCAGTCCAGCTCAAGAGAATTTGATTAGGTAATTCTATACCGTGCAATACTCTCTTGAAAACATGCCAATTATATATATTATTGCACAAACGGAATCGAACAGAGGTGCCGCATGGCAACGCCCACAGCAGGTAATCAGCTTTACATCGTTCGCGTGGAGTGCCGCAGCGAATACGCCGGCAGCATCGCAAGCCCCTACGTGCCGGTATGCGCCAGCAGCGAGGATGAGGCGAGCAAGCGAGCTGTCGAGTGGCATGGCGATAGCTGCAAGGCCCACCAAGATTGTGACCTGATCTGGCTCGTGAGTGATCGTGAGCGTGATCTGGAGTTCAGGGCCACAAAATGCCTTCGCGTCACTGATGACGAAATGGACTTTTTCCTCTCAGTCACTCAGGGTATGGCCAGCCCGCTAATCATCGGTAAAAACCAAGCATGAGTACCCGTCCAGACAGGAAGTCACCCTTTCGCCACGCATTGCGCCTGAAGCAGCCGTGCGCCAACTGCCCGTTCCGTAAGAGCGGCGGTATTGAGCTGCGAGAGGGCCGCATGCAGGGCATAGTCGATGACCTGTTGCAGGACGACCACAACACGTTCCACTGCCACAAGACCGTGCATTCAGCCCGTGGCGGCGACTGGGATGATGAGCATGAGCACTACACGCCTTCCGGCCATGAGGCCATGTGCGCTGGCGCTGCGACCCTGCTCATGGCGAAGAAGCACCCGAACCTCATCATGCGCCTTGCCTTTCTGTTCGGTGACGCCGATCCAAGCGACTGGGATGAAGCAATCAAACTGGTGCAGGTGCCGGGCGAAGAACAGACCGAAGCCACCGCGAGCACCGACGCCGCGACTGCTGCCAAGAAGGAGCGCACATGCTGATCGAACGCCCCGAAGATATGAGTCCCGATGGTCGCCTTGCGCTGTTCCGTGACAGCGATGGAGACATCCACGTCCGGGTCATTCCACCGACTGAGCGCACCGATGACTACGCACCCTCCATTGAGTTCGTCACGCATTGCCAGCGCAGCCCGCGCACCGTTGAAGCCCTGCAGGCGCTGATGGAGGCCATGCGGCTCGACAATGAAGAGCGCCCGCTACCCGGCATGCTGACACTGGAATAATCCAGTCAGCCACACGACCAGCATTCGATCAGTAAGAGGAAAGAAATGGAACATTTCGACCAGGTTAGGCATGTCACCGCGCTTTTCTCGGCTACATGGATGCAATGGAGCACGCCGGAATCCTGCCACCGCATTTGGCCGAGAAACTGAGCCCGCGACTCAATGCAGTTGTTGAGCAGGCTTTCGAGGCATTTGAAGAGCTTGAAGATGAGCGCTGCGAGCTTGAGTCGCGGGCCGGCCTCTGATCTTGGATCACCAAAACATGACGACGAATAAGCACGAATGCGAGGCCGCTGGCCTTGATCCCAAAGAGGTCGCCCGGATCGCACGCGGACTGTCCAGGTATGCGAAGCAAGCAGAGGCGCTTGGCATACAAGTTTTCGGGGGCGGCGGGACGGGGCAACTGCGCTTCGATGACGGAGCCAGAGGCGGCAACCTGATCCTGGCCGACCTTCACGGTAACTTTGATGGCGGTGACGGCGCGTGCAGCCAGGATGATTACGGCCTGCTGCGAGGCGAAAGCGCGTAAACCACCCTGCAACGAAAAAGGCCCGCGTCATGCGGGCCTTGTTGTATCTGCTGCGCTATAGGCTCACTCCCAGCTATGCAGGATCGCCGGAGCGGTAGCCGCTACCAAGTCAACGCGCAGCGGCGGCAACGTGTTGCCCTCTTCGTCACGCATCGGCTCATCCAGCAGCTTGTCGCTGACTGCGGAGGTTTCATCAATCGTCACCTCGCCATCGCTGTAGTTGTACTGCTCACACAGATAGGCCAGCGCCTCAGCAGCGCTGTAATGAGCCACGATGTCGTGATCACCAACCTGAAATGCCTTCAGCTCTTGTTGCATGTGTTCTCTCCGTAGTGGGTGATCGTTGCGACTGAGGACTGCCCTACCCGGCCAGTCCGTAAACCTCAATGCGCGCTGCCTTGTAGGCCGCAAATTCGACCTGGGCATGTTTACAGGCGTTCCATGCGTTGATGTACGGGTGGCGCTCCTGAACAGCCTCCACTGCGGCCACAACGTCATCAGCGTCTACGGCGCCTTCGGTGAGCATCTTTTCGGTGTACATGACTGACTCCTGAGTAATCCGTTGGCCAGCGGCTGCCGGCAAGAGCGGCGCGTTGCGCCGGAGGGGGAAAGCAGATCGATGTATCGGGCTTGCCTCCCCATTCCAATAATATATATTATTAGTCACCCACACACAAAGAGAAAAGCACCATGACTCACACCAACCAGACTCAAACCCACAAGCTGGCGCTGGCGACCGCAGCTCACACCCGGCTCCGTCTTGAGGGCACCCAGGCTGACGCGCTCGCGGCCTATGAAATGCTCAAGGGCAAAGAATCCAAGCTGCGCCTGTGCGAAATCGAGGAAGAGATCGGCATCTGCTGTGAAGATGAAGATGTGACCGCAGGCAGCATGGTGCTGATTATCGAGGGGCTGGCGAGCACACTTGCCGAGTTCGCCCGCGACCGTCTCGCAGACGCCCATGCCGGCCTCGTGGAGCTGGCCATTGATGGCGCGCTCGATAGCGATGCCACCGCCTGGCACCTGCCGGGCATCGTAGAAGACCAGCTGAGCAAGCGCTGCTCGGCGGCATCTGAGCTGAGCGCCAGCCAGGACGCCTACAGGTCGGTCGTGGTGTCCCTCTCTCACCTCCCCAAGGAGGACGTGGCTCTGATGAGCGAAATGGCCGAGAACGGGCAGAGCGGAATGCTGGCGGCACGCAGCTACGGCTTCTTCGTGAAGCTGCTCGACCAAGAAAGTGACACCCCGGTGACAGAGCAGTACGCGGGCGCATTCAGCGAGCACTTCTACCGCGTGCTCAGCACCGCCCGCGATGCCGGCTATGAAATGGTCGAGTTCGACCGCGACGGCACTACCTACAACGGCTTCCAGACCTTCGCCCACTGAACCACCCAAGTGGCTCGCCATGCGTGAGCCACCCTCTCGGAGCACAACCATGACCTTTGAAACCACCGCCGAAACCGCGCTCAACAGCGCAGACCTCGTAGTCATCGAAGGGTACTCGCTGGATGAGCCTATTGAGCAAATCCGCATCCAGGGCGACAAGTACCTGCGCCTCTCGCTCGACGATCTGGAGTGGCTGATCTGCGCCGACCAACCAGTATCTATCTGCGCAGGTCAGGCAATGATGGCGTTCTACGACAATCAAGACCTCACCCAACCAGCTCGCTCGGGTGCCGTTGAATTGCACGTCCGCCGTCCGCTGGCGCAGGCCGATCTGATACCTCGCGGCTGAGCGCTATGCCGCCAGCTGCCTAACCCCCGTCATCAGGCCGGTGCAATGCCGGCCTTGAGCGCCGCTGGCGCATACCCGCACCACGGCCGCCGCAATCCCCCCGCAAAAAAATGAACTATGGGAAACTTTTCTCTTTACCTTATCCCCTGATTCACTATACAGTTAATCACGCAATAAAACCGCGCCCGACTGCCTTAAGGAGGTTCCCATGACCGATCTGCAAGCCCTCACCGAGCAATTCCTCGCCAACGGCGGCAAGGTCAAGCACTGCCTTGCAGGTGATCGTGCCGTGCGCGTCTCTCCCCGCGATCTGGCTCTGTGCGAATGCGGCTGCCACGGTGATTACACCGAGCACTCCATGCGCGCTGGCGAGTCTGGCCGCGACCCTCATGTGATCGTTCGATAAGGATGCACGTCATGACCCCCATTACCGCCACTGAAAAGAGCCAAGCCGCTCGCGGCCTCGCAGGCGTGGCCGATGTGCTTCGCCAGGTCGCCACAGGCCAATTGCAACTCAACGAGGCAACCCTGCTCTCGGCCCTCGCGCGGATCGAGAATGCCTCTGCCGTGATCGAGCGCATCGACGCACCAGTCGTTCGCAAGCTGCTGGCGCTGGAGAAGACCGACAACGAAAACTGCCGGGTCTACTACCGAGGCACCAACGGTCTGCGCTACTGCTACCAGCTGGAGTCGCGCCAAGTCTTCGCCCTGTTCACCTGCACCGCGCAAGGCGAGCCAAGCATTCAGCTGGATGTGGCGGAATACGCCATCGACTACGCCCCCGGCTCCGACTGCAAGACCGCCAGCGCCTTCCGTGCATTCGCTCAGCGCCACGGCTGCGAAGCCGAGCAGGAGTGATGACAGTGAACATCGACCGGCTGAAAGACTTGCTGGCGCAAGCAGGCACTCCGCTGAGCCACTGCCAGGTATCGGGCGACAAGCCCGGCATTCAGGCAGGCGACCAGCCGGTCTGCCGCGTGCGCGAGACGCCCGATGGCGCTGCCTACGCCGCGCTGATCGTGGAGGGTATCAACGCCCTCCCCAACCTGCTTGCCGCGCTGGAATCGGCCCCAGCGCCAGCCACCGCCCCGGTAGAGGCACTGCCTGCCGACAACCCCATGCGCCAGCAGGTCGAGGCGAAGATTGCCCAGACACTGACCATGCTGCCCGGCTTCAAGCCGGCGATCACCGCAACGTGGGCCAAGCTGATCTTCGCTGCCGTCGAGCCTTGGCTGGCCGGTGGCCGCGAGTCACTGAGCAGCGCCAGCAGCGAGCCGACCCCAACCCTCAGCAGCACACCCCCAGATCAAGCCCAGTCTCGCCTGGATGCCGTGGCCGACTTCTGCGCCTACATGCTGGCGCAGGAAGGCGCTGGCGACCGCCCGAACGAGTACGCACTTGAGCGGTGGGCCAACGACTGGAACAAGACCCGCAACAAGAACACCGGAGCACCCCAATGACCACGATCACCCTCCCCGACTGCGCGGCTACGGCCTTCGCAGCCGAGGGCATCACTCTGATCTGTCTCCCCGCCGCTGGCGCTGAACCACCCGCCGTACCGGGCGAGCCGATCACCCTCAACGCCGCCGCCCCCTACGGCAAGACTCGGCAGCTCGGCACGGCCAAGGTCACCAGTGTCATGCGTGCCCGCTTGGAGTCGATCAGCGATAACGACATCCTGGCAGCCGGCTTCCCGAACTGGACGCGCTTCTCGGCTGACTGGACAACCCTGCATGGTGCCAAGGGCTTCGCGTGGGACGTTGACCCCGAGGCGTGGTTTATCCGTATCGAGGTGGCCGCATGACCGCAATCACCGGCTGGCAACGCATTCGCCCCGCGCGCTACCGCCATAACGATGGGGCTGTTGTCCATCGCGCACCCGCTGGCGCTGAAGGCTGGCAACTGGTCAAACCGTGCGGACGTGTTTTCACAGGCTTTGACAGCAGGCAGGAGGCCATGCGTAATGCGCGACTTCCAATCGCACACAAGGATTAGCCTCGTGAATGAAAACACCGTCTACGCCTACGTTGATCCAGACGGTAACCGCCGAGTCGTCGCTTACAAGAGCCTGGCCGGGGCGGCGAAACTGCTCGACCTGACCCCGTACCAGCTCAGGCAATACGGCGAGGTGAGTGAAAAGCCGAGCGAAGTGGAGCTGGCGCTATCGGAACCCGGCTCCGTGTGGCAGCGCGCCAGGGGATCAGATGACTGGGCCAAGCTCTCAGGCGCCGAGAAACTGGCCGACATTCCCCAGGTCGGCGGCAAGCGCAAAGGCGCTGGCCGACACCGCATCGCTGACGAGATATCGACTGGGCGCAGCGTCAGTCTTGACGATGATGCGCACGCCGCTTTCATCGCACTGGGCGGCTCCAAGTACCTACGCAAAGTATTGGCCGCGAACCTCGACCTGGACGATCAGGAGTGGGAGCAGCTGCGCGAGCGGGGCGGCGCTTCGTTCATTCGCCAATGCCTGCGCCAGCGATAGCGCTACCCTGCAACAGGAAGCCTGCTCTTGCGCTTGTATGTGACCACAGCAGCATTGGCAGGCTTGGCCTGCTGGCGCTTGCTGCGTACAGGCGACCGGGCAACCCCAGCGCCCGCTCTGTAGCGCTCAAGCGCTTTGCCTTCCAGCTCCCTGACTTCAAACGTGGCACCGTCGCCCGTGACTTCAATTACGATCAGGGCAAACACCGCGCTCGCTGACTCAAAGTACAGCATCTCCCCTGCATACCGGCCCAACACCAGCATTCGCTATCCCTTCTCTGTTCATCCCGCGTGAGCACACCATGCGCCGCGCGCCAATCATCCAGCCTGGCCAGCCGACTTCCTTCGGGCCGGCAGCCTGCCGTTCTGTCTGCGCTCAAGAAAACGGAGCACGCCCAGGGCCATCCTGGCATCTGCAAGCGCCCGGTGCGCCCCGCTCTCCAGTACCCCACACGCCTCTGCCGCCTCGATCAGCTTCGACCATCGCCATTCGTCGCGCCCACGCTCACGAATGCGCGTCCACTGCGCATACAGCCGCATGGCGCAAGCCGTCTCAATGGGAGGCACCGGCAACCCGTAAAGTTCATGGGTCTGACGCAGCAGCCGCTTGTCGAAGTCGGCGCTGTAGGCGATCACCGTCTTGCCCGCGACAATCGCGGCATACTCGGCGGCAAGCTCCGGCCAGCTGGGCGCGCTGGCCACCATCGCGTTGCTGATCCCGTGAATCCAGCTCGCCTCATCCGGTATCGGCTGACTGGGGCGCACCAGGGTATCCATGAGCGGGACACCCTCGGCATCAAGGATGGCGATTTCGCACACCTCATCACTACGGCCCAGCCCAGTTGTCTCCACATCCAGTACAACGACCGGACTCCCGAGCAACCTCTTGGCATAGGCCGCTACCGCCTTGCGATCCTCTTGCGCAGCTCCGCAGCTCCACCGGTATGGCACACAGCTCTCCAGGGCATAGACCTCATAAGTGCCTTGGCCTTGCCACACCACGCCCGCAGGCTTGGCACCCGGCGCAGGCATGAGCTGGTGATCGGACTTCAGGTGCGCCCTGCACTTCCAACCGTTCGCTATCGCCTCTACCGGACTCAAGTGTTTGCGCTTGTACGCCATACGGCCTCCTAACTCAGGAAGCCTCGGCCTTGGCCTTGGCGCGCTTCGATGTCACCACGACCATCTGCTCTGCCTCATGCGGCGTGTCATCCGATCCGAGGCAGGCTACGCGCAAGGTGGGCTTACCCCACGTCTTGGCCTCACAGATCGGGCATTGAAACGTGGTCTTGCTGGCGCCCTTGGCTGCCTCACGCGGCTCAATGCCCTGCTGCTGCAGTTCCTCAACCCGGACAGGCTCATAGCGCTTCATCGGCGGCGGGGCCGGCTTACCTGGCACCGGGACTGGCTGGGTATCAAGAGCTGAGGTATCGGATGACAGCTCACCGCTCTCCACGGCAGCGAAGACAGCTTCTAGGGCACCGCCCTCCCCTTCCGCGCCAGCTTCGACCGTCGCGTTTACCAGGGCACCACTCTCGGCACCAAGGGCGTCCCCGGCATCATCGACAGTGAACGCTGACAGGCCAGCATCTACCAGCAGCTCATCGCCACCCGCGCCGGATGACTCTGGCAACGTCTTCGGCGGGAACCGATCCACCCAGGACAGCGTGAAATCTTCGTCAACAAGGCGCGAGCACGCGCTATCGAATGGCCCGCCATCGATCACATAGGTCTGCACATTGTCACCCACGCGCCGCCCGCCCGGCCTGCCCGTCGAGGTGGGCATCAACCCGATACCCTCGCACATGTCAGCCCACTCGGTATTTCTGTACCGCCGACGCGGCAGCTTGTCCCGCTTCGTGTTCAGCAGCTGATCCAGGCTCACCATTTCGCGCACAAGGACGCTCAGGGTTTCATGGATAGTCCGCACGGCGAAGTAGCTCGGGTTCAGCGCAATCTCATGCGCCTGCACACCGCCCGCCCGGCTCTGAAATTGATTGGCCGAGAAGTAGCCGTAGGTGTCGTGCTGGCGCTGGAGCGTGATAACGCAAGGAGGCAGCCGCCCATCAAAAAGCTCTTGGTTGAAGAACTCGTAGGCTTTCTGCAGTTCGTCGTAGACCTGCTGCGTGGGTTTTGCTGACACCGCAATCCTCCTGTGGATCGTACTATCCACGTCCGTGCCGCGAGACTCTAAAGCCCTTCCTAGAGCATCTAAAAATATATATATTTAAAGCGCACACCCAAGCAGGCAAAAGCATGAGCATCATAAGCAAAACCGTCGAAGGCTCGACCTACTACACCACCACCTCGCGCGGCACCGTCTACAGCCTTCGCTATCACGCCGGCCAGTGGGAGCTGCACTCCAAGCGACTGGCGCTGGGAAGCTCCAGCATGGGCAGCTTCCGCTTCTTCGACTCCCTCCATGATCTGGAGGCAGCCGTAACAGCCTTTCGTGGTATCGAGAAGCTGATCCTCCCCGCCACCACGACTGCTAATGCGATCTGGCACTAGCCCATCACTCACCACTAGATAACGTGCTTACTCGGCTCGGCACTGGCGACCATATCGCCAGCCGGCCTGAAGGACGCCTGCCCGTTCTCGATATCGCCCAGGAAGCCCCAGCCTTTCTGGCGCTTGAACCTGACCACGAGCGTCCACGTCCCAGGCTGCGCGGCGCTGATCATGTGAAACCGATCAGGGCGAATGACGTTGAGCCAGCGCACTTGCCGCTCAGCCGTCTGCATATCGGTCGCCAAATAGCGCTCGGTGTAGCCACCCGTGAGCACCAGCGACACAGCCGTCCACGGGTGATCGTGCAGCTCGGTGTCTTGGTCGCGGTCAACGAAATGGTGGAGGTAGATAGCGAGAGGACGAGTACGGACGATGGAGTAGCGCTCCAGGTACTCAGATTGCTGGCCATCAGGCAGCGTCTTGAATATGCGGCGGACAGGCAGCCGCTTCGCAATCCACAGAAGGACTTTTGACATCCTGCAGATGCGCGCGTCAGCTTTCTTGCCTAAGTTGCTGTTTTGTGGTTCGATGGCCGACATGAGAATACTCGCATCTTCTTAACGAGTATCACTATACCGTGTGAGGCGGCCTACACACAACGAGCCATAGGCTCACCCCTCCCCACACGCTGCACCAGATAGACCGGATACCGGCACTGGCGCAACTCCCAGCAGGCCACTTGGCCTCATGCCATTCGACTGAAATGGAAACCGATCTCCAGCTATAGGCTGGCGCTCGTGCATTCTGCTGCGCCTTGCTGGCGCATGATACTGGATATTTGCACAGGAGTTTTGTGCGGGCAAAAGAAACCCGGCTTTCTGACGAACCTTGGCGGGCATGATCAGAATCACCGGGAGGATTGGGGAACGCTTTATTTGCAGTTCGCATTGCGAACTTGAAGCGGCCCACACACAGTACGAATCCTCCCATTTCTGCGAACAGGCGTCAAACGCTATTTCGCAATTCCGATCAAAAACACCCTCCGAAAATGACATAAGCAGTTCGCACTGCGAAATTTCAGTCAGCAAGCCGACCTTATACCCGCCATCACGTAGAGCATGGTTAAGGTTGTCGATCTAAAAAATCGCGCCATCGAGCGGCTGGAAGCGTACCGGGATAACCCGCGCGCCCTGCCGTCGCTCACCTATGCCCGTTACCTGCCCAAAGCCAGCCTGCCGCGCCACAAGCAGAAACGACAGCTGTTCGCAGTGCGAAAACACAAACAGCACCAGATGCACGCGCAACACCGGATCAACTGCGTGCAGGTGCTTCAGTGGCTGATTAAGCGCCTGGATGTGCGAACCCGGCAGTGCGTCTTCGTCAATCCAGCCCGAAATATACGGCGCACTATCTATATACCAGAGATAGCCCGTCATATCGGCATCGACGAGCGTAGCGTTACCAGGGCCATGGACTCGCTGACACGATCCCGCTATGTCCTGCGGACAGTCGTTGGCAAGTCGAATCAGCGCTACCACTACTATCTAACAGAATTATTATTCCGTGATATTCAGCTGGATATCAGCCTGCGCATCATCACCGGCAAGCTCAAGGGTCTAGACAAGAAGGCCCAGAGAGAGGAAGCCGGCAACACCAAGCCAGCGCCTGCACCCGCTCCAGCTGCCGCCAAGGCACCCAAGCCCCATATACCAGAGCCGCCACCGCGCGTGCCAGAGCCTGACCCGCCGCCAGAGCCGCCACCCCAGCGCTCCCAGAGCGCCAGGGACAAGGCCATGAAAGAAATGCCGTTCAGGCTACGCAACCGCTGACCTTCCAGGGCACCGCAACGGATGCCCTCGCCCACACTTTCCCAAAATGATCAGTTCGCACTGCGAACAGCCTCTCCACACCCACGGTTTGACCGATCCACACCCTAAATCCACATAGCTGGCGCTGGCTCGACCTCAAAAACAGCCTCGGCAGCACACATCCTCTCGCGCCACCACAAAAATACTGTCACCACCCTACGGCTAAATTCTGTCACCCATAGTTGTGGGGAAAGAAGCTAGTAAGAGGCCAACCTGCAGCACCCCATCGTCGCCACCCACGCGCCCTTCTCGGGATCAGTCACGCGCTCAGCTCTCGTTGACCAAGAACACGCTTATCCACGGCACCAGAGATTTACTGTCACCACCAGGGCACCAAATACTGTCAGCTATAGTTGTTGGGGTTTAATGCTTGTATGTGGCACAGACAGCGACCCATCTGCACGCCACAGCATCATGCTCTCAGGTCAACCACAGACAGCCATCACACACCTTGGCAACCAAAGAGCAAAAGCGGGTAATCAGTGATACGAGTCGCGGCAACCTTCTGCGTATGCCTGTCAGCACATACCAGCCGTGAGAACGAATCGCTGATCGTCATCACCCATGCTCGCCACCACAGATGCCTATCTGCAGATGACAACAAGACCAATCCTAGAAAACGAGCTGTTCGCACTGCGAACTAGAAAGTTGAGCCTTCTGGCCAATTGGCTAAACCCGTGCAAGAAACTCAGGCGGTGATCTTCAGGTGCGCATGTAAGTGCTGAGCTGGCGCCCATGGTCGATCAGTCCCGTTACGCCAGTCAGGCTTGTTCGCAAGTTGCGGGCTTCGATAACGCGACCATTGCGCACTCTCTCACCAGGATGAACTGATCGACCTGGCAGTAGCTGGCGGTATGACTGCCGGCCTGCCAGCAGAAAGCAATGCGTGTCGTAACAAACAACACGTCATCCGCCAATGTGCGGACGCCATCAGCAGAGCATGGATCAGCGCGAACGCGGGCAATTGCAGCGGCATCCTGCTGGCGCTCGAAATCCCAGTGAGGCGCTGTTCGCACTGCGAACTGGTAGAAATCCCTGCAAACCATTGCGCTGCACATTGAAAAGCACGCACTTCAGCAAAGACCAAGGCAGCAAACCTCAACACAGCGACCTAGCGAGCAGCACGAGTTTTCCGCCGCATGAGGCCCAGCCGGCACCGTGAACAGGTGTCTCAGTGAGCTTGGCCAGTTCGCTGACAAGCATCGTGTTCGTCATGCACATGACACGGGCAGCCAGCATGCAGGTGTCAATTTCTGCTGGCGCGTCTCCACGCGGGGACCTTCGCTGTCGCACTCTGCGAACGCGGCACCATCTGATGTAGTGCTGACGCCATTGCGGATCGATCTACGGCAAATGCGCAGCCCATTCGCATCAACGATCTATAAAGCAGCCGAAAGCGCCAGCACCCAAACCCAAACCAAGTTCGCATTGCGAACTGAATGCACATGCCGGCAATTGCAGCAAAGATCAATCGCGCGATCTTGGAACTCATGCGGATGCTTGCTGGCGCTGGAACCGGGCAGGCCACGCAACCCGTGGATTGGCAGCGCAGATCAGATAGCGATTACCCACGCCCAGGTACACGAGAAATCAGCAGTTCGCATTGCGAACAACCACCGTCAGTTTGCGAGCCAGCACTCTATGCCTTCACTCAGTATCGGGCGAACGCATGCGGCCCGATCAGCACCTGAGAGGCGGGTAGGAAACCTAATTCATTCGCCCGATGATGACCACCACCAGGGACGCGACTATCGCGCTGGCGCTAACCATTTGCGTGATCGGCAGTTCGCAGTGCGAACTGAACGCACTGGCCGGGATACTGAAACCGACGAGGATCGATCTACAGAACAGGCGCTGTTCGCTCACATCATTTGCCACACGGTAACGCGCATGCTCAGTTCGCATTGCGAACTGAATGTACCGACTGGCAACAGGCAATCGGCCAAGGCGGATGATGGTCGCCACCGCACAGCATGGAGATGACACCAACAGTTCGCACTGCGAACTACTGCGCCCCGGATGTGCGCAAGTGCAGGGCAACAGTTCGCGCGCCGGCCAGTGCAATCAGGGATGGGCAACCTCGATCCAATACAGCGCTCTCAGCATCCCTCATTCAGTTCGCACTGCGAACTGGTACAGGCAGCCTGCGCATAATGGCTCAAGTACGAAAGCACTCAAGCAAGTCTCGGCTGGCGCGTACTTGAGCGCCAGCCAGATCAGCAAGGATGCTCGTGAGCCTACCTGATCGATGCTGGCACAGATGCCGGGGTAGGGAGCCTGCGCGACATCGAGTCCCCACAAAGCCACGACAAGCACCACCAACGCCCCGATACCTTGCATCAGCGCATGATGCCCAGGCGTGAGTGAGCCTGTACTCACTCATCAGCATTAGGCACCCGCACCCGCCCGGATCATGACTGCACGGATGCAGGCCAGCAACCTTTCACGACACATAGCACCAGTGCCGAGGCAACGTCATAGCGCATCAGTTCGCACTGCGAACTGAGCAGGCACCTTGGCGCAAGCACGCAGTAATACGGAAGAACTCACCGAGCCACTTTCTCAAACGACCTGGCGGGAAACCGTGGTCGCTGTCGAATGTAGCCGCCGATATCGAATATCAAATGCTCGGCACCACGGTCACCGATCATCGTTGGCATGCGAAGCAGCTCGGTAGCGAAGATAGCCGTTGCCCAGATAACGAGCAGATGACTGACTCCGAGGACAAGCCTCATTTCCAGGGTCGTCCTTTGGGCAGCGAGTGCTACTGGACCAGCAGAGCTATATCAGCGTTGCAGTTCGCAGTGCGAACAAGATAAAGCAGGCATAGCAGTTCGACGCACGCCGGCCAAAGCACAGCTCGGCATCGCGCGCCAATGATCTACGGCCAAGGCAATCCCGAGCCTGTAACGCGGGCAGGTGATGCTGTCAGGGACAGAAGCCACGGCAACGAAGAGCGTCATCGCTATCAGGCTGCGCTGTGTCGGTCACGAGAAACCTTGTCGTTACCAAGCCAATGGGCGCTCGCCAACAGGGATGAGCTATCCATGGCAACGAGGACGAGCGATGCGTGAATGGACCGGTATCCAGCGGCAGTTCGCGGTGCGGAACGCTCAACTGTCGTACCAGAGGAAATGGCGGACTACCTGGCGCTGGTAGGGATGGCGCACCGATCCGAAAGACGTAGGTGCCTGGGCAGTACCTCCATAGAGAAGCAGCCCAAGCAGGGAAGAGGTGCTTGCGCTGTATAGACCGTACCTCACAGCCCATAGTACGGCTCAAGGCCGGCATAGTGCAGAGCGACTACCAGAGTGTAGATCGGAGAGGACTTCATGGTACGTCGCGGCAACTTGCTCGCTGCATGTCTAGCGGCAATCACTGCCGAGCGCAGGTGTCCGAGGCAACCTGAAGCTCCGATATAGAACGTACTTTGTGTTCGGGACATCGCAAGGAGACACCGGATGCCGGTCGTACTATCCAGTTGGACGGTGATCGTCGGAGGCTTATTGAGGCGCGTGGATCGTACTATCCAGACTGGATAAGCACGCTAGAGAGGATTGAGAGGCGATGGCTTGTGTGGATCGTACCATCCAGTCCGACCAGGAGGGCGGACACCACACAGGAGGCCTACAAGCCTACCGCAATGCCCATATCAGTGACAACGGCAGATCGACTCGGCAACAGGGCTGCTGGCGCTGGTAACGCCCGAAGGGACTCGGCAGCAGGGCGCTGGCGCTGGCAACGCCCGAAGGGACTCGGCAGCAGGGCGCTGGCGCTGGCAACGCCCGAAGGGACTCGGCAACAGGGCGCTGCGCTGGTAACGCCCGAAGGGACTCGGCAACCGGGCGCTGGCGCTGGTAACGCCCGAAGGGACTCGGCAGCAGGGCGCTGGCGCTGGCAACGCCCGAAGGGACTCGGCAGCAGGGCGCTGGCGCTGGCAACGCCCGAAGGGACTCAGCTTCACCGCATGTAGAAGGCCGACACCCCATCCTGATCTTCCTGCTTGGCAGCTGCCTCGGTCATCCCGCCAAACAGATCGCCCTGGGCGAACTTCACCCGTAGCGGATTGACCTTTCGGTCCCAGAGCTGGATATCGTCCGCGTCACCTGGCCAAGGCCTCGGCAGCACGAACTCGTAATCTCTGTCAGCCTTAGAGTCACGGGGACCGTAGTAGACCTGATTCGCCAACATGGAATGCCCCAGCATCGCAGCAAGCTCAAAGCGCGTGTACGCCATGCTCCGGCGCGTTTCCTCTGCGAAGATATGGCGACCCGTGTAAAGGCTGGCACCTGGCACGCCTTCGTCATCCGACGCACCAGCCGCTGTCGAGGCTTTGTCATCGACACCACGCTCTTTCGCTACTCGTTTCCAGGCACGATTCACTGTCATCCGAATCTTGTTGTAGAGGCTTCCGAATGAGTCCCCAGCCAACTGGACTTCTGCCAGGAAGCCCTTGAGCGTTTCGAGCTGCGAGGCAGGCCACTGATCAAGGACCAGGTAGCGCTTCTCGCGAAGTGGATTGTCCTCGCGGCGGTGGGACTGTTTGAGCGTGTGCGTCTCCAGCACCGGCCCAAGCGTCAGCATCGTCTCAGGGTCCGTGAAGGACTCAAGGTATCGCGCAGTCGGCCACTCTCGCGGCCTTAGACCTGTCATCAGGGTCGCCATGAACATAAGTGCAGACACGGGACCAGCCGTGTATCGCAGCCCACCCTTGGCATCCTCGGAAAGCAGCTGATCCATCAGGGCCATGTAAGCGCTCTTTTCCAGGCCAGCCAGGTTGCGCGTATTCGTCGTCACGGATTCAACCGTCACCACGGATCGCAAGTCCTCGGCATCACGATGGTCAGCAGCCATCACGGCCTCCTGTGACCCAGGAGGCGCCCAGTTGCGCATCATTGCAGCATCAGGATGACCCTCGGCCTCGAAAAACGCAGCCAGCCAACGGCGATAGCATTTCACCGTTGTCACCCCAAGGCCTTGATCACGAATCCTACGATTCAGCCAACACAACACGTCAGCCATATCGATCTCGCCACCCAGGCTCCCTGTTGTCTCCCTGCGGTAGGTCACCAATAGACCCATTGCCCGCCCACGAATCACATCTGAAAGCATCTAGCCCCCTGATCGGCCACGAAAATGGATATCGACACCAGCCAGTCAGGGACTCGCCAACGAAAGACGAATCGCATCGTTGGCACCCTTCGGATGGTGACGATTGCTCCTTGGTATCGAACGGTCACGGCGTTTGGTGTGTATCACCCCAAACACCATGACCTTAATAGAGTCGCACTGTTTTTAGGCGTTCATCGTGTGATACGCGAGGCGAGTGCATCCTGTGGTACAGGGTAGCCGTGCAGTGTGTGATACAGCAATGAAAACAGGTGGGCAGAGCATGAATTTCGGGGGCGGCTTACCCACCTTTTAATAATCTCAATACCAAAATAGCTGAGCGGACTCGCGTAAAACCGCGAGCGGTGTTCGACCTGGGTACTTACAGCCGGCTCTGCTGGCTTCGTGTGGCAATGAATGCCATTAAAAGCCATTCAATGGCCGGTATCACTCGATGTTCTCTTTTTTGAGCCAGGGCATCCGCTGCCATCAAGTGCCATTTCCAGCCATTTGATGGCATTAGATGCCACTTAATGGCTGTATCACACGGCGAACGCACTCGGGGCAAGAGCCAGCAGCTGTCAATCAAAACCTTTAACTGCCATTCAGTGCCATTTAATGCCATCCGGCACCAGCTTATGCCTTTGCCTGCCATCAAATGCCACTGAATGGCGGGCGACCTTGCGTGCGCACTAATCACGATTTAATATGCTTAAACCGTGTTGATCTTTTGGAGCATTGCATGGACTTCCCAGTAGCAGACGTGGCCATTCCGGCCCACCTTGAATCACCAGCTGAGCTGGTTGAGCTGAAGGCAATGCGTGGCATTGACCCTGATAAAAATGACGATGAAGAAGGGGCCGGGGCGGGCGGGCTGCGCTATAAGGCAATCCGCCAAGAGGCGTTGCGGGTTGGTGCTCAGACTGGTCTTGCCCACCGCTACGGCATGGTGATGAAGTACCTCGACGGGGTAGAGAGCAAGATCAACGTGATCTTCAGCTTCTCCGGCTTCGTGAAGGACGGGCGCTTGCTCGTACCATCTATTGTGGAAGTACCTAACCAGCTCTCCGCTGACCCCGAAACTGGCGATGTTCGCGTCATCCGCAACGCCTACACCATCGAAGAAGAAGCCAGGATCGTCTCGGTTGTGCCGACTTGGCGCGACTACCTGTGGCAGGAATTTAGCTACCCCGAAGAACCCCATCCGAGCCTGCTGCCTCGCACCAAGGGTGAGATCAAGGCATGGGAGCAAGCCGTCTATGAAGGATGGAAGGCCGGGGTTACCCAGGCAGACACCATCTACAGCGACCGCCTCGCTCAACTGACGATGGCAGTCGAAGGGCGCAACCTGTACACCACGCTTGAGAGCAAGAAGATGGTTTCTCCTGCTGCTCTCCAGGTCGTGTCTAATCGCGTGACGTTCAATGGCCGCACGATGAATGTAGGTGAGGTCATCTACACCATTAAGGAGCCGGGCAATTACACGCCTGCCGATGGATGGAGGCCTGTATGGACGCGCTGACTTTAGATCGTCCCCAAGTCAGGCATCAGGCACCGAATCAGCCCAGCGGGGCAGCCAGCATGTCAGAGGCTGTAGCTGCTCTTGGTGCAAACAAGGCTCTCGGCGCGCCTAGTTTCGATGATCCGATTAAGGTCGATCTGGCCGCGCTGAATCAGATGCTGCACTTCTGCCTCGATAACGGCGCAGATGATCTGCTGCTGATGGCAGGCGCGCCTTGGGCTGTGATCTGGTCTGACAAGGTTTGTCGCGTCGGAACGCGGGCGCTGTACGTGGAAGAACTGGAGCAGCTGTTGGTCGAGATGACTGGCAATGCTAATGCTCACATCGACATTGGTCGGGCCGAAGACTTGGACTTCACCTACGCGCTGCGCGTACAGCGCGGGCGCAATGTGCGCTTCCGCTGTAACGCAACGGGGTGCCTCGGGACGAATGGCCAGCGGGGCATTGAGATTGTTGCGCGCCCAACGGGGAAAGTGCCCCCCACGATGCTAGAGCTTGATCTGCCCGCGTACATCCGCGATGCAGCCATGCCCAAGGCAGGCATTGTCCTTATCTGTGGGCCTACTGGCTCGGGCAAGACCACTCTGCTCGATGCCATTATGCGGGGGCAGGCCACTCGGGAAGAGGGTCAGCACATCCTCACCTATTACGCGCCGGTCGAGAACGACCTGAACATTATTCCTGATTGCACTGGTTTGATTTCGCAGTGCGAAATCGGGAAAGCGGGCTACGGCGCAAACCTGAAGTCGTTCGCAGCTGCAACGCGCAACAGCCTGCGTCGGCACCCAATGGTGATTGCATATGGTGAGGCGCGCGACCCCGAGACGATTGAAGGGGCCGTGCTATCAGCGATGACTGGGCATGCAACCTACACCACTACCCACACCAGCAATGTCCACATGGCAATTCCACGGATGGCGGATGCGTTTTCTGGCGCTGATCGTAGCCGTGTTGCAAATGGCCTGATTGACCAGTCGCGGCTGATTGTTCATCAGCGGCTGGTAGCGCGTCCGAACGGCATTGGCCGCTCGCCTGTGCGTTCAGCCCTGGTGCTGACTCAGGACATTCGTACTGAGCTGCTGCGTACAAACATCGACCACCTGCCTATCGCAATGTTTGAGGCGGTCAAGGCTCACGGGATCGACCTGCTGAAAGACGCTGAAGCCCAGTTTTCCGCCGGCAAGATTCACGAGCGCGAGCTTTATGCCATCGAATCTGAAATGAAGGCGGGAGTGTTCTGATGCCGCTCAAGACGAAAGATGGAGAGATTGTCCTTACCTCGCATGCCTCTAAGTCATCGAGGGTCAACCTGAAGCTGTTCGAGGCTCACACCAGTGTGCTGGTGCCGTTGCTGGCTATCCCGGTACTTCCTTTCGGAACAACCATCAAGGTCAGCGCCATTTGTGTGCTGGTGCTGATCCTGCTTGAGCGGCGGGGGTGGACTCTCGGTGTTGCTCTGCGCCGAATGCGATCACGACTAGCAGGGCGCTACCGCTATCGAGTGACGCGCCACATGATCCTGCGCCGCTTGAAAATTGATTAAGACACTTTCATAGGAATAAGACAGATGACCACCCAAGCTAGCAATCGTAAACCTGCAGCAGCCAACAAGATGAGTCCGCGCCTTGTGGCGGATGACAATGGCTATGCCGCACACAAACTCGCGTGGATCGACCAAGCCGGCAAAATCATGACCGGGAAAGTTGCCACCATGATCCAGGCAGGCGGCAACGGCCTCAGCACAACCAAAGGCAATCGTGTTGGTGCCTATGGCGTCAACGGCAATGAGTACCACTGCTCCCCGATCATCAGCAGTCCACTCAACATCCGAAATCAAGACTACCCCGTGTCGGTAGCCAATCGCGTGCTCTTTAACCATGCGCTGGCGAAATTCGGTCTGCTGGGCGTCCCCGTCCGCGCGGCTGTGACGCTGCCGTTCCGTGACTACTTCAATGCGGACGGGACCATGAACGAAAAACTCAAGGATGCAGTGGAAACCAATTTCTCGACCCGTGACGTGACCGTGTTCAACAGCGAGTCCCAGCCTGACGTTATATCTGTCCGGGTCTGCGCCGAAGCGCTTTCGGCTTGGTTCGACTGGGCAATGGACGACCTGGGCAACATGACAGCCGACTACAACGAGCTGCACGACCTGAACGGTCAGATGCTCGTGGTGGACATTGGCGGTTCAACCACCGACCTGGTTGCGCTGGGGCTGGTCGATGGCGAGCTGCTGATCAATCATCAAAAGTCCGGCACCGAGAAAGTTGGCGTACTCGATGCCCTCAGCAAGCTCGATGACCTGGTGCGCGCAACCATGAACGCTGAGGGTGCCGCTGGTATGTCGAGCCATGACAGCAAAATGCCGCAGAACCTGCTCGAAATGATTCTGGAAAAAGGCAAGTGCAGCTATGCAGGCAAAGGCTGGAACTTTGAAGGTGAGCGCGATGCTGCTTGCCGTGGCGTAGCTGAGAGCATTGTCAGCTACATCAAGAGCAAGGTCGGTAATCCAGGCCAGTACAACTACATCTTGGTCGTTGGCGGTGGTGCCATCGTCTTCAAGAAGTGGATCACCGAAATCTTCACCAATGCCACCTTCGGTGATGAGTTCTCCAATGCACGCGGCGCGCTGAAGTACATGCGCGGCGCAATGTAAGGAGAGGTGGGCATGGCTCGCAGGGCACCAACTGGAATCCATAGTGAGTTCAAAGGGCGGATCGCCTTAACTATCAGGGCACCTGAAGGTGACTCCGTGCGGGCTAACCTGCTCCGGCGTCTTGTGGGCGAGATGGAAGAGCACCATCAAACCGGTCACCTCATTGAGTGGGTTCGCGAAGCCTTACTGGAGCGTATTGCGCGGGAGGTCCGAGCGGAGCAGGGGGTTGTGCTGGTTGAGCAGGCAGGAGCGGCTATCCAGCCGGGCGTTGGGAGGGCCGAAAGTCCGAAGCCAAGAGCAGTGGAACCTGTTCGGGAAACGGTCGTACCTACGCCAATCCGCCCACACGTAAGCGGGGCGTCTGATGGAGCGGCTGAGCCTGACGCTGAAAATGATGACGAGGACACAGCTCCAGCGAGGCTGCCTGCCGGGCTAAGGAGCATGTGATAGGTTTCGTTGTCCAAGAGCCGCTCAGGGAAGCCTGGGCGGTTTTTTTATGCCTGCAGAATCTGCAAATGAATCGCTATCACAGGCGGAAAAAAAAGGCAAATACTTCTTGCCTTGTCTGTATTATTTGATAATATTATATCGTGCCAGGAATTTAGATGGAGTGTGAGCATGATCGGTGCTGTCCTTGATGCTTTCAGGTTCTTCGTAGCCCGCCCAGCGGTGGGGCTTGTTCGGGGCTTTTTCGGTGGCGGTGGCTATAAGCCGCGCAATGACGTGCTGGAGGGCGTTAAGGACCAGTGCGCCAATCTTCCTGCAGGCCAGCAGGTTCGCCTGCCGTGGCTGCATAGCGGTGACGCGGTGGTGCCGCACCTGAACGACACTGGGCGGCTGCTCGCCTACACCGCCATTGCAAGCGGCTGGTTCGGCTTGACCGAGCGCGTGTCTGGCCGCGAGCGCGACTATCGCTACTACTATCGCCAAGATATGACCGGCAACTGGTTTGCCGAGATTTGGTCCGTGTGGAAGTCGAGCTTCTGGGCAGCGCTCCTGATCTTCCCGTACTTCGGCTGGGCCAATCGCGCCGCAGAAGGCCGTTCGCTGGATGATCATGTCGGCTTCATCCTGCTGATGATGGGCGCACTGCTTATGCTGTTCTTCCTGCCTCGGGCGATTCTGGGGCAGCACGGGGCGCACCTCGCGGCTATCAGCTTGATCAATAAGCCGACCTTCAACTACTCGGCTGCCCAGGTGGTCAACTGGCTGGCAGGCCTGACAGGCGTGAGCTTTGTGTGGATGTCGTTCGGTCTCGAATGGCACCCTGTCGAGTCGGTTTCGTTTTGGACCGGCACGGTATTCGAGGCACTGGATGATCTGTTTAGCTTCAATTATGGGCGTGGGGTGCTTGGTGTTATTCGTGATGTTCTGATCGCCTTTATTGGTCTGCCTCTCGCAGGTATTGCGATGGCTTCCTTCATCGGCGCTTGCTTCTGGTCTGTCTCGCTCCGCTTCCGGGCATTCCGCGAGGCCAAGGCGCAGCTCCTGGCAGTTGGCTATAACGACAACCAGGCAAACATGTTCAATGACGGTACATTCAGCTATGCCACTTCTGTGGTTATGCCGCAGATCGCACTGGGTTCGTTGATCCATACAGGACTTATGTTCTACATCCTGTTCCCGATCTTTAACTCCGCATATAACCTGTTCTTCGGCTAACAAATGCGCCCACCCTCGGAGGAAGCATGAAGTAGCACGCCGACCTGAGCACATAAAGCCCCGTCCCTGTACGGGGTTTTTTTTCGCCTATGTAAAGGGCTGGCTTAGATGAGCCAATTAGCACCTGCCGTAACCGTCCGCCGAACCCATCTCCCGGCTTCTTCCAGATAGCGGCATGGTGTGCACCTATTTTTGGTGGACCTAGGTGTTTTACTCGATCAACTTAGCGCATCAAGGTTAGTAAATTGTGCCCGGATACAGGTCAAGGCAGGCTTTAGCAATCAGCTTCGACGCGATCGTGCTTTGCGTTTGCCCACCATTATCTGCGAAGCATTCTTTAGCCGAGTCATACCCGAAAATAAGATCCGCTTCTGGACCCCTGGCGTAAGTCGGATGCTTGCGGCAGTTGATTGCTACGGTTCTAGCTGATAGATCGTTCTGCACGTCTGGCGCTTCTTCCAGGATGCAGCGTTGGTAGGACATCGAGCCGTGCGATGGACTGGCCTCATACAGCCTTGCGCTCTCAGCCTTCTGCTGCTCCAGCTGGTGTGCCGCTTTTGCTGACTGTACCCGCTGACTACATGCCATCATTTCTTGCGAAATTGCCTGCCCAGGACCTGGCCAGTATTTACTACAATCTTCATACATTTCGCTCGGGTGCTGTGCCTGCGCAGTTAACACCACGCCAGCAAGCAGTAGTGACGCGAGGGCATTCCTTTTAGTCGATTCCATGCTTTCCATATCCGGCCAGTGGTACTAATTATTTCCCCTTATACCACTCAGTGCCAAGTTACGTCTGCAGCGAAGCTTGGTAATGCAGAGTCGGATGCGCCGTAGATCGTACAGCCCCGATTCAAACGGTCGGTGATTTGCGATGTGCCACAGTAAATGGCCAGGCGCACTGGCTCCGACAGATCCGCTACTTCCGCTCAATTTTTACAATCGAGATTTGTACGTACCAAGTCCCATCTGGCCGTGGGAAAACCCTGGATGAGCAGCACGGATCGCCTTCGCCGGCCGTCCAGTAGCGGATGCGTGCGGGCTTGGCCTTTGAATCACCAGTGCGATCTTTGCTTGCACAAGTAGGGCAGGGCGACTGGATAGTCACACATGAAAAAGCCCCGCAGGGTATAGGTCGCAATGCGGGGCTTCTTCTAACCGGTCATCCTTATGTTTTAGCCGGAGGCGTTTCGGTTGGGCTGGCTGATGGTTGCTTACCGTGACCAGCTCGACTTCTGGCTACGTGCTGGGCAGCGCTCTCGGATTTGCTGGAAAGCACACCGATGTTGTTACGGACTTCCCTTTCATTGCCGGTGTCACCAGTCACTTCCTGGCCACCATTGATCCAGCGAAGGCCGCGCTCGAAAAGCTCCGAAGGTAGACCGAATACCCTGGTCAGCGCGCTGTAGGCAAAGATCGAGCTTATGATCACCGAGCCAAGGAAGATGAAAATCATCACAAAGCCGGAGACGACGACACCCTGGACGTAATCAAAGAACCAGGACACCAGCCACGCCAGTGGTTTGAGAGCCACGAAAATGGCGAAGAAGCCTGCTACACGGAGAATCGGATTCAGGTACAGCCCGATCATCAGCATGTAGCCTTGGCGTGTGTGTTCGCTTCCCCAGCCTTCTTTCTCAGCGGTCCCGTGCGCAGCCATCCACATTGGGGAAATGAGCAAGCACTCGATAAAGAACAGCATCCAACTGATCACGCCCATTAGCCAGAGGCTAAGCGGAATTGTTGGAAGAACCACGCCGAGCGTGAAGCCGACAATGATCAGCATCAGGATTAGCTGGTCTATCAGGCCGCTAATGTCTTCCAGCTGTAGGCTAATCGCGTTGGCTGCAGTGCTGCCGACAGTCGTAGCGACCTTGGCAAGCCAGCCGGCCCCAGGAATTTTACCGACGACATTTCCAACGCTGTCTGCGATCTCTCCTGCCTTGTTAAGCACGGCTATGGAGGTGTTGATGGTTATAGATTTCGCCCACCAACTAACCTCTGCAAGTGTGCTCATTGCAGAGCCAAAATACTGGAGGTTGATAATCAGGTCGTCGGGGCCATTTTTGAACATTGCAGCTTTGATGCTGCCCGCAAAAAAGCTATAGATTTTTGATTTTACAGTATCGACCCAGCCGTCACCTTCAGCGCCAGCATCCGAAATGGCTGAGAGGGATGGGATTGAGTCAGGTTGTCCGAATTTCTGGCTTGTCGTGACTTCCTTAGTTTGATCAATTACAGCGTACTGCTTGCGCAGACCATTGATACGAGCGGATACCTCAGACAGGCGCTCATCAGATAGCCACTCCTGATCAATGTTCGGTGGCGTGATGGCCGCATCAAAGGATGCGGCCAACTTGTTGATTTCGGACTGATTGACGTTTATCTGCCAGAAAATAGTCCCGAGCGCAGGCCATCCCATTGCTTTAGTTTGCTCGCGCCAGCCGGCGCTGTCTTTGTGTGCGTTCTTGCTGTCATTGATGTTGTTTACAGCGGTAGCAATCAGTTGCTGGCTATCAGAATTGTAAGTGACAATAGCATCATTAACTTTATTGGCAGCACTGTTAATTTTACCTTGAAGGCTGGCTACTGCTTGCTCATAGGAACTCTGTGCGCCTTCACCTTGCGACTGCATTTGCCGCAAGGCGGATTCATCGGCCAGAATTTCAGCTGCAATAGGGACTGCCAAGTCACGCACCTTCTTTAGCAGCGCGACTTGCCCGGTGGAAATTTTCTCAGGGGCACCGTCTGCAGCCGTTAAGTCGTCGCGCCAGAGACGGTCTTTCATCCAGCTACTATTATTCTGGATGGAGAATGCAACTGCACCGCAGTAATCATTGCGAGGATTGTTGTGATTGCCCCAAGTCGATGGCTCGTTGTACTTGTAAGAAGTCTTGGCTACTAGCCGATCACCTTGCTTCCCATCAGTCGTCTCGACCGTGATAGTTTCCTTTCCGGTGTACGAGTTAATGTACTGACGACATACTTCGCTTTCGATAAGACCGAAGACGACGCCGCGACCGTCAGCTAGGGCCGGCGCTCGGTATGCGCCAAAGTCATACAAGTAGTCGAGGCCGACACCCATGACGTAGGTTCCGTGCGCATTACCCTTTTCGGCTACGGTAATAACCCCGTATTGCAGCGTGCTGTAACCACTGGAAAGCGGGATGAGCAAGATGGTTGCGGCGCTGACGCGGATCGGTGCCCAGAATGAGGAAATAACCTGGCCACCGGGAATACCCTTGTTGGCCGTCTGGAACACATAAGTTGCGCCACCGATAACCGCGAGAAATGCCATCATTGCTAGCGCAATGGCATTCAGTGTCAGTGAGACTACGGATAGCAGGGACTTATCACCAAAAACAGGTGTCTCAGCTCCATGTGCAATCCAGTTAATTGCCTTCTGGCCGAAGTCCTGGGAATAGTCGAGGCCCTGAACCTCGGTTATCGTTCCGGTGTCCCCAAATACCACTGTAGAGGCTGCTACGGTGGCTAGCGCAAGTAGCACTGTAGCAATTTCCCTCCTTGGTTTATTCATGCCTTCGGCTCCTGTATTGGGGTGGGTTGGCGTTTGGCCAGCTCCCGCTGGATGAGTGCTCGTGAGTGATTGCTCGTTAGCGCCTTCATCAGGCAGAAAATGAATACAGGCGCGCCCTGTAGCAGCCACCCGTTGAACCAGGCATCGAATCGGATGCCTGCGGCAAGGCCCTTCGTGGTTGAGTAGGAAGCCCACAAGCAGGCCGGCACAGTGAACAGCAGAATCATGCAGTGCGAGAGAAGTGACCGTTGCAGAATGGTTGTATCGATGGAGGCAAGGTCGTAATAGGTTTCGGCCTCCTGCTTTTCACGGCGGAGCATTTGGCGCAGTAGAGGAAAGCTGGCCCTGTGCTTTAGATGCCCGAATTGGCGCTGCCAGGCGTCAATGGCCAAGATCGTTCGCGTCACCTTGCGGGTCTTGGCGAAGCGTTTGCGGGGGCGCTCCTGCGCCTGCTGCTGTTGCTCGTGGGCCTCATTTTCCTCAAGCGCTTGGGCGTTTTCTGCGCTCGATACACCCTGATTGTCTGTTGGTACGTTCACGGTTTGGCCGACTCTTGGTGTATGGTATAGAATTACTGTACCAAGTATTGTGAACGAATTTCAGCCATTTTTCCAAAGGGATAATCAGCATGGCCCAAGCATTGCTGGATAGCGCCAGCGTTCAGGCTCACTGGGACGAGGTGAGCGCCCCCCTGGCGCGGCTTCTTCGCCTCATGGATAGCCGCGAGCCGTGGGCATTGAAACCAGATGCCGAGTTCATCGGGCTGCTTGACCGCTTCATTGAGCGAATCGAGCAGCCCGAATTTGTTTTGCTGCTGGAACGCGGGGAGAACGCCTTGAGGCTGGCTGAGGTTTTCTCAGTGCTGCATTCCAGTCGCTTTATGCGGCTGATCGAGCTTTGTGATCGCAATCAACCCGGCGTTGTATCCCGGCTGCTGTTTGCAATGGGGCAGCTCGGTGGCGGGTCCGAAATCTTTGCGCAGCTGCTGTATGAGCGCCTTCTGGCTGTTCATCGGTGCGAACTGCTTGGTCAGGTCATTTCCGTGGAGCGATGCCAGCGCATCGTGGACGACATCAAGCTGCTGCAGGAGGTCGCCCAATGAGGTTCAGGCTGAAACAGGCGGGGCTGGCGCTTGGGCTTGGGGTCATGCTGGCCTCGGCTGGGGCCGTGAATGCCGCCAGTTACGACGATGGCGAATGCGAGCTGGATCAGATGATGAGCAACACGCGGGTCGAAATGGACCGCATGGCCATCGGCATGTACGAGAACGGTGTACTGGACCCGACGATGGACGCCATCGAGTCAGCAATGGATGTGAAAACCGCATCCTGCCTGCCAATTCTCGATCAGCTGGACTCGCTGATGCGCATGCGGATTCCGTCTATGGGCGGTGCGCTGGGCAACGTCATGTCGATGATCCGTGATCTGGCCTGCGACATGCTCAACAGCGCGATTGAAGGCATCGTGAGTGACATTTCGATTGGGTACAGCGACCCGCTGGGCATTGCCTCGATTGGGGTCGGCACCACTACGGACGGCAGTAGCGGCACTCAGATTGAAACCTATGACCTGGGCGAGGTGGTTATCGATGCCGCCATTGGGGCTGGCACAGATGCTGTCGGCAATAGCGCAAGTGGCCTGACGGACAAACTGCCCAGCGGACCGACTGACCGAAGCAGCTCATCGAGCACGACCACTATCGATAGAGAAGTGCGGGGGGCTATCAATGGCCTTTAAGCAAACACTGTTGGCTACAGCGATATTGTCTGCTGGCCTCCTGTTCAATGCGGATGATGCCAATGCAACTGGCATTCCTGTCTACTGCTACAACTGCCAAGAGGGTAGCAGTAACGCCGCTCACTCGATCCTTGATGGCATTCGCAATCAGACCGAGGCCCTTCTGAACGCAATGGATTACACCATGCGGGCAACGCAGAAGATCACCACCGTTCGCGAAGTCGCAACGGCAGTTGCCGAGCAGAAAATCAACAACTCTTATGAAATGGAGCCGTCGCTTGGGGCAAAACCGCGAGTGGCGTGCGGTCAGATGGGGGCAGCTGCGCTGCGGGCGTCGAGTGGCGGGACTTCAAAAGCGGTGCGGGAAGTCCTTGCAAAAAACACGTCTGCGTACAACCAGCGCAACCGCAAGCTGGCATCGGGTGAACCTCGACGTGATTACGCCATCAAGCAGATTCTCGACACGCTCGATGATGCGGAAGAGCCGGTGGAGCCGGGCGTTGTTCTTCTGGAGGATCAGCCCATTACCGAGGATGAGCTTGTTACGCTCAAGATGCTGGTCAACCTCTTGCTCAACCCTTTCCCTGTCGAAGAGCCGAGCCAGGCAGATATCACCAGGATCAAAGAAAGCGGCTCTCCGAAGGAGCGAGAGGACCTGGCCCGTTCCATTGTGATGCAAAAGCGCACCGCCGCTGCCCAGTACGTGTTCGATCAGTCCATTGAGCGCAATCGCCAGAGCCTTAGCACTTCCAGGATCAAGTACATGGTCAAGGATATTGAGAACTACCTGAGCGATGAAGATAAAGCGCTGCTCAACGGCGACAAGATCAGTGTGAATCAGTTGGATGAGCTGATGGCGACGTACCGGATACGGTCGAGCAAATGGGTCGCTGAGGCAATGGCTACGCCGTCTGCTGCAAATTCGCGACGAGATATGACCCTGATGACTGCAGAGCTGCTGAATCAGCTCTGGCAGCTTAACCAGACGAACCGGCAGATAGCCAAGCAGCTCGCCATGGACACTACCCGTGAGGTTAGTCAGTCAGGTCTTCAGTCACGATAGAGGTAGGGATATGTCCGTAGAACAAGCTAGGAACATTGAGCAGGAAATAGACGAAGCGTTGGCAATGTCGGACCAGGCAATGGATGACGCTCAAGTCGATGCAGAGTTTGCTGCTGCCCATGAGGCAGGCCTTGATATGGCTGCGCCAGGTAGCACTGCTGCTGATTTTGACTTGGGCAGCGTCGAGCTGATCAGCGAGAGCATTGAGCAGCAGCCTGCGCCTGAGTTCGATCTGGCCAGTGTCGAACTGATCAGCGAAGGAAAAGGCGAGTTCAGTTTTGACGACGACGATCTGCTCAGTAGCGATGAGAGCGAAGCCATGATCGCCGCTCACAACGCCGTGTTGAGCGGAGGCAAGCAGGAACAGGACAGTAGCGCAGAAGAAAGCCCGGAGCTGGGTGACTCAGTAACCGAAGAAGACCTGCTGAAACAGATCGAAGAGCCGTATTTCGGTTCCGACAGTGCGCGCTCGTTTATGGCCAAAGGCGAGAGCATGAACAGCTTTATGAATGGGCTGCAGAAGCCATCCATGAAGGAGTTCCCTCAAGATCAGTTTGATAGGGCGATGGCGAGCAGTGCAGCCGCTCAAAACAACCCGCAGGAAGCAGCCCCGCGCTTTGAAATGAGCCTGGGCAAGGCTGCTTTGCTGATGGGGGGCGTGGGCCTCGCGAAACTCGGTAAGGCAATTGGGGAGGGCGGTGGGGCTATTAGCTCTTCGCTCAGCAATTACATCGACGCTCGCCAAAATGCTCAACTGGATCGCACGATCAGTGGCTTTGATAGCGAGCTGCAGGGGCTGCGCGATGCTGGTCTGTCGGGGCTGGATGACAGCCGTATTCCGCTTGATGAGCGCCAGGAAATGGCGCACCAGTTCTTTTCTAACCCTGAGAACAAGCGTTACCTCGACAGCCTGAGCGAGCACGCTTACAAGCTGAAGAAGCAGGCCATGCTGATGATGGACAAGGGCATCAAGAAGGGCGATGCGCCTGATGCCGTGGTCGAGCGGGTCTTGGAGCCTATCCGTAAGTTCACGGAAAAGAATGAAGCCCTACTGGACTCCGTGAAGATCGGTGGCGAAACACTGCTGCAGAAGATGGACAGCATGATGAATAGCATCTTCAGCAGCCTCCAGAAATTGTTCCAGCGTATAGCAGGTGCGCTTGGCTTTGGGGGCGGCGAAAAAGGCCCCGCAGCCACTGCGCCCAAAATGGGCTGAAGCTGAGCGAGGGGGCTGTTTATGGATGAAATACCTAGCGTATGGGGTCGTCACGCTACTGCTCTGATCGACCCCATCATGGTCAGAGGAAAGCTGATCACCTCTGTCATGCAGGCACCGGAAGAATGGGCGCCCAGGCTCAGTTCGCTTGGTTTTAGAAAGAGCAACGAAGGCTGGTTGAAGCTCGGTGCCTTGAAGCAGTCTGAATACGCATTTCTCTCGCACGAGATTGATCTTGTCGGGATGCGTAACGATGACATTCATGAGGCGCGCGAGCGGGAACCGGATCGAGTGCCGCTCGATGTACAGGATGTTCTGCTGAGGCTTTGGCAGCGGCAGACGGCTACGGTGATGGTAGCGCTGAGCATGGAGCACGATGCCACGCATACCAGGGCCGAGGCTTGGTCATTCGTTGAAGCAGCACTGGCCGGCGAAGTCACCCCGGAAACGGAGACGCTATACGGGCTGACATTGACCAAGATGACCGTAGGCGGCGGCTCTCTTTCTGCCGATGCAGAGGACTTTGCAGACGCGCTTGGGTGGCAGCGGCGCGGCAAGTCCTCACTCCTGCCATCGAACGCCGGCAAGCTCCTATTCGCCAAAGGTGAGAGCGTTGAGTGGATTACTGCTGATGGCATACAGCAGTCCGGTCGTGTAGCGCGGAAGGTGTCTGTCACAGACAAGGGCTGCTGGGTCATCCAGGCCCCCCGATGGGCTGGCGGCTATGCCTATTCAGCGCCGGTCTGGGTAGATCGGACGCAGCTCTACTTTGAGCACTCAGCGCAAGACTGGGCGAACGAACAGGCGCTTGAGCAACTGATACCCCATGCAGATACTTCGCAGACAGAGGGAGCTGGCGAAGCTGATCTGGCTATTCCCGTCACCGATGAGCAAGAGAAATTGCTACTGCGCTATGTGCGCGCTCACACGGCAACATTCCCGCCGATTGAGGGGGTAGAGCCTCTATTTACATCGCTCAAGGAAGTCGAGAGCTTCGGGGCTGATGGGCATATCTACTCTCAGGAAAATCTGGAGTGGTTAGAACGAGTCGCGGCGGTGATGGAGGGTGCCAGCAGGCGGCAGTACGGCTCACTGCCAATGGGCTTTGTCATCAAAAGCACCCTCATTGATACCGAGGAAGGCTTTAAGCCAGGACTCAGCATGTCCCTCGCGGTAACGGTTGGCGCGACGAGGGAGGTGAATTACAACGAAGAGTCTGAGGCGAAGATTCTCAGTGGCGGGCTTCTCCACATTGGGCAAGCCGCTAAGCAGGTCGAACAAGGGCGAGCGTTTGCCGAGGCCGAACTTATCTCTTCATCTGCTCAGCTATCACAGCTGGCAAACGCTGGCTCACCAAACTCATACGTGTCATCGGGCTTTCGCGTGCGCTCACCGATGCTCTGGCCCAAGATATCCGACTACTTGGACAAGCAGATCACTGCTGAGGATGTTCTGCGCATCCAGTCAGTCCTGGTGCGCGGAACCTTCAATGAGCTGCACAGGCTCGGGGCATCAAGTCTTGCAGATGCGCTGCATGATGGGATCACAATCAAGAACCCGGACGGGGCTGTGCATGACGTGTACGTGGATGTGCGCGGCTTGACTGCAAGCCTTGTGGACCTGAATGAGGTGGCCACCGCCTTGTCGGCCCCAGGCCGTCTTGGTCACGACTGGATCAACAACGTCCCGTCGATCAAGGTGTCGCTCTACGATGTAGAAGCAAGAATGCCCGAGGGTGCCATCTGCCCTGTACCTGCAGGAGTCCCCGTCAAGTTCACTCGCAGCAGTCGAGGCGACGGCGAGAGGGCGATTTTCCAAACGCCAGCGGAAGCCTTGTCCCTGTATATCAAGCTACTTGATGCAATCGAGCCTATTGCCAGCTCGCAGGACAAGCTCATTCAGATGCGGAAGGTGGCCGAGAACTATGACCTGTACGAGAGGTTGAAGCTCGTACCGCAGAAGCTCCGTGAAATGGGCATTGCTGATCTACGGCAAGCGATCAAGGCGCAGGTCTTCATGCAAGAGGCTAAGCGCGTCAGCCAGATGAGCGAGGGCGGGCAAGACCGCATGCTTGACCAGATAGCCGACACCTTGCGGAAAGCCGAGGGTAATCAGGGTGTTGTTTGCCTGTTCTCTTCTTCCCGAGCGGGCTACAAGTGGCGCATGGTCGGTGTACCGGTTGATGCCGCTACGCTCGATCAGACGCGAGCCGTGACAATGGAAAGCGCGGCGGTCAACTTTAAAAACCGTATGAGGGTGCGCGGTGTTGGCATCTTGATCGATGGGGTCGCCATTGCGGACCCTGATCTTGCCAATCTGCTCAACGGGGATGGCCCGGCGAAGCTCAAGGAATCTGCTCCCAGTACGACGCAGGAGGGCTATCAAGATACCGGCGTAGTCGCAGGCCTTGCAGCCAAGGACATCAGGGGCATGCGTCGCATGGAGCTGCTGGACGCAGCTGAGCAGATGAGTGATCAGCAGAAAGGTAAGTACATCACCCGCGAGCTGATTTGGCCTCGCAAGAGCTTTGAGGAAATGCGCGAAGCCGGGATCGAGCTGAAGACGGCTTATGTGTACGACCTTTTCTGGAAGACATTGCCCAAGGCCCCGATCACTGCGAGCCGGCAGCATGTGTCGGCCTTCATCAACGTCATCAGCTCGATGAAGGAAGCCGTTGAGCCTCTGCTGAAAGAGCCGTTTGCGCCGGGCAATGGTGAACTGTCTTTCTCGGAGAAGATCCGGGCAGCAACCTCTGGTGTATGGCTTGATCTTGAGCACAGCACCAGAAGTCTGTACTGCCGCGACGTATATGCTCGTGGCTACAACAGGAGCCTAAGCTGGAGCGACTTTACGCCCCATCGCAGCCGTAAGTTGATTACCGAGCTGGCCGAGCTTTCATGGTCTGACGTGCTCAAGAGCAAGAAACGGACTGCCCCTGCATCGAGCGGTAGCAAGGTGGTGCGAGGCGAGATTGTGCGCAATGGGCCGGACTATAGGGATGGTCGATCCGTCACGGCAGAGGATTTCATCCGCACATTCGGTTTCTCTGGTGTCGAGTACGGTAACTGGACCAACCAGGCTGAGCGTGAGAAGCACCTGAACCTGGCTTACGACAGCATGATGGACTTTGCCCGAGTCATGGGATGGGAGCCGATGTCGCTGAGCCTTGGAGGACGGCTAGGACTCTGCATCGGCTCTCGTGGCAAAGGCGGCGCGCGGGCTGCAAACGCTCATTTCGAGCCAGTCAATATGGCAATCAACTTGACCAGGATGCGCGGCGATGGGGCCTTGGCCCACGAGTATTTCCATGCCGTTGCACGTCACTATGGGCATCTGGCCACGGGTACGCCGGTCGATATGACTGATACGTTCGGCTACCTGCTGCAGAAAGATGGGGCCTTGCCCAGCATCCAGAAAAGCGGGTTGCGTGAAGAGATGCAGCGCGCTTTCCAAGACCTCGTTGTGGCAATCATGCGCAAACCCGGTGACGAGGACGACTACAAGGACATTCAGCAGTACCAGCAGCAAAGCAAGATGCTGCTGAGCAGCATGGCGGAAGACGGAGCGTCAGGAAACTACTGGGGTACGCCGCATGAGATGTTCGCCCGCTCGATGGAAATCTGGTTTAAGGACCGGCTCAATGATACTGGCGAGCGCAATGACTACTTAGTAGGCGCAGAGAAGTCTCCTGGCAGTCATCCAGTGTACCCAGACGCCGAACACCTTCAGCGGATCAATCACTTCGTTTCGCCGTGGCTCGACGCAATCAAGCAGGAGGTAGCTCAGGTCGCACACCCGTTCTTGGGTGACCTTGAAATGCCCGTGCTCAACACCGAGATGCGCAGCGTGATGCCCTTGTCTGTTGATCAGCTGAGCGCGCTGGCGAGCGTTGAACTGAAGCGGCTGTTTGCCGAGTGCGCCCCGAGCACCCTGATAGTGAATGATCCAGTTGCTAAGGCCGGGATGTATGAGCTGGCGCGTGACTTGATCACGCTCAATGCCAGCGCCGCTGATGAAGGGACGTTCTATCACGAGGCCTGGCATGCCTGTCATGGGAAACTGCTCACGTCAGAAGAGCGTGCTGGTTTGTCCCATGTGTTCGCTGTTGATGGGCCGCTGGCCGAGAAGGTCGAGATGCTTCTGGTAGCGAAGGGCGCTGACCAGCATGTGATCGATCACATGCGTACAGACTGCCAGGAAGTCCAGGCCTATGCGTTTCAGCTCTGGAAGGAAGGTCAATTCAGGTTCGATGACTTCAAGAGCCAGGAGGCGCACACGTTCAGCCGTGTCGGCACTTTCGTCGAAGGTGTAACCGGGGTGGGCGAGTATTTCGGCGCAGCTGAGGCCGAGCGGCTGTTCACTCGTTTTCTTTCCGGTGACTTGGCCGAGGCGAGACTGTCGAATGCCGCAGGCAATCCGATGGAGCTTGGGGATGATTGGGACTCTGACAACAGCACCCTCTATTGGGAGCCAGCGCCTGATCAGAGCCATGCAAGGCGGGAGTTCGGGATGAGCTGAGTGGTGGAGTAGGGGAGAGAAAAGCGCTGGCTCATCACCAGCGCTTTTTTTGTCAGTTGGCTACGGGCAGGCTCTTCCAGTCGTCATCATGCGGCATTCCGCTGATCACATCGACGCCACCAGAGCTGTTCTTGAAGGCAATGAGCGGAGTGCCAATGCGGGTATTGGCCCTGTGCAGTTCGACGAAAAGGCCCGTGGCTGGCTTGACCGCCGCATAGTCACCTTCTTGCAGAGTACCAATTGCTCGCTGGCCTTCTGTCGAGTTGAGTTTCCATTTCCCTGCCATCATGGATTTGAGCAGGGAATCCGCATTCTCGGGAGAGGACTTCATCTCCTTCATCACCAGGGCAGACATAGCCCAACTGGTCTCGTTCAAGAACATCGGAATGAAGTGGAAGGTTATGCCGCGCTCTTTTGCCAGCTTCTCGCTCTGAGCATGCAGATTCCGGCAGTGGTTGCAGTTCGGGTCGAAGAGCACATAGACATCATTCGGCCCGGTGCCAGTTTCCAGTGCGTCAAACTCTTTCAGCTTGCTCAGTAGGCGAATCCGCAGTTGCTCAGGGGTCGGCGGCGTTTGCCCCTCGCCCTTGAAACTGTCTGCGAGCTGGGTGGACAGTGGGTTTTGCTCGGTTTGTGGCTGTGGCTGTGGCTGTGGCTGCTGCGGCCGGGTAAGACCTTGCCCTTGGCTCTTATCTCGCGTTTGAGCTTTGCTCATGTAGTCGTCAATGACGGCCCGCTGCTCATTCAGAGCCTGCTGCACATCAGCGCTCAAGTCGCCGTTGCCCAGCGAAATATCGCTGCGCTTATTCATCAGCGGCCCATTCAGGAAATGCTCACCATCGGGGAGCACATAGACGAAACCCTTGGTCTTCGGGTTGTCCTGGTCTGCGAGCATTTCCACCTCAAGCAAACACGATTTAGTGTTACCAAAAGCAAGAGGCTCGGCGCTCAGGAAAGATGCTGCCGGGAAGAGCTTCTTTAAC
This sequence comes from Pseudomonas sp. o96-267, assembly GCF_003935465.1. Lineage (NCBI taxonomy): Bacteria > Pseudomonadati > Pseudomonadota > Gammaproteobacteria > Pseudomonadales > Pseudomonadaceae > Pseudomonas > Pseudomonas sp. o96-267. The sequence goes on from NZ_RHQP01000031.1 coordinate 65,753, forward strand.
AGCTCGTAGGCTTCTTCCTGCTGTGCCACTTCCTCGCACGCGGCTCCAGTAGGAGCTAGCGGCGTGAGGGGCTGGGGTGTCTCTTTAACCGCCTCGATTGGTGTTTTCATGACGTATTCAGGCTGGCTGGTGCCATAGATGGCGGGGCTTCCTGGCTGCGCATTGTAAGTTGATTGAAAACTCCAGAGGCCAGTCATGACCGCAGCACCAATGGCAACGCCAAGCAGTAGAGGCTTGGAAGTTGTCTTCTTCTGCGTGTCAGCGTGGTTTTTTTCGTTGCTCGTTGTCATGGCTCGTTCTCGTGTAAACTATCGTATAGTGATACTACACCAAACAAAATTTAGCTGCTACGATGTGTGGCAAATTGAGAGGTGTAAATGCTTTTGCGCGACTTTCTACGCTCGCTGCCGTTCGGACAGAGAAGCGAATTTCGACAGCTCATGGCGGATGCGCATGGCGTGTCGGTATCGCTGGTTCGGAAGTGGGAGAACAACCCGCCGCCGAGCGGCTGGCCTGTAGAGAAGCGTCGTGCGCAGTCACGTAGGCACCCTGCAGAGCTGGTGGCCATTGAGATAACTGAGCGCCTTACCGGGCAAAAAGTAACGAGACATGACCTGCGCCCAGAGTGCTGGGTGGGTGCCGAATCGACAGGGGGTGATGGGGATGTCTGAGGAAAAAGAGACGCTGAGCGAGCTGGCTCAACTGTTGGAGGGGCATGGTGGCGCGTCGGTTATTCGCGATGGGATTCATGCTGCCGAAGACCGCCGGTCAAAGAACCGCATGATTTTCTGCCTGGTTGGTCTGCTTGGCCTGTCAATTAGCTGGAACTTCTACCAAACGATCACCGCTCCCGAGCCGAGGTTGTTGGGTGAAACCCCTGATGGGCGAATTAGGCCTCTGCCGCTACTGACCGACCCGATGTACTCGCAGAAGGAGATTCTTGGCTGGGCAGAGAAGTGCGTGGTCAAAATCTACAACCTCTCCTATGTCGATTGGCAAAAGACGATTGCCAACGACACCGAATGTCTTTCGGACAAGGCGCGGGAGGATTTCGCAGCGTCTCTGCGCAAGGTCGGGGTTTTGGATTACCTCACCCCTGAGAAGCAGGGGACTGTTTATGCGGTCCCTCGCCAGCCGATTCTCCGTAAGTCGATGGCAGGTCGTGGTGGCTACAGCCAGTGGGTTGTCGATGTGCCCTACCGCATCGCCGTCGATGGCAAGCAGCGCGGCTCACTCGATGTGGTGATGACCATGCGTATTCGTCGCGTAAGTCTCACCTGGCGTGAGAGTGGAATCTGGGTTGATGAATACATCGTCTCCCCGAAGCGTTCTGGGGGGGGCGCATGAAACATTTTTCTATGAAACTTGCAGTGGTGTCGGTGCTTTTCGCTGCAGTCAGTTCGGTGAATGCAGAAGAAGTAGTGGTAGCGCAGGAGCCAATTGAGCAGCGCCTTGACAATGCTTTGAGTACAAGCCCCCAAACGGTCTTGAAGTTGCGGAAAAAAATTCAGGACTTCTCTGCTGCTAAGCAAGCCCCTATTGAAGGGGACTTTGAGCCGGGTATTCCTCAAGAGGTTTTGGACATTGAAGAAATGTTCGATATCTCGCTTGAGCCAGACCAGATCGCGCCGAAAATCTTCTTGGCGCGCTACCAGAGTACGGCGATTTCCTTTGTGGATGCTTATGGTAAGCCGTGGCCTATTCGCAAGATCAGTAACTTTCTCGATGGACTTGTCCTGATCGAGAAGGCAGTTACGGAAGATGCTGCACCTCAGCAGAAAGGTAATGGCGAAGAAGGCGGTGGTGGCTCTACTTCTGGTATTGATATCAAAGACCCGCAGGCAGGTTCTTTTACAATGACAGCGCTCAAGCATGGCGTTGTCGGAAACATCACGGTTTACCTGCATGGCCTCGCCACGCCGGTAACTATTGTGCTTGTTGGTAAACCCTCCATGTTCCACCGCGTGGCAACTCTTCGCGTGGCAGAGGTCGGCCCTCAAACAGATACCGCGCTGCTGTTCCAGAACAGTGGTGTAGCCGTGGGCACTCCCTCGGATGCTGATCTGAATAATGCGCTTTATGGTGTCGGCCCGATAGGCAGTGAGGAAATGGTCGTAGAGGGCGCTGAAGGGAAGGCGTGGCTAAAGGGCAAATACCTGTACCTACAAACGCCGGTCGCAGTATTCAGTCCAGAAATTCTTCGCACTTCACCAGGTAATGGAAAGTTTCGCGCATACAAGTTTGAGCGGACGCCAGTAGTGATGGGGACCGATACGGGTGGCAAGACTGTCACGCTGCGCATCAAGCGCCATCCAGCTACTGCAATCCATGAGGAAAACAACCTGCGCACGGGCGGCATGTGATGAGCGATAAAAAGATTAAAGATGACGACCTGAATATCAGTGCCACAACAAACGAGCGCATTGGTGAGCAGGCTTATGAGGCTCAAGAAACTGTTGCCCCTGTTCGCGGGACGACAGCAGTAAAGGCCATATTTGCACCGGCAAATCGTAAGCGTCTTCTCGCATACGGGGGCGCCGGGGTTTTAGTTCTTGCTGCTTTGACTTGGGTTTTCTTCTCCCTGGAAGAGCAAGAGGTTGTTCAGGGCGGCCAGAGCCGCGTGAGGGGGGCGTCGTTGCAGGCCCGCACTAACGAAAACCCAAGTGCAATTCAGCGTGCAGAGGCTGACCGTTATAACGCAGATGTTTTGCCCGAAAAGCAGGAAAAAGATCCAAGCGCACATCCGGTGATCGTCACAGAAAATGCTGACGCCAATCCTTTCGAGCCGAAAAAGCAATTTAAGCGGGCAACGAAGTTGAGCGAAGTTGGCACCAGTGAAAGGCAACAAACTCAGCCTCAAGCCCAGGCGCAGCGTGGTAACAGAAAGTCCGACGAAAATAAGGGGATGGATGACCTTCTGAAATCGCTGATCGATGCAGAGGGTGCCAAGGTGCCGTCTTCCTATTCCGTAGAGTGGGCTTATGCACAACCTAAATCCGGTGGTAATGCCAAGGCCGCAGATGCCAAGAACGGTGAGCCTGGTAAAGATAGCAACAAGAAGTGCGCGAACCCCGCAACGCGCGCAGCAACCATGTATATGGCGACCGCTGATATCGCACTTAACAGTGATGTAGGCGGTCCGGTTTCCCTGACCATTCGTAATGGTCGGCTGCGCGGTACTCAGCTCCTTGGTGAGTTTGAACGCAAAGAAGAATGGCTGCGCATGACTCTGAAAACCATCGTCACCGATGAGCATACATTGCCGGTGGAAGCGATTGGCCTTGATATGGATACAACGCTCAATGCGGTCCAGGGTGATGTTGATCGACACATCCTTTATCGGTACGGGTGGTGGGGTTTTGGCACTGTTCTTAGTGCTATCGGCAAGGCTGCAGAGGCAAATGCTGATAGCGATGTTGTTATCACCAACGGCGCAGTTGTTGAAAGCACATCCTCAGATGCTCAGCGTGAAATGAAAATGGCGCTAGGTTCTATGGGCGACAGTATTGGTGCAGCATTCCAAAACAGGATTAACCGCCCAATTACCGTGAGCTTGAAAGTTAATGATGAAGTGGGTGTCTTCTTCTTGAAAGACGTTTGCCTACCTGCTGAAGAAAGTGATTACTGAACTGGGGGTGGATATGAGCAACGGTAAAGATAAAAGCGGTAGTCAGGGTGACGATTTCGACTTCGACATTTCGCTTGATAATGGTGATCTGGACAAGATGCAAAGTAGCGGACCTATTTCGGCTGAGCCACGGAGCGGGGCTGGCTTGAAAGACCCTGCTGCTAGTCCTTCAGGCAAGCGCGGGCCGCAAGCAAACACAGACATCAAGAAACTTGTTATTGGGGCTGTGGTGGCTGGTGTTGTGTCCATTTCTGGATTGGGCTACTTCGCGGTGAAATTTTTTAGCAAAGATTCGGCGTCTCAATCGAGCAGTTTTGCGAGCGAGACTCGCAACGACTCCGGCTCTGCAAATGGCATTTCTCTCAACGCCAAAGAAGACCTTGATCGGCTCAAGGCCTCGCTCGGCGTCGAGCCAAAAGCCGACAGCGAACTGAAGCTGGAGGTGGCTGACCCCGAAGGCCAGATTGCTGATGGTGAGGCAGATGGGGCTACCAAGGAGGTTGTCGAGGCAGGCGCTGATGTTGGCAATGGCGTAGTTGAAGGCGGCCAGGCCAAAACCGCAGGTGACAGCGAAGAAAAGCCGGCAGGCGATGTCAGCGAAGAAGAGAAGATGTATGACTCGTTGCTGGCGGATGTTAATGGCACAGGCGCTGCGGCTGATGCGGGCAAGATCGATCAGGGCGCTATTGGTCGCAAGGTGGATGCCAAGCGACTGGATACGCTTGAGGGGCAAGTGCTGGAAGCCCGCACCTCGATTGGCGATATCAAAGGTACGGTCGAGGAAATACGCGGCCAGGTAGCTGAGTTGAGCGAAATCCTCAAAGGCAACGAAGCCCACCAGGATGAAATCGAGCAAAACATCAAGCGCCTTACCGCGCAGGTTAGCCAGCTGCGCAACCAGAAGGCGCCTGAGAGCAACAAGTACCAACAGCAACTGGCTAAAGCCAACAGCGGCACTCGTTCAGGCTCTGCTCAGCCGCAGGCAGCCAGTAGCGCCGCGTTGCCGCCGCCAATGAAACCTGCTGCAGCGAAACTGCCGCCTCCTGCACCAAGGAAACAGATTATCGCCCAGAGCAACGCCCCCGTGGCACCGACACGACAGGCTCCTGCCAAGGCATTGGCAGATGACCAGTACATGCCGGCCCACTGCAAGGGTGAGCGCGTTTCCTCTAATTGGCGCGTCAAGGGCGTTAATAGCCAGTCCGCCTATGTGGTGCGAGAGCAGGATCGCGTTGGCATGTACCTGAAAGCTGGCGTTGATGTTCCAGGTTTCGGTCAAGTCCAAATGTTCGACCCGGTGAATCGTGCTGTTTGCACCACTCAAGGTTTGATTCGCCGTTAAGGGCTTATGAATATGCTTAATGAACTTATCGCCATGCTTACTGGCATGGGTGCCGCGATTGATTTCGTGAGTTTGGTCGGTTTGTCGGTTGAAAGTACGAGCCTCACCAGTTCTAGTGGCGCATCAAGTCTTTTCGAGATTGGGAAAGGCATTGGCGATATGTTCATTCAGCTTAGTGCTGAATATCCAGTAATCCTAAGCTCGCTTTTGTATGTGTTTGCTGCCTGCGGCGTTATTATCTCAGCAATGGGCGCATTTGAAATCATGAAGCTGGGGCGTCGTGACTCCATGAATTATTCGCCTGTAACTGCTGCTTGGTGGCGAATGATTGCCGGGGTTGGTCTTATCGATATTGCATTTTGGGCAAAGGTGTGGACTGACACGCTCTGGTCTAATAGTGATCCCCTCGAAATTTCTGCATACACAGCTGGCCAAGGCGAGGATTACAGCAAAACTGCATTGATGGCGGCTTTAGGTATTGTCGTTATTGCGGGGTATGTGGTGCTTGCGCGGGCCTATTTCGCCGCAGCAAAGCTGGGGTATTTGTCCCCGGAGGCGCGTGCTGACTTAATTGCAGCGATCATTTCTAGGATTGTGGCTGGCAGCTTGATGATTGCCTGCTTACATGTGGCAGAGGCGCTCGATAACTCAACCGGATTTAACTGGTTGCCTGTTTAAAATGGAAAGAGGTTTAATCGTAATGAAAGCATGTGTTCAAATGAAAATGTACTTGGCCGCGAAGAATAGTCTTCAACGCTTTCGCCGCCTGGCAGTTCTCCCGTTTCTGGCAGCCCCATCGCTGCTTGTCTCGATGCCGGCTTACGCCTTGAAACTCTCCGACTTCTCCACTGGCTGGGAAGAGGAAGCGGGTGCTATTACTCCTGTTGTGCTGATGCTGATCATGGCTGCTGGCATCCTCTTCGCTGGCTTTGCAGTTGTCAGTGGCATTATTGCCAAAAAGAATCAGGAGCCACTTCGTTGGCAGTTGTGGGGTGTTGTTGGTGGCGCTATGACAATGATCATTCCTGCTCTTCTGATGGCGATGTCTGGTTCCCTCTCTAGCGACAACGACTCTTCCAGCCAGGTGCTCAGCGATTTGAACATCAACTATTAAGCGTCGAATAAAGCCCTGATTTATCGGGGCTTTAGTATTCCCGTCTCGCTGTAATAACCTTCCCAACAACTTGTCCATAGGGGTCTTGAAATGACTGAGGTTTGTATTGGCACTGTTCTTGATCCCGTTATTTTTGGAAAGCTGATGGCGGGTGGGTGGCTTGATAATGAAAAAGCTAAAGTCGCAGGGATGCAGATTCTCAGGAAAAACAAGTTCACTTGCAGTAGCTGCGGTTTTGTCAGCCGCAGCTCAGTGCAGGTTCCCCACGGCTACATGATTCCAGTTGATTATGCCCATCCTGGGTTGCTAGCAGCTCATGGTGATGGGGGCTGTTTGTGCTCTATTTGTGCAGCCAGTATTGGCATCAATTGGTCGGTTACGATTGAAGGTCAGGGTGATTCATCCGCTGGCGTGCCGGGGATGCTTATCGCGCAATCCAGACTGACTCAGGTGCAGATCAATCGGCTAGCCCTGCAAGTGATCAGCCTGCTGGCGAGTCAGCCTACTCCGCAGTTATCTAAACTCCAGTCAGCTGCTCGTGACATTGATGCGGCAATGACTGCGCTTAATCATGAACTTGGCGGCTCTATCCCGTTCTATCGTGGTAATGACTCCGATTTTGCAAGAGCGCTCTCCTTGATTCCTCAAGAGTATTATGAGCAGCGCGAAGACATTCTGGGGAGCCTGCGATTCTGGCCCAATGTTCGATATTGGAAGGAGCAGGGCGTTTATTGGATGAAGTCTACATTTGAAGACATGCTGGCATCCGATAACGAGCTTCTTGGAGTCGTCAAATGAAGGCCCTGCCCAAGATTGGAGTAGTGCTCTATGCGGACGGCACACCATTTTGTCGCGAGGGCAATGTTGCTTGCGAGTACCGTAAAGAGCCATTTGAGTTTTCGTCGGCCAGTGATTTACCTGGGCAGACCCTTTGGATAACGAATGCAAGCCTCGGAGACTTGATCGAGGCCGGGCTGCATAAAAGCCCGAAGATCGCTCATGAAGGCTACTATCGATCCCGCATAGCTCAGATATCGCAGGAGCTTGGTATATCGAAGCTCAACTTGCGTCAGCAAGCTGCATTCCTTGCAGAAACGCTTGGCAATGCCGCAGAAATGGCTCGTGTGCATTTGGGCCTTACACAGTATCCCAGTAATGGGCTGGCTAATGCCGTTGGCCAGCTTTTTGGTGTAAACGAACCAGCGGCGGGCACAGCGTCCTTGCAAGTTGCCGAGCAGGCTTGCCAGCGTTACACCGCTTGTGAGCGGGATCGTCGCTACGAGCAGGCCGACATTTTTTCCTTCTGGATGCCTCGCTATCAGTGGGCGGAAAGCCTGCTTGCCGAACCATTCCCCAGTGGCGACGGCATTAACGCTATACCGAGCCATCAACTCCCCAGCATGGGGCGAGACATTGCTGCGCTTGTTGATTGGGCCAGCGCAGAGAAGATTCCGCTTTTTGCCAGGGTCCGAATCAAGGGGATGGAGCAGACGGTCGGCAAGCTGATGAACTACGGCGCGGGTGCTCAGAGTATCAATAACTCTGCGAGTGGCGGTGCCCGTAGCTATGACGCAAGGAATATGCGTGAGTGGTGCGCGCTTCCTGAGCTTGAGGTATTGAGCCAGGTTGGCGATGTTGACGTGATCCAGGTTGCCGTTGCTTCTGGCTGGGCGAGTAGCGGCCTGAATCTATACAGCAGCAAGCTGAGCCGAATTTCCTATGCCTATGGCATCGTTGCCGAAAATCTATGGGTTGGACTTACGAGAAAGCCTACCCCCAACGGTAACACCTCGCGAACACTGAGAACTGCTTGGCTGCAGGCGGTTGATCGAATGCGCTGCCTCAGAGTTGCCGAACGCCTCTACAACATGGGAATGGAGGTGATCAATTATGGTAATGGCCGTATCACGGTTGTGTGCCCTCAGTCGGTACGCGCTCTGATTCCCCAAGCCGCTTTAGAAGAGGGGATGCTTTATCCCGCCTCTCTTGATGGGCTGCAAGGTTACGAGATTAACCAGCAGCAGCCCGTGCATGTCATGCAGCATCTGATCACTCATCGCGACTACCGGCGAATCATCGCCGTCGATCAGCGCTCTCTGCAGGAACTGGGGCAGAGCCGTGAAACTTAATCCGCAGCAGAACCTGATTGTTGAGCATCCGGTTACTGAGTCGGCACTTGTACTCGCAAGCGCGGGGTCTGGCAAAACAACGGTTATTGCCAGGCGAGCACTGGTGATAGCCGGTCAGCTCAATACAGATCAACACCTGCAGATGCTGACCTTCTCCAATAAGGCTGCGAAGGAAATGAAAGAACGGGTCGAGCGGGTTGGCGGCTCCGGTTCTTTGCACAATATCCGTTTCGATACGTTCCACTCGTTCGGCTTGAAACTGTTGAAGGATGATCCCGAAGGGTATGGGCTTGCCGGCGATTTCTCGCTGCTCAGCGACAACGATTGCAAGCGTTCTTTGCGAGCACTGGCTCGTGAGTACGGGCTACCGAAAAAGATTGAGTCATCTGACAAGAAGAAGATGAATCCGGTTGCTTGGTTTGGAACGTGGAGCCTCGCAAGGCAGGCCGGCTATGACGTTACAAATGCGAAGAATAAAGACGCGATCAGTGAGCAACTGACGGCTGCGCATGATCTGAATCCTGATCAATTGCGTTTGGCGTGGAATACATTGATCAGCTATGAGGCGCAGAAGCGCCAATCAAATTCGGTCGATTTTGACGACTTACTCTATCTGCCTCTTATCCGCGTTGCTCGTGAAGAAGAATACCGGGGCCGGGTTCGGGCTGGGCTTGCGTATGTGCTGATTGACGAAGCCCAGGACACCAACAGAATCCAATATGAACTTGTCCGATATATTGCTAATGGCCATTGTGGGGTCACGGCGGTCGGTGACGACGACCAATCGATCTACGGCTGGAGAGGTGCTCAGGTTACTAATCTTCGACGATTTGTTGCTCATTTCGGCGCACAAGAGTGAATCGCCCCGGCTTTTGTGGAGGCCGTTTCGTTTAAGTCAGGCCGCCATGGCCTGACCTGCTTGTTGCTGGTGGA